>MGZO01000035.1:65356-70819 GCA_001802655.1 Hydrogenophilales bacterium RIFOXYD1_FULL_62_11
GTGGCGGCCGTCCTGATCTGGCCAGCCGCGAGGCCCTGGCAACGGTGGCTGCGCCCACGCTGATGCTGGTGGGCGGCTGGGATGACGGGGTGATCGACCTCAACCAGCAGGCCTACGATCAGTTGCGTTGTGAAAAGAAACTGCTGATTGTTCCGGGCGCCACCCACCTGTTCGAGGAATCCGGCACGCTGGAAGAAGTGGCGCGCCAGGCAGCGCTGTGGTTTGCGGGACATTTCGCACCGGCTGCACGCTAGGCCAGTACGTCGCTCGCGCTGCAACGATCGGGTTCAGGGGTTACATGCCGGGGTGGCCTGACAGTGCAGCGCTCCGCTCATGCCTTTCCTGGCATTCAATGCAGCGCTTGGCAGTGGGGTAGGCGTGCAGGCGGGCGTACGCAATCGCGTCCCCGCAGTCGATACACACGCCATACGTTTGCTCCCTGACGCGCCGTAGCGCGGCTTCGATATCCCTCAATGCATGGACATGGCGATCCACGACAACCATATTGAAATCCGCCAGGGTGCTGGCCATGGACTCATCGCCACTGTCGCCGGGTTCGTTGTTGAGCAGATCGATGCGATGTTGCTCGCCCGAATTCTCCAGTTCCTGACGCACCTCGGCCAACAAGGCCTGGTAATCCTGCTTCAACTGCAAAACGAGTTGATCGAGTTGGGATGAACTGAGCGTAGCCATTGAGTCTCCTGAGTGAGTGACGTTATAGCACCCGTCCGCCGGACCATCGGGTAGACGGGTGCTACTTTTAGTTTTAATCGAGGCGATATCGCACCCGCCTGGCGATCCAGCATGCCTACTGAATCTTCACTTCGGTTGCCTTGGGCTTGTTTTCGGCGGTTTTAGGCAGGCTCAGGTTGAGCATGCCGTCCTTGTATTCGGCTTTGATCTGGGAGGCATCCACGTTGTCGGGCAGCGTGAAACTGCGCATGAAGCTGCCGTAAAAGCGTTCGACGCGGTGGAATTTCTTGTCTTTTTCTTCCTTCTCCTGCTTGCGCTCGCCGCTGATGCTCAACATCCCATTTTCGATGTTGACCTTGATATCTTCCTTGCGTACCTCCGGGAGTTCGGCCTTGATGGTGAACGCTTGGTCGGTCTCGCTGATATCCACCTTGGGTGACCATTCCGTCGTCGAAAACGCTTCGCGACCCAGGCTCGGCCAGCCGAGTTTCGACGTGTAGCGATCAAACAGGTCTTCGATTTCACGGATGGGTTCCCACTTGACGAGTGCCATGATTTTCTCCTTGAACAAATGTGCCAGAAAATGACCATCGGCATGCCTGCAACAGGAATCGATGGTCAGGACAATTTGGGACTCGACTGCCAGGGTTGTGCGCAACGAGATGCAGTCCATCGCCTAGGTTGCCCCAATCAATCTAGGCACAGGCCACACCAAAAGCAATCCAGACCCACAACGAATTCAAAACTTGCCAATTCATTAATAAGACCTGTATGTATTTTTACAAATCAATGTTTTGAATGGGATTTGTGGCATCACACAACAGGCGCTTGATGTGGGTGGAGCGGAGCTTGAATCCGTCTGGATTTTCCGAATCGCTGCACTACGCTGGGTAGCGACGACACGGATGGGTTGACTGTGCATATCCAGAGCCTCACTGCAGAGCAGTCTCTCGCCAGCTTGCATACCTCGGTTGCGGGGCTGACGGGATCCGAAGCGGCGCGGCGGCAGGCTGAGTTTGGCCCGAATCATGTCGAGGAAGTGCGGCGCGAGAACCTGCTGCTTGGGTTTGCCCGCGAGTTCACCCACTTCTTCGCCATCATCCTGTGGCTGGGCGCGGCGCTGGCATTTTTCGCCGACTATTTCGATCCCGGTCAGGGCATGGCACGACTGGGGGTCGCCATTGTCGGCGTCGTCCTCATTAACGGCATTTTTTCATTCTGGCAGGCCTACAAGGCCGAGCGGGCGGTCGCAGCGCTGCGCCAGTTGCTGCCGCAGCAGGTGGTGGCAATGCGCGACGGCGAGGCCGTGCAGTTGCTGGCGACCGAGTTGGTGCCGGGCGACCTGGTGCTGCTGGAGGAGGGCGCGCTGGTGCCGGCCGACTGCCGTCTGATCGAGGCGTTCAGGCTGCGCGTCAACACCGCGACGGTCACCGGCGAATCCCTACCCAAGGCCTGCAATGCCGATCCCCACCCGGAGGTGTCGCCGCTGTTTGCAGACAACATTGTGCTGGCCGGCACGGCGGTGGTGTCGGGGCAGGCGCGCGCGGTGGTGTATGCCACCGGCATGCGCACCGAGTTCGGCAAGATCGCCCATCTGACCCAGACAGCAGGCGAGGCGATTTCGCCGTTGCAGCGAGAGATCGCGCGGCTGTCGCGCATCGTGGCGTTTATTGCCACCGGCCTCGGCGGCGTGTTTTTCCTGATTGGCCTGGCGCTCGACTTGCCGTTCTGGGGAAACCTGCTGTTCGCCATCGGCATCATCGTCGCCAACGTGCCGGAGGGCCTGTTGCCGACGGTGACGCTGTCGCTGGCGATGGCCACCCAGCGCATGGCGAAGCGCAACGCGCTGGTGCGCCACCTGTCCGCAGTGGAAACGCTCGGCTCGACCACGGTGATCCTGTCCGACAAGACGGGCACGCTGACGCAGAACCGCATGTCGGTGCGGCGGTTGTGGCTGGGTGGAGCGTTTGTCACGGCGGACGATCTGGTGACGCAGCCGCGGCTGGCGGTGGATCACCTCGCGCTCTTCATCAATGCCGCGCTTTGCCACAACCTGAAAGAGACTAACAATCACGGCAAGCATGAATGGCTGGGTGATCCGATGGAAGGGGCATTGGTCGGCATGGGGCGACAGGTGGCAGGCAGGCTGGACGGTTATATGCGCATCAGCGAGATCCCCTTCGACACCGATCGCAAGCGCATGTCGGTGCTGGTCGAGACGGTGCAGGGCCGCATGGTGTACTGCAAGGGTGCGCTGGAGACGGTGCTTGCAACGTGCGAGTCCGTGCAACTCGATGGTAGGGTCGTGCCGCTCGATGAAGCGGTGAAAACCCGTCTGCTCGCTGCGCAGGACGCAATGGCCGTGGTCGGCCTGCGCGTGCTGGCCTTTGCCCACGGCGTGGCGGACAAAAGCCTGCCCACCGAGGAGCGCGGCCTGACCCTCGCGGGGCTGGTCGGGCTGGAGGATCCTCCCCGGCCCGAAGTGCCGGAAGCCATTGCACGCTGTGGCACGGCGGGTATCCGCGTGATCATGGTGACCGGTGATCTACCGCATACGGCGCAGGCCATTGCCCGCGAGATTGGTCTGCTGAAGACCGACCAGCCGGTCGTGATCACCGGCGACGATCTTGGCCGTATGTCTCCGGCGCAGCTCCAGCTGGCGCTGGATGCGCCGGAGATCCTGTTCGCCCGCGTGGCTGCCGTGCAGAAAATGCAGTTGGTCGAGGCGCTGCAGAAGAAGGGTGAAATCGTTGCGGTGACCGGCGATGGGGTGAACGATGCACCGGCACTCAAGGCCGCCGACATCGGCATAGCCATGGGTATTTCCGGTACCGATGTGGCGAAGGAAGCAGCCGACCTGATCCTGCTCGACGACAACTTCGCCAGCATTGTCGCGGCCATCGAGGAGGGGAGGGCGGTGTTCGACAACCTGCGCAAGTTTCTCACTTACATCCTGTCCTCGAATATTCCCGAGCTGGTGCCGTATCTTGCCTTTGTGCTGTTCCGCATTCCACTGCCGTTGACCATCATCCAGATCCTCGCGGTCGACCTCGGCACCGACATGCTGCCCGCGCTGGCGCTTGGCGCCGAAAAACCCGATCCCGGCGTGATGCGGCGGCTGCCGCGCGCCCGCAACGAACGCTTGCTGTCATGGGGATTGATCGCCCGCGCCTACCTGTTTCTGGGGGTGCTGGAAGCAGCCGCCGCAATGGCCGTTTTCTTCATCGTGCTCAACGCCGCCGGATGGGGCTATGGCGAAACGCTCGCCCGCTCAGACCCGCTGTATCTGCAAGCGACCGCGGCCTGCCTGACGACGATCGTGGTGATGCAGGTGATGAACGTGTTTCTGTGCCGTCATCCGCTCAAGTCCGCGCGCTCATTCGGGCTGTTCAGCAATCCACTGATCCTGCTGGGCATCGCGGCGGAACTGCTGATGCTGCTGTTCATTCTCTATACCCCGACCGGCAACTGGCTGTTCGGCACGGCGCCGGTGGGCGCGGATGTGTGGCTGTTCGCGCTGGCGGGTGCCGTGCTGATGGGTGGGCTGGAAGAGCTGCGCAAGGCATGGCTGCGCTCGGCCCGGGCATGACCGCGTCGCATCGCGCTCAGGTCTGGCTGAGAATGGCCTCGACTTCCGCGTCCTCAATCTGTGGAAACTCGGCATAGAACTGCCCCACTGCACGGAAGGAGACTGGCGCATGCAGGCACACCACCTCGTCGGCATACGGCCGGATTTTTTCCAGCGTGTCGGGTGGTGCCACGGGCACCGCGCAGATCAGCCGTGCCGGTTTCTGTGCGCGCAGCGCATGCAGCGCGGAGATCATCGTTGCCCCGGTAGCGAGGCCATCGTCCACCACGATGACGATGCGCCCGGCCGGGTCGATCGGTGGCCGCAGCGGAGTGTAGTGCGCGCGGCGCTGGCGTATGGTCTCGAGCTGCGCCTGCTTTTCCTGTTGCAGATAGGCGGGTGTGCCGCCGGCCGATTCGGCATAGTCGGCGATGTAGGTCCAGCCTGACTCGTCGACCGAGCCGAGGGCGAATTCCGGATTGAACGGCGCGCGCAGCTTGCGCACCAGTACCACGTCGAGTTCGCCTTCCAGCGCCCGCGCCAGTTGCAGGCCCATCGGCACCGCGCCGCGCGGGATGGCGAGAATCAGCGGATGGCGTCCCTTGTAGTCAGCCAAAGCTGCCGCCAGCAAATCGGCGGCCTGATGACGATTGGCAAAAATCATGACTCTCTCCTCGCGTGGGTTGACGTTTCATCTTAGCGGTTGCCGGCCGTCGCCGGAATGGTGAATGAACTCAGGTGGGTTGCGGAAGTGTGCCATTTACCTGAAAGGCTGCGATCGGGAAATCGTGGATGGTTTTGCCGTATGCCGTATGGAATTTGACACGCTCGCCGGTGAGCTCACATAACCACGGCTCTTGCGAGTCCGGTGCCGGTTTGGCAAAGGCCAGCGGGGTGAACAGGGCAAGGTTGAGTCCCCCATCCGGTACGCGGGCGGACTGGAACGCGAATGCCTCGACCCCGGCCGCCCGCATCTTGGCCCCCAGCGCCTGGCTTGCGCGGTAATCCGAGGGATGCTGCAACGCATCCCGATGCTGGGCGAAGGGCGGGTCTTGCAGTCGCAGGCCGGCATGCGACTGAACCGCCACGCCAAACAGGGTGTGCTGGGTGTCCAGCTTGCCGGTGGGCGGCGTGGCCATGCCCGCCCAGAATACAAAACGGGAATAGGCGGCTTCTGCCAGCACCGTTTCGATAGCCAGCGA
>MGZO01000035.1:70839-71493 GCA_001802655.1 Hydrogenophilales bacterium RIFOXYD1_FULL_62_11
AGTGCAGGTGTTCGGTGCCTTTGCGCCGGCGTGGCTTGGTGGTTTCCAGCAGGTTTTCCAGCACGGCCTGGCGGTCGAGCGATGCCACCAGATGGTTGGTTGCCACCTGTTCCTGGCTTTCCACCAGGCGCAGCAGTACGCCGGACAGTTCGACGCGCGGAGCCTGGGTTAAAACCGCCTCCCAGTCGACCACTTACAGTTTCCCGCGCATGGCATCCAGGTATTCCAGTACGGTGGTCAGACCCTGCACGGTTTTAACCTGCTCGGCCGGAATGCCGCCGGTGTGAAGGTTGTCGGTTTGCATCCAGTGCCGCATCTGCTGCGGATTGCCGCCGACCAGCACGTAGAGCGCGCGGTAGCAGCGGATGAACAGCAGCGCCAGTTCGCCCGCCTTGCTGTCGGCAGCGATGCGGCCACGGCTGATGACGGTGCGATCCTTGCCAATGATTTCACCCAGCTCAGCCTGACTCATGCCCAAGTGTTTGCCCGCATTGGCGAGGGCTTCGGCCAGCACGCTGGAAGGGTCGATATCGGGTGCGAGTGCGAGGCTCATGGGCGTATCCTTACAGGTGTTTGTGTAAATTTAGCACAAATTAAACATTATTGTGTTTTTGACACATTGTTGCGTGCAACCGTTTCGGGTGGGTATGCCTG
>MGZO01000035.1:71524-72383 GCA_001802655.1 Hydrogenophilales bacterium RIFOXYD1_FULL_62_11
ACGCCGCTCGAGTCGCCGAATTTCGGTGGCACCAGCCGGGTATCGACACGGTCGGAAAACACGTAGCGCCGCCAGAGTTTCGGCACCGTGTCGTAGAGTCGGGCGATGTTCGACAGGCCGCCACCGAGCACGATGACGTCGGGGTCGAGCAGGTTGATGACGCTGGCGAGCGCACGGGCCAGGCGTTCCTCATAGCGTGCCAGGGTGGCGCTGCAGGGGCCGTAGCCCGCTGCAGCGAGCTGTGCGATCTCCACAGCAGGCAGGTCTTCGCCGCCGTAGCGCACATGGTCGGCGGCAAAGCCGGGACCGGACAGCCAGGTTTCGATACAGCCTTTTTTGCCGCAGTAGCAGGCGGGCGCAGTTTCGAATTCGCGCGGGCTGGGCCAGGGATGGATGAGCGTTTCGCCGGTGGCGGGGTGGCTGCCGGTGGACGCGCGGTCGGACGGCGCAGCGGCGAACTGGAAGTAGGGCAGCGGCGAATGCCCCCATTCGCCGGCGATGGCGTTGGCGCCATTCAGCACGTGGCCGCGCACCACCACGCCGCCACCGACACCGGTTCCCAGAATCACGCCGAACACGGTTTCCGCACCCGCGGCGGCGCCGTCGGTCGCTTCGGACAGCGCCAGGCAGTTGGCGTCGTTGGCAAGCCGAATCTCCCGATTCAGCGCGCGTTCAAGATCTTCCTTTAGCGGCCGACCATTGAGGCAGGTGGAATTGCAGTTTTTCATCAAGCCGCTGGCGGGCGAGATCGCGCCGGGGGTGCCAACCCCGACGCTGCCGGTTTGATTCAGCCCGGCTTCGGCATCTGCAACCAGTTGAGCCAGGGCGACGACGGTGCCGGGATAGTCACCTTGCGGGG
>MGZO01000036.1:0-4918 GCA_001802655.1 Hydrogenophilales bacterium RIFOXYD1_FULL_62_11
ATCGTCCGGCGGCTGGAACGGGAGCTTGTCGATGATGACGACCGACAGCACCTCTCCCGGCATGTCGACGCCTTCCCAGAAGCTCTGGCTGCCCAACAGCACGGCGTTACCCGCCTTCTGAAACCGCGCGAGGAGCTCGTTCTTCGGTGCGTCGCCCTGGACTAAAAGTGGATAGTCCCAGCCGCGCTGTTTGAACGCTTCGACTAACAGGCCGCGCGCTTTTTCCAGCGCACGCAGGCTGGTGAACAGGATGAATGCGCGCCCGCGGCTGATTTCCAGCACCGGCAAGGCAGCCGCGACCACGGCGTCGGTGAACTCGGGGGTGTTGGGCGCGGGCAGGCCTTGCGGCACATACAGCACGCCCTGGCGCGGGTAATCAAAGGGGCTGTCGACGCACAGGGTTTCGGCCTGCTCGATGCCGAGCCGGGTTTTCAGGTGGGTGAAATCGCCGCCGACCGCGAGCGTGGCGGAAGTCAGGATCCACGCCTGCGCGCGCTCGGTGAGCTTGGCGCCGAACATGGCGCCAACAGACAGCGGGGTGGCGTGCAGCAGCAGCGAACCCAGTGTGGTTTCGAGCCAGCGCACGCGCGGATTGGCGGGGTCGTCGTCGCGCTGCCAGCTGGCCAGCATGGCCTGCACGCCCTGCGCGCGCTCGAAGCAGTTTTTCAGATCGGCGTCGCGCTCGGCCTGGGTTTCCAGCAGCTTGGCCATTTCATCCAGCGCTGCCGTCAGCGCTTTCAATGCATCCGGCCATTTGTCATAGCGCGTCAGTTCCGCCACCGTCGCTTTGACCGGGTTTTGCGGAAACGCCAGACGCAAATCGCGCGCAGCCTTGCCCAGATCTTCGGCGGCGCGGCGCAGTGCCGGAAAATCGCCTGCCTTGACCGCCGCGAGGCGCTTGGTATCGCCTGCCAGATCAAGCAATTGCGCCACCGACAGGGTTTCGCCAAAAAACTGCGCGGCGGTTTCGGCCAGTTGATGCGCTTCGTCAAGGATCACGGTGTTGCAGGCGGGCAGCAGCTCGGCCACGCCTTCATCCTTCAGCCACAGGTCGGCGAAGAACAGGTGATGGTTGACCACCACCACCTCGGCCTCCATCGCGGCCTTGCGCGCAGCCATCACAAAGCAATCCTTGTAATGGTCGCATTCGCTGCCGAGGCAGGTGTCGCGGCTGGAAATGGCGTAAAACCAGGCGGTGGCGTCTTCCGGGATGCCTTCGGCTTCGGCGCGATCGCCGCTGCTGCTGGTTTCGGCAAAGCGGGCGATTTTTTGCAGCCATGCCGCGTCGTCGCGGTTGGCAAAGCGGCCGTCGCTCAGGTTGCGTTGCAGGTGATGGTGACAGACGTAATTGGCGCGTCCTTTGAGCAGCGCGACCTTGACCGGCGACTTCAGCGCGCGGCGTGCGGCCGGCAAATCGCGGTGAAACAGCTGGTCCTGCAGGGCCTTGGTGCCGGTGGAAATCACCACCTTGCCTCCCGACAACAAGGCAGGAATCAGATACGCCAGGGTTTTTCCGGTACCGGTGCCGGCTTCGGCCAGCAACACGCCGCGATCCGCAATCGCCTGTTCGACCGCCTCAGCCATGGCCAATTGCTGCGGACGCGAACGCCAGCCGGGCAGAACCGTGGCACACGCGCCATCAGGGGAAAAAATATGATTGAGATCAGACATCCAGGCCAGACATTTTTACGCCAAACTTCGGGCAGGAGTGTAACACCCGCCCAAACGGCCCTGGCAGCGATGAAACTGGCCTATAGAAATTAGGGATTTTTACCGTAATCTGCGAAGTAGGCCTTTAATTCAGACTCATCCAAACATGCGCATCACGTGGATTTCCTTGCTGTTATGGCTTTTTCCTGTCATCTCTCAAGCTTCAATCATCGATCTCGACATGCGGCCTGGAATCCGCGCCAGCGCCGAATACCTGGTCGGTGACCGCAGCAAACCAGCGGTGCTCCTGTTGCATGGCTTTTTGCAGACCCGCGAGTTCCGCACCGTGGCAACGATGGGTAACAGCCTGCACGATGCAGGCTATACGGTTTTATTGCCTACGCTCAGCCTGAACATCCCCAACCGAAGGCAAAGCCTGGCATGCGAAGCCATACACCATCACAACATGGAAGAAGATATCGCCGAGATCAGACGCTGGGTAGCGTGGCTCAAATCGCGGGGTCATCAGCGTATCGTGCTGTTTGGTCACAGCTTTGGCAGCCTGCAACTGCTGGCTTACTTGAATGCCCACCCCGATCCAGCAATCAAGGCCTACGTCGGAACCTCGCTGATTGAAACCCGAATTGCCTCTACCTCGCGCGACGTCCTCATCGCCCAATTAAATGATCGGATCCAACGCAAGCAAACCGCCCTGGTCACCCAAAACGTTTCGCTCTGCAGCAAGTACACCGCCCCCCCGGCCGATCTGCTGTCGTATGTCGTGTGGGACCAGACGCGCACCCTGAACGCCGTGAAAGCCGTCCCCGTCCGCATGCAGCTCATCATGGGCGATGCCGACCAGATGATCGGCCGCACCTGGGTCAAGGCATTGCAGCAGGTCCGGGCACCCATGATCAACGTGAAAGGTGCCAACCATTTCATGGATGCCGAACATGAGTTCGACCTGCTCGATCACACCCTCGGTTTCCTGAAGACGCTCCCCCCCTCGCCATGAAGTGGCCCAACTCGGTTCCGATCAGGCAAGTCGCGCTGGTTTTCATCAGTAGCGTGCTGGTGCTGATGAGCCTGATTGGCGGACTTGCGCTCCATGAAATGCGGGGCATTTCGCGCAACCTGATGCAATCCAGCCAGGTTGCGGCCAAGGCTGAACTCACCACTGCCGTCGAAAAACTGTCGAGCCGAATCAAAAACCAGGCTGATCTCCTGGCACGCTGGGATGAAACCCGGCAACAGCTGGTCGTGCCCGAGTACTACGCCTATTGGCGAGACCAGCGGGTTTATGAAAGCGGCATGCTCAGCCGTAATGCGCATATCGCCCTATACGATCAATCGGACGCCATGCTGTCCTCCCGCACGGAGAAAAATGGCTTGCCCGTCAAACTGCCAGCCAGTGTCTCACCCCATTTCCCCACCAGCTGGCTGCGCAACGAGGCCGGTGTCATTGTTCTGTATTACGCATTTCCCATTTATAGCGACGGCCGACGGCTGGCGCTGATCGGCCACGGATTGATTCGCCTGAATTACATGGCAGAGCTCTTGACCCAGAACAGTTTCCGCTTCACCGACCCGGCCAGCATCAAGCTGGCGCTGAAACCTGGGGCAAGCCTGCCTGTAGCCGATCTCGCCGAAAACATCAGCCTGGGTGCTCGCCCCAACCCCGAGCAAGTCCGCTTCCAGAACGTGTTCTCACGCGCACTGCTCGCGCTGCTTGTTTTGCTGGTCGTGACGGCGTTGCTGGGTTTTGTCGCGCACAACCGGCTTCTGGTGCGTCCGCTGCGAAAATTGTCAGAGGACATCGACGCCATGCGTCAGGGTCGGTTCGACTCCAATCCCGACCAGATCAGCCAGATGCAGGTCAGGGAACTGGAAAACATTCGTCGTTCACTGTTTGACTACCAACTGCAATTACGCGAACTGCATGGCTCGATGGAACACCAGAACCGTGAATTTCGCTCGCAGGCGCGCCACGATGTACTGACGGACTGTTATAACCGGCGCGCCTACGAAGAAGACTGGACGCGCTTTCGCGAGGAAATCAAGGCCGTGCCGCAGGGCGTGGCTTTTTTGCTGTTTGACTGCGACCGCTTCAAGAGCATCAACGACACCTACGGTCACGAAAAAGGCGACCGTGTGCTGACGCTCATCGCCGATGCGCTGGTCACGGCGCTGCGTGCCAACGACCGTCTGTACCGCCTGGGCGGTGATGAGTTTGCCGCCATTCTGTTGCGCACCACACCGGCCCAGGCCCGACAGATTGCACAACGCTGCCAGAGCCTACTCGACGCCAAGAAATTCAGCGATCTGGGGATCAACGAGCCCATCAGCATCAGCATCGGCATTGCCTTTTGCGGGGCCGACCAGACTGAACACATCGACGAGCTGCCCAAACAGGCCGATATCGCTATGTATACCGCCAAGCAACCCGGGCGCAATCGGGTGGCCTTGTTTGGCGACGATGTGGAACGCGCCTCGCAAACCCTGGTGGCCAGCCGCGAAACCAGTGCCGTGTTCCGGGCCCTGGCCACGCCCGGCATGATCGAAATGCATTACCAGCCCATCCACGGCCTGCCCGGCCTTGAGATCAAATACTACGAAGCCCTGGCGCGCATTCGCTACCACGACACCCTCATCATGCCGAATGCGTTCCTGCCGGTCGTCAGCAGCCGTCGCCTGGAAACGGGCTTTGACCTTGCCGTGCTGCAACAAGTCGATCTCGACCTGTCATCCAAAAAACTGCAACCCGGGATAGGCGTGGCCATCAATCTGACCGCACAGAGCATTTCGCAGCCAGAAATCGTGTCGTATCTGCTGGAACTGTCACGCCACAATACCCGCCATCCCCTGATGATCGAGATTGCAGAAACCTCGCTTATCACCCAGGTGGCCGAAGCCAGAACTTATCTGGATTTGCTGCGTACCGCGCAATACCGCATCGCGATGGACGACTTCGGGACAGGCCATTCGCCGTTGCGTTACCTGGCAGATTTGCCAGTGGATGTGATCAAGTTTGATATTTCACTGATCCGCAAGCTGGATGAGAACAACCGTGCCTCGCAAGTCGTGACGGACTTTGCGCGCATGATGATCAGCGCGGGATATTCGCTGACTGCAGAAGGCGTTGAAACCGAGACGGCACTGCGCAAGGTTGAAAGTCTGGGCTTCGCTCACGTTCAGGGATTCCTGCTGGAACGCCCCCTGCCCCTCGACCAGCTGGTCATCCAAGAAAACAATGACAAGCACGGTACCT
>MGZO01000036.1:4947-6093 GCA_001802655.1 Hydrogenophilales bacterium RIFOXYD1_FULL_62_11
GCCAGATGGAAAACAGAATCCACAGGCTATTGAAAAACGCGATCAGAAATCCCAACAGGCCGAAAAACGGCAGACCCAATAGCTGAGGACCGCCCTGCACGGTCATGATGATGCTGGAGCCCACCACCAGAGAGGCGGTCAGAATGCCCATGGTCAACCGGTTGCTGGCGCGGTCCAGCTGCTGCCCAAAGCTGTCCAGGCGTTTCAGGTCGAGATCAATCTTGACCCGTCCCCGCCGCATGTCCCGCAGCAGCGTGCGCAGATCGCGCGGCACGTCGGCCAGCACTTCGAGCGTCTCACGCAGGCTTTTACGCCCGCGCGCCAGCAGCGCCTGCGGGGTGAAGCGCTGATGGATGATGCGTTCCACAAACGGCGTCACATGATCGATCATGTGAAACTCGGGATCGAGTTGCTGCCCCAGTCCTTCCAGCGTGATCAGGGTCTTGAACAGCAGTGTCAGGTCAGACGGTAGCGCCAGATTGTTTTCACGCATCAGCGCGGTAATGTCATTCAGCAGCGCGCCGACTTGCACATCCTTGAGCTGGAGGTCGTCATAGCTTTGCATCAGCTCGGCAACGTCGTAAGCCAGGCGATCTTCATCCAGAACCGAATCACCGCTCCAGTCGACCAGCACCTGTAGCAGCGCCTGCTCGTCCTTGGCTGTCAAGGCGTGCAGCAGATCGACAATCTGGTTGCGACGGACATGGGTCAGCATGCCCACCATGCCGAAATCGATCATGCCGATTCGGTTGTCGGGCAGGAACAGCATGTTGCCGGGATGCGGGTCGGCATGAAAATAACCATGCTCCAGCACCATCCGCAACACCAGGTCGGCACCGCGCGCGGCAAGCAGCTTGGGATCCAGCCCCGCTGCGCGCAGTGTGTCTGGCGCCACGCCCGATATGCCGATGATCTCTTCCTGCACATTGACCCGGCTGTTGCTGAACGCCCAGAAAACCCTGGGGATTTTGACCAGCGGCTCATCGGCGAAATGGCGCGCGAACTGGTCGATATTGCGCGCTTCCTTTGCCAGGTCGAGCTCGCGATTCAACGAGCGGCCAAACTGCGCGACGATATGAATCGGATCGTAACGCCGGGAATCCGGCATTTCGCTGTCCAGCAACCTGGCAATATGTTCGAGAATGC
>MGZO01000036.1:6118-7281 GCA_001802655.1 Hydrogenophilales bacterium RIFOXYD1_FULL_62_11
GATGCCGGGACGGCGGATTTTGACGACAACCGGCGTGCCTTCCTTGAGGGTGGCGCGATACACCTGTGCAATGGAGGCGGCAGCCAGTGGGATCGGATCAAACGAGGCAAACACATCGCCGGGCTCACCCTTGATCGCCGCGACCAGATCCGCATGCAGCGCTTCGTAGGGAACGGCCGGTACCTGGCTGTGCAGCTTTTCGAATTCAACGATCCAGTGCGGCGGAAACATATCCACCCGCGTGGCCAGCAATTGCCCCAGTTTGACAAAAGTCGGGCCCAGCTCTTCCAGCGCACGGCGAATACGCACCGGCGCGTCAAGCTGGCTGATTTCATTGCTGCTGTGCCAATGCAGGATCCGTCCGGCACGCTCCAGCACGCCGCTGATACCCAGCACGCGCACCAGATCGCCCCAGCCATAACGAATCATCACCGAGGCGATTTCATGCAATCGCGGCAGGTCGCGCACGACCGAAATGGTTTCCCAGAGCATTGGAATTAATTAGTGGAGTCGGTCATGACCCGGAGTGTAGCCGACAGCGTTTCGACTGTCGGCCAAGCAGCGGCCGGTTTGAATCTGCAACAGTTGAATCAGAAACGGCCCGATCAGGAACGCAGACGATCGCTTTGCCGCTTGAGCGAATCCGACAGGGCTTCCAGCACGCCGCTGGCCACCTTGGACAAACGGTCTGTTGCCGTACTGGCTGACTCGCTCAACCCTGCACGCCCTGCCTCGCCACTGCTTTTCAGCCCGCTCACCATCTGCTGCATGGCTTCGCGCACCTGTTCGCCGGTACGGGTGCCGCTATGCTTCAGGTGATCGCTCAAGTACTCCAGTTCTTCCTTGAGTTTTCCACCCGACTGTTTGGCGGTCTGCTTCAACGCATCGACAAACTGTTCTTCCAGGTCACGCAGCTGTTCCAGCCTGGCCTTGAGTTCCTCGTCCTTGAAAGCCTTTCCCTGGCTGGCGGCCTCACGCAAAGTGTAGGAAACATTTTGTGCCGCGCTGCCAACCGCCTCGTCCAGCCCGGACACAGCCTGTTTGAGGCCTTCCTTCATTTCACCCCCGCGTGCGGAAAGCCCGCTGCCCACGCCCGAACTGATCGCACCGACAATGGCGCGCAGCTCACTCAGCGTCAAGCGCCGGTCGCGCAGCGCGCGCGC
>MGZO01000036.1:7306-11748 GCA_001802655.1 Hydrogenophilales bacterium RIFOXYD1_FULL_62_11
AAATCGGGCGTGGCAGCAGCCGCCTCTGCTTCGTCATGCCATTGCGCAAGCTGGGTGTTATCCGGGATACTGCTTTCGTCTGGTGTCGATGGGTTATTCATGATGCGATCCTCAAGGGTTAATCGGTTTGGCAACCTGGCTAGCCGGGATTCAAGATTCATCCCGTTTGTCCGTTGCCCCTCATCAATATAGAGCAGATTGGTATTCGATGAAGCCCGTCACCTTGTTATTGGCACTGTTGCTGACGTCTGCTGCCCAGGCTGACGCGCCACCCGAAGACATTCCCATGTACGCCGTCAGCCTGGTAGGCAGCCCGTATCGCATGGGGGGCACCTCGCCCGAAACCGGGCTCGACTGCAGCGGCTTCGTTGGCCATGTATTCAAGCAGACGCTCGGCGTGCTGCTGCCGCGCACCAGCGTGGCGATCAGCAAGGCCACCCAAATGCTCACCCAGCCCGAGCTCCAGCCGGGCGACCTGGTGTTTTTCAACACCATGCGCAGCGCCTTTTCCCACGTCGGCATTTATCTGGGCGACAACCGTTTTGTTCACGCCGCAAGCAGCCGGACCGGCAAGGTCATGGTCTCCAGCCTGAACGACCAGTATTGGCGCGACCGCTTCGATGGCGCACGTCGCATCCCGGCTGAAACAGGGTTCCTACCCGCGGATGCGGCCGAATGATGCCTTCCCGCTACCTTGCCCCCCAGCCGCAGGACGGGCGCAGCGCCGTGTCACCAAGTCGCCTTTCGCCTGATGTAGGATGAACCCACCCCCCACCCACCCGAGGACAGCCCACTAAAACCATGCCAAGAAAAGCCCCCGCCAAGACCAAGCTGTTCGTGTTGGATACCAACGTGCTGATGCACGACCCGACCAGCCTGTTCCGCTTTGAAGAGCACGACATCTACGTGCCGATCGCCACGCTGGAGGAACTCGACCAGCACAAGAAAGGCATGACCGAGGTTTCGCGCAACGCGCGCCAGGCCAGCCGTTTCCTTGACGAAATGGTGAGCAAGATCGACACCATCGAAGAGGGCGTGCCGATCGCACCGCACAGCCATGGCGCCGCCACCGGCAAGCTGTTCTTGCAGACGCAGGCGATCACCGGCGACATCCCGCTGTCCCTGCCCACCAGCAAGGTCGACAACCAGATTCTCGGCGTGGTGCTGTTCCTGTCGCGACACTTCCCCAAGCGGCAGGTCATCCTGGTGTCGAAAGACATCAACATGCGGATCAAGGCGCGCACCCTGGGATTGCCCGCCGAAGACTATTCCAACGACAAGGTGCTGGAAGACACCGACCTGCTGTATCCCGGCGTGCTCGAACTGCCCGCCAATTTCTGGGATACGCACGGCAAGGGCATGGAATCCTGGCAGGCTGCCGGCCACACTTACTACCGCCTCAAAGGGCCGCTGGCGGCGGATTTTCTGCCCAACGAATTCGTCTATCAGGAAGGCCCCAACCCGCTTTATGCCAAGGTGCTCAAGGTCGAGGGCAAGCAGGCCGAACTGGTCACGATCAAGGACTACAGCCACCAGAAGAACAACGTCTGGGGCATTACCGCACGCAACCGCGAGCAGAATTTCGCGCTCAACGTGCTGATGGATCCCGAGATCGACTTCGTCTCGTTGCTCGGCCAGGCCGGTACCGGAAAAACCCTGCTGACGCTGGCCGCTGCGCTGGCCCAGGTGCTCGACAAAAAAACCTACACCGAGATCATCATGACCCGCGTCACCGTGCCGGTGGGCGAAGACATCGGTTTTCTGCCGGGCACCGAAGAGGAAAAAATGACGCCGTGGATGGGCGCGCTGGAAGACAACCTCGACGTGCTGAACAAGACCGACGACGAAGCCGGCGACTGGGGCCGTGCGGCGACGCAGGACCTTATCCGTTCTCGCATCAAGGTCAAGTCGCTCAACTTCATGCGCGGCCGCACCTTCCTCAACAAGTTCCTCATCATCGACGAAGCGCAGAACCTCACCTCCAAGCAGATGAAAACCCTGATCACCCGCGCCGGCCCCGGTACCAAGGTGGTCTGCCTGGGCAACATCTCGCAGATCGACACGCCCTACCTCACCGAAGGCAGCTCCGGCCTCACCTACGTGGTCGACCACTTCAAGGGCTGGCCGCATAATGGTCATGTCACCCTGCAACGCGGCGAGCGTTCACGGCTGGCCGATTTCGCGGCTGAAGTGTTATAAACCCGGACCGCCGCCTGGCGTGGCGGTCTTCTGGTGTATAAATCGGATGTACAAATGAAACAGGCCGCTACGACAGCGGCCTGTTTCATTGACGCCCCGCCGCACCCTTATTGAATCCTGTCGTCTCTCATCGAACGGCTCGCCATGACTACAACCACGCCTCTGACACCCGTCAACCACGACCGAGACAACGCGGGGATGACCTATGTCTATCCGGTCGTGTCACGCCGCGCGGGCGGGGTATCGGTCGGCATCAATCTCAATCCCAACAACGCCTGCAACTGGGCGTGCGTGTATTGCCAGGTGCCGGACCTGGTGCGCGGCACCGCGCCGGAGATCGATCTGGCGCAACTGGAAGTCGAACTGCGCGCGCTGCTGGGCGACATTCTGCACGGCGATTTCATGCAAACCCGGGTTCCCGAAGAGGCAAGACGATTGAACGACATTGCACTGTCGGGCAATGGCGAGCCGACCAGCGCCAGGGCCTTCCCGCAGGTGATCGAACTGATCGGCCGGGTAATGACCGAGTTCGATTTGAATGGAAAGATCAAGCTGGTGCTGATCACCAACGGCAGCCTGATCGACCGCCCACGCGTGCGGGACGGCCTGGCGAAAATGGCAGCCTTGAATGGCGAAGTGTGGTTCAAGTTCGACAGCGCAACGGCCAGTGGCATGCGTGCCACCAACCAGACGCGGATCTCCCCCGACAAGCAGTTCGAGCGCCTGAAAATGGCCGCAGCGCTGTGCCCGACCTGGCTGCAAACCTGCGTCTTTGCGCTGGATGACACCCCGCCAAGCGAGACCGAACAAGCCGCCTACCTGGCCGCTGTTACTCGTATCCGTGAACAAGCCCTCCCCGTTCAGGGCGTGCTGCTCTATGGGCTGGCGCGGCCGTCGCTGCAGCCGCAGGCGAGCCGCCTGTCCGCGTTGCCCGCCGAATGGCTCAATGCCTTTGCCGAGCGCATTCGCGCGGCCGGGTTGCCGGTGAAGGTTTCGCTGTGAGACCAACACGATGATTCATGGCATTGGAACCGATCTGCTCGACGCCGAACGCATCCGCAGCGGCCTCGCGCGCTTTGGCGCTGCGTTCGCCGAGCGCATCCTCGCCCCGGCTGAACAGGCGGGCTACCAATCCAGCCGCGACCCTGGGCGCTTTCTGGCAAAAAGCTTTGCCGCCAAGGAAGCCTTCGCCAAGGCGGCAGGCACTGGACTGCGCGCGCCGGTGTCGTTGCAAAACATTGCCGTGCTGCGCGACGCCCTCGGCAAACCCCATTTCGAATGCGCTCCCGAACTCACCACCTGGCTGGCGGCGCGCGGCGTGACAGGGCATCATGTCTCGTTGTCAGACGAAGGCGATCTGGTGCTGGCCTTTGTCGTGCTGGAGCAATCCAGTCAGTAACAAGAATAATTGAAGTCAACATAACACCGACATTGAATAAGGAATATCCATGACGCTCGGCCCCTTGATGCTCGACGTGGCAGGTACCGAACTGACTGATGACGACCGCCGCCGGCTCTCCCATCCCTTGGTGGGCGGGGTGATTTTATTCACCCGCAACTACCGCGATCCGGCGCAGCTTGAAGCGTTGACCGCTGATATCCACGCCCTGAAGCCCGCGCCATTGTTGATCGGCGTCGATCACGAAGGCGGTCGCGTGCAGCGTTTCCGTGAAGGCTTTACGCGCTTGCCACCGATGCGCACCTTCGGCGAAATCTGGAATGAACATCCGAAACAGGCCAGGCACCTGGCACGCGAAACCGGCTACGTGCTGGGTGCGGAACTGCGCGCGCACGGCGTGGACTTCAGCTTCGCCCCGGTGCTCGACCTTGATTACGGTGCGTCTTCGGTGATCGGCGACCGATCCTTTCACGGCACGCCGCACACCGTATTCGAGCTCGGCCAGTCGGTGATGCTGGGGATGAAAGACGCCGGCATGGCCGCCTGCGGCAAGCACTTTCCCGGCCACGGCTTCGTGGTAGCGGATTCGCATGTGGCGATTCCGGTGGACGAGCGCACCCTGGCCGATATCGCGATTGCCGACCTGGTGCCGTTCCGCCTGATGATCGAAGCCGGGCTGGCCGCGATCATGCCCGCACATGTGATCTACCCACAGGTCGATTCGCTACCTGCCGGCTTCTCGCGCATCTGGCTGCAGAAACTGCTGCGCAAGCAGCTCGGCTTCGACGGCACGATTTTCAGCGACGACTTGTGCATGGAAGCGGCGGGCGTGGTCGGCGGCGTA
>MGZO01000036.1:11782-11967 GCA_001802655.1 Hydrogenophilales bacterium RIFOXYD1_FULL_62_11
GCGACATGGCGCTGGTGTGCAACCGCCCGGATCTGGCCGACGAAGTGCTGGCCAAGCTGAAAATCGACTGGCCCGCCCAAGCGCGCGCGCGCCTGGCGCGCATGCACGGCCATCCCCATCCGCTGTCCATGACCACCCTGCGCGAATCCGCTCGATATGCCGATGCCCTGCATCACATTGCCGGG
>MGZO01000036.1:12120-12234 GCA_001802655.1 Hydrogenophilales bacterium RIFOXYD1_FULL_62_11
CCCATCATCATTTGGGCCATGCCGGCAGCAACAGCGGGCTGCTGATCGCGCTGCTGCTGACCCTGAGCTTCGCCTTCGTCGAAGTCATTGCCGGCTGGTGGTCAGGTTCGCTCG
>MGZO01000036.1:12334-12752 GCA_001802655.1 Hydrogenophilales bacterium RIFOXYD1_FULL_62_11
TTCCTATGGTTTGGTGCGTGCCGAAATACTGGCGGCGCTGATCAACAGCCTCGCCATGCTGGTGCTGATCGGTTTCATCGTGTTTGAAGCCATCCAGCGCTTCAGCGCGCCGCAGCCCATCGCGGGCGGCACGGTGGTCGTTGTCGCGGTGATCGGGCTCGTCGTCAATCTCGTCGTTGCCTGGATCCTGCATCGCGGCGAACAAACCCTGAACAGTCGTGCCGCGCTGCTGCATGTGCTGGGCGACGCACTCGGATCGGTGGCGGCAATCACCGCTGGCGCCGTCATTCTCGTCACCGGCTGGACGCCGATTGACCCCTTGTTATCGTTGTTCGTTGCCTTGCTGATCAGCGTATCGGCGATCCGGCTGCTGCGCGAAGCCGTTCATGTACTGATGGAAGGCGTACCGCTCACCATC
>MGZO01000036.1:12861-13158 GCA_001802655.1 Hydrogenophilales bacterium RIFOXYD1_FULL_62_11
CTGCAACCGGAATCCCTGGTTGCAGCCCCGCTGGTGCGTGCCCCATGGCCGCCTGTCACGCCCTGAGCTTTTCACCTTGGTTAAATGCCTGCTTGACAGTTAAATGAGAATCGTTATTATTCGTATCAACTTATACGAAATCACGGTCTCAATAGATGTCCCCCGTTCAACCCGAAAACCAGAAGATGCCGCGCAAGTCAGGCACAGATAGCCACACATCAGCCGAGGTCGAATCGAGGATGCTTCCCCCTGGCGCCATTACGACTGCGCTTTTATTCCAGGGAAGCCAGGAAATCC
>MGZO01000036.1:13232-13645 GCA_001802655.1 Hydrogenophilales bacterium RIFOXYD1_FULL_62_11
CCCACGAAATCGTCATTGCCGCCACGCTGTGGCTGATGCACCGTTATCAGCAGACCGGCTGCAGCACACTCGCCCGCATGGTCGAACAGCACTTGCGCTGGATGCAGGCCCGCGCCAGCAGCCCGGCGCTCGCCCAAGCATGCCAGCGCCTGACCGTCGAATGGCACGCCCTGTCAGCCACCCGCCCCGCCACCCTGCATTGAGGCCACACCATGCGAACCGCCCACTCCGCTTCGATTCTGGTTGCTGCCCTGGTCATGCTGCGCCACCCCTGTAGCCGCAACAAGGCCACTGCACGATTCCTGCTCGAACGCGCGGCCGAACATAGCGAACTCACATCGGCAGAGCGCGATGCCTGCCGCTCGCTTGCTGACGAACTGGATAACGACCCGGCTGACTTCACGACGGCCCAC
>MGZO01000036.1:13686-20012 GCA_001802655.1 Hydrogenophilales bacterium RIFOXYD1_FULL_62_11
CGCCCCGAACCTCGCCGCAAGCAACCCCTTATCCCTGCTGAAAACTGATTGAGAACATCAATCGCCCTGCTTTAAAAATTGAATTGGAATATTCGGTTTTACTTAAGTAAAGTTCGTCCCGTCGAATCTTTAACCCACTTTTTCAACCGGAGCAATACACCATGCAAACCCTCATCAACACCGAAATCAAACCCTTCAAAGCCGAAGCCTTCATGAACGGCAAGTTCGAGCACATCACCGACGAAGACCTCAAAGGCAAATGGTCCGTGGTGTTCTTCTACCCTGCCGACTTCACCTTCGTCTGCCCGACCGAGCTGGGCGACCTGGCCGACAACTACGAGACCTTCAAGAAGCTGGGCGTGGAAATCTACGCCGTGTCCACCGACACCCACTTCACCCACAAGGCCTGGCACGACACCTCCGACACCATCGGCAAGATCCAGTACCCGATGATCGGCGACCCCACGGGCACCATCACCCGCAACTTCGGCGTGATGATCGAGGAAGCCGGTCTGGCCGAGCGCGGCACCTTCGTGATCGACCCGCAGGGCAAGATCCAGATCATCGAGATCAACGCCGGCGGCATCGGCCGCGATGCGCTGGAACTGCTGCGCAAGGTCAAGGCTGCGCAATACGTCGCCGCCCACCCCGGTGAAGTCTGCCCGGCCAAATGGAAAGAAGGCGAAGCCACGCTGGCGCCGTCGCTCGACCTGGTCGGCAAGATCTGATTGCCCGGTCTCCCCTGCCGGGGAGGCCTGTGCAGGATCGCAACACAAAGGCGTCGGCCGCTTTCGGCTGCCGACGCTTTTTTATTGCCATTCACTTTGTAACAAACGGAGACTTTCATGCTCGATGCCAACATCAAAGCGCAACTGAAAACCTACATGGAGCGCCTGGTCGCCCCGATCGAACTGGTGGCCTCGCTCGACGACAGGGCCAAGTCGCAGGAAATGCGCGGGCTGCTGGAAGAAATCGCCAGCGTCTCCGACAGGATCAGCCTGCTGGAAAACGGCGTCGACAGCCGCCGGCCTTCGTTCAGCATCGGCCTGGTCAATCAGCCCGCGCGCATCCGCTTTGCCGGGCTGCCGATGGGGCACGAGTTCACCTCGCTGATCCTGGCGCTGCTGCAGGCCAGCGGCTACGCGCCCAAGATCAGCGACGAGCAGGTGGAGCAGATTCGCGGCATCGAAGGCCACTACCGTTTCGAGACCTACATCTCGCTGTCCTGCCACAACTGCCCGGACGTGGTGCAGGCGCTCAACACGATGGCTGCGTTGAACCCCAACATCCAGCACGTGATGATCGACGGCGCGCTGTTCCAGGACGAGGTCGAGACGCGCCAGGTGATGGCGGTGCCGACCGTGTATCTGAACGGCGAAGTGTTCGGCAACGGTCGCATGGCGATCGAGGACATCCTGGCCAAGCTCGACACCGGCGCCGGCGCGCGCGACGCCGCCAAACTGTCGCAGAAAGCGCCCTACGACGTGCTGGTGGTGGGCGGCGGCCCGGCCGCGGCAGCCGCCGCAATCTATGCCGCGCGCAAGGGCATCCGCACCGGCGTGCTGGCCGAGCGCTTCGGCGGCCAGGTGCTCGACACCCTGGCGATCGAAAACCTGATCTCGGTGCCGCACACCGATGGTCCCAAGCTGGCCCGCGCGCTGGAAGAACACGTGCGCGAATACGACGTCGACATCATGAACCTGCAGCGCGCCGAGAAACTCATCCCCGGCAGCGCGGGTGGCTACCACGAGCTGCGCCTCGCCAACGGCGCGGTGCTCAAATCCAAAGCAGTGATCGTCGCCACCGGCGCGCGCTGGCGCGAGCTGAACGTGCCCGGCGAACAGGAATTCCGCGGCAAGGGCGTGGCCTACTGCCCGCACTGCGACGGCCCGCTGTTCAAGGGCAAGCACGTTGCGGTGGTCGGCGGCGGCAACTCCGGCGTCGAGGCGGCGATCGACCTCGCCGGCATCGTCGGCCACGTCACCCTGCTCGAATTCGGCGACACCCTGCGCGCCGACGCCGTGCTGCAGAAAAAACTCTACAGCCTGCCCAATGCCACCGTCATCAAGAGCGCGCAGACCACGCAGATCACCGGCGCCGGCGGCAAGGTCAACGGTCTCGAATACACCGACCGCACCACCGGCCAGACCCAGCATGTGGCACTCGAAGGCGTGTTCATCCAGATCGGCCTGCTGCCGAATACCGACTGGCTGAAAGGCACGATCGAGCTGTCGCGCTTTGGCGAAATCGAGGTTGATGCCAAGGGCCAGACCGACGTGCCCGGCGTGTTCGGCGCGGGCGACTGCACCACCGTGCCGTACAAGCAGATCGTCATTGCAATGAGCGAAGGCGCGAAAGCCAGCCTGGCCGCGTTCGACTACCTGATCCGCAGCCCGGTCGCGGCCTGAGCGTCTCGACCTGCCTGATGCCTTAGGCAGGCAGCCCGCGCCCTGAAACAAGCCGGCCGTTTTCGCCGGTTTGTTTCAGGGCGTTTTTACGCCTCCACAAGCATCGCGCATCATTTTCTTGACATTATTAATGCGAATCATTATCATTTTTATAACTGTTTGAACATTGCCGCCAGTACCCTCTGCGGCGATGCCGGACACGCAGCACCGCCAGCCACGGACGCCCGCACTCAGCGGGCATGAATTCCCAGCCCGCATTCTTGAACCCAACCGGAATTGCACTGGATGACGTCCTCGTTGAGCGCCCCCTCCATTCTTGAAAACAGCAGCGCCCCCCCTGCGGGCCTATGCGCCGCTACGCTGCCGTATTCGCCGCGCCTGTCGCGCGCCTCGCTCGCCAGCGTGGCGCTGGTGCACGCCGCTGTACTCGCGGCGCTGTTGTTCACCGCCACCGCCGTGCCCAAACCGGTCACGCCATCGCGCCCGTTGACTGTCAGCCTGATCGTTCCGGAAATCGAAACGCCCCAACCCAAGCCCGTAGTCAAGCCCTTGACGCCGCCACCCGTGCTGGCCATCCGGCGCCCGCTGCCGACGGCGCATGCCGTTGAAGCAACCCCTGAACCCACGCCCCAACCCGAGCCTGTGCGCGAACTGCCGCCGCAGCCGGCGCCGGAGGTGACGGTAGCCCCCAAGGCTGCGCCCGCACCGCCGCCCCCGCCGTCACCACCGCGCACAGCGGATTACCTGAACAACCCCAAACCACCTTACCCCGCGCTGTCTAGGCGTCTGGGCGAGGAAGGCACCGTCCGTCTTTCGATTCTGGTCAATGCCGACGGCAGCGTTGCGCGACTGGAACTGGTGAAGAGCAGCGGTCATCCACGCCTCGACCAGTCGGCGATGAATACCGTTCAGTCCAGCTGGAAATTCGAGCCTGCCCGCCAGGGTGATACGCCGGTTGCCGGCTGGGTCACCGTACCGATTCAGTTCACCCTCAGGAGTTAAATCATGGAAACCTCCCACCCCACTCAACTGGGCTTCACGCACTTCATCGCGCAGGCCGACGGCCTCGCGCATTTCCTGCTCATCGTACTGCTCGCGATGTCGGTGATTACCTGGTATCTCATCGTCTCCAAAAGCATCGCCAACTGGCGCATGAAGCAGCACGCGCAGGCTTTTCTCGACCGCTTCTGGAATGCATCCGGGCTAGCCTCGGTGGCCGCTTACTTGCAGGCAAGCGGCATTCACGACCCGTTCTCGCACCTGACGCACCACGGCCTCAAGGCCGCCGAACAATTCCGCAGCAAGACCGGCCAGCGCCTGATCGAATCGGGTTCGGAGGACGAATTCCTGACTCGCGCACTACGCCGCGCCATCAACCAGGACACTGCGCGCCTGGAATACGGCCACACCATGCTGGCGTCGATCGCCTCCAGCGCCCCCTTCGTCGGCCTGTTCGGCACGGTGTGGGGCATCTACCACGCGCTGGTCAACATCGGCATGAGCGGATCGGGCAGCCTGGATCAAGTGGCTGGCCCGGTGGGCGAAGCGCTGATCATGACCGCGCTCGGTCTGGCCGTCGCCATCCCGGCCGTGCTGGCCTACAACTTTTTCAACCGCGCCAAGCGCCAGATGCTGTCCGAGGTCGATGGTTTTGCGCATGACCTGTTCGCCTTCATGTCCACCGGCGTACGCAACAACACCCACATCGAAAAAGACGCCGCTCAGGTTTACACCGCATCGATGAATCCGGCGCCCGTTGGCAGGAGCGCGTAATGGCATTCGGCGGACTGACAAACGAGAGCAGCGACGGCGACAACGCGGAAATCAACATGATTCCGCTGATCGACGTGATGCTGGTGCTGCTGGTCATTTTCATCATCAGCGCGCCGCTGATGACGCACGCAGTCAAGGTTGACCTGCCGGTGGCCACCAGCCAGCCGAACGAGGTCAAGCCGGAGACGATCAATCTGTCGATCAAGGCAGACGGCTCGGTGTTCTGGAATGCCGAGCCGGTCGCTGCCGCAGTCTGGCAGACACGCATGGACGCGGCCGCGCAGAAAATGCCGCAGCCGGAAATCCAGTTGCGCGCCGACGGCGAACTTGCCTACAAGCATGTCGCGCAAATCATGGCCGATGCGGCGCGCGCCGGACTGACCAAACTGGGGTTTGTCACCGACCCCAAGGCGGCACGCTGAGCCCACCGCCGCATAGCCCCCTTTTTTTCAACCACCAGCCAGCCAAGCGTTTTGCTCCGCCAGCCCGCCATTTCAAAACAGGAGCAAACCATGTCACACCGTTTAACCTGCCCACCATCGGGCATCCTGCACCAGTTGCTTGCGCGCCTTCAACCCGCCACCGCACCTGCTGCGGCTTCGCTGGCGTTCATGATGCTGGCCCCCGGCGCGCTGCTGGCGCAAACCGCGCCCACAGCGAATCCGGCACAAAGCACCGCAAGCGAAACCACGCTGCCCACGGTCAAGGTCGAAGACACCGCCGACCCGATGACGGTCAACAACGGCTACCAGGCCACTGAAACCCGCGTCGGCAAGGTCAAGCAGGATCCGCACGATGTTGCGCAAGCCATCACCACCGTGACCAACCAGCTGATGGAAGAACAGCAGGTCGGTTCCTTGCGCGAGGCGTTGCGCAACGTGTCCGGCCTCACCTTCAACGCGGCCGAAGGTGGCCGCGCCGGCGACAACATGATGCTGCGCGGCTTCTACACGTTTGGCGACCTCTACCTCGACGGCATCCGCGATACCGCGCAATACAACCGCGAAACCTTCTTCCTCGAGCAGGTCGACGTGCTGCGCGGCTCCGCCTCGATGCTGTTCGGCCGCGGCCAGGCCGGCGGCGTCATCAACCTCGTGTCCAAGACCCCCAAGCGCGCCGATGCCTATTCGCTCACCGGCAGCGTCGGCACCGAGAACTACACCGAGGTCACCGCCGACCTCAACAAACGGCTGGGTGAAAACAGCGCCATCCGCGTCAACTTGATGAAGCGCGACGAAGGCAGCTGGCGTTCCAACCCGGTGAGCGGCGCCGAACCGGAAGTCCATCGCAGCGGCGCGCAGGTCAGCCTGTCGTTCGGCATGCAGACCGATGACGAATTCAATTTCTCGCACGTCTACATGCGTAACCGCGACATTCCCGACTACGGCTTTCCGTTCGATGCCGCCACCCGCAGTCCGAGTACCGCGTTCTCGCCCGACACCTTCTGGGGCATCGACGCCAACTTCGACGACAGCGACGTCAGCATCACGACCGGCACCTGGACCCACGCGTTCTCGCCGACCAGCGAACTGCGCACAACCGTGCGCTATGGCGATTACGAGCGCAGCTACTGGGCACGCACGCCGAACGCCACGCAAGCACCCAATGCCAACGGCACGATCGTCAACGGCGCCAACTACAACGCCGGGCCCACGCGATCGCTGGACTACGAGACGCTGACCGTGCAGTCCGACTTCAACACCCAGTTCCGTGCGCTCGGCATGAAGCACGAATGGGTCAGCGGCGTCGAATACCTGCACGAAGACAGCCACCGCGCCGGGCTGCTCAACCTGAGCGGCGGCACCGCCGTGGCCAGCTTCCCGCCGCCGTCCTTTCAACCCTATGTCGAAGGCACAACCGGGCGGAACAATTTCACCGGCGACTCCTACGCGCTCTACGTCCAGGACACGGTCGAATTCATCCCGTTCTGGAAAGCCACGCTGGGCGTCCGCCGCGACCAGTTGGATGCCGAGTATTCCAGCGCCACTTCGCCCAAGCTCAGTTACGGCGAATGGAGCACCCGCGCCGCGCTGTCGTACCAGCCCACCGAAACCGCGCACTACTATGTCGGCTACAGCGATTCGTTCAGCCCCACTGCCGATCTCTATCAACTGACGCTCGAACCGCAGCCGGCCGAAACCAGCC
>MGZO01000037.1:0-12116 GCA_001802655.1 Hydrogenophilales bacterium RIFOXYD1_FULL_62_11
CTGCGGTATCCGCTATCCACACCACCGCCATCACACCCAGCAAGACAGCCGGGCCACGCTCATGCAGATAGGTCAACGCCACCCAGGTCGGCAGCAACACCACCACGCCAACAACGGCACGCACAAAGAGCTGCGGCGCCTGCCAGCGGCCCAGCAGCCATAATGGCGCGACCACGAGCCAGAATGCCAGCGCCAGCAGAATCAGGCCACTCTGGAACAGCGGCCAGGTTGCGCCGGCAAACTTGAACAGGAGCAGCGCGATGGCGGCCAACAGCCCGGCATAGAGATATGCAGCCCGCGCTGAAAAATGACTCAGGGTCGCCCATTCATAAGCAGCCGCGCCAATCACGCCCGCCATCAGTACCGTCCACAACCACGCCGGCGCCCACAAGGCGGCAGGCACGAACACCGCCATCAGCAACGCGGCAGTTAAAACGCGGCGGGCGAGAGGTGACAGGGATGGCGTATTCGAAAGAACCGTCACGACGCCGCTTGCACCTGTTCGCTGGTGCGGCCAAAGCGGCGCTCGCGGGTGCGATAGGACTCGATTGCCTCGTCCAGCGCTTTGGCATTGAAATCCGGCCACAGGGCATCGGTGAAATAGAGCTCGGTGTAGGCCAGCTGCCACATCAGAAAATTGCTGATGCGCTTTTCGCCCCCGGTGCGGATGAACAAATCCGGCTCGGGCGCATCGGACAGGCTGAGTTGCTGCGCCAGCGCAGCCTCGTCGATGTCGTCTGCGGCCAATCCGACTGACATCAACTTCTTCACCGCCTGCACGATGTCCCAGCGTCCACCGTAATTGGCAGCCACGGTGAAAGTCAGGCGGGTGTTGTTGCAGGTCAACGCTTCTGCGTCACGGATCAGGGTCTGAATACGTTCGGAAAACCCGGAAAGGTCGCCGATGAGCCGAAAGCGGATATTGTTTTCATGCAGTCGCGTCACTTCATTTTCCAGCGCACGCATGAACAACTCCATCAACAACGTGACTTCTTCCTGCGGACGTCGCCAGTTTTCCGAACTGAACGCAAAAACCGTGAGATGCGCCACGCCGCGGTCGGCACACGCGCGGATCACGTCACGTAGTGTCTCAACGCCTTTACGATGCCCGGCCACACGCGGCAACAGACGGCGCTTCGCCCAACGCCCATTGCCATCCATGATGATGGCAATGTGTCTGGGCACATCAGCATTTGAGGCCGTTTTTTTCGAGCGGGTCATCACGCAGGACGGGGTCGCCGGGTTTGCTTAGACGGCAAGCAAATCTTTCTCTTTATCAGCCAGCAGCTTGTCGATATCGCCGATAAATTTGTCGGTCAGCTTTTGCACCTCATCCTGGGTGCGGCGATCTTCGTCCTCGGTCGCGGTTTTGGCCTTGACCATGTCCTTGACTGCGCCGTTGGCATCGCGACGAATATTACGCATCGCGACACGCGCCGTTTCGGCCTCAGCGCGCACCACCTTGATCAGATCGCGGCGACGCTCCTCGGTCAGCGAAGGCATCGGCACACGGATGATGTCACCGTGCGTGGCCGGATTAAGGCCAAGATCGCCGTCGCGAATCGCTTTTTCGATCTTGCCGATCATGTTTTTCTCATAGGGCTGCACGCCCAGGGTACGGCTATCCACCAGCGACACGTTCGCCACCTGCGGCACGGCAGTCGGACTGCCGTAATAATCCACCATCACATGATCGAGAATGCCGGTATGGGCACGCCCCGTGCGCACTTTTGCCAGATCGTTCTTCAACGCCTCCAGCGACTTGCCCATTTTCTGCTCGGCAGACTGTTTGATTTCCGCAATCGTCATTTCAGCCATTGTCTTTCCTTCCTTCGTAAAACGCGCTCAAGGCGTAACACGCGTCCCTTCGTCTTCACCCATCACCACACGCTTGAGCGCGCCGGGTTTGAAAATATTGAATACGACCAGCGGCAGCTTCTGTTCGCGGCACAACGCGAATGCAGCCGTGTCGAGCACGCCCAGATTGTTGCGTATTGCCTCGTCGAAACTCAACGTGGCATAGCGTGTCGCCGCTGCATCTTTCTTCGGATCAGCGGTATACACGCCGTCGACTTTTGTCGCTTTCAGCAGCAAATCGGCGCCGATTTCCGCACCGCGCAATGCAGCGGCGGTGTCGGTAGTAAAAAACGGATTGCCCGTTCCACCGCCGAAAATCACCACACTGCCCGCCTCAAGATGGCGCAACGCGGTGTCGCGTTCAAACGCTTCGCCAACGTGCGTGATCGCCACCGCGGTTTGCACCCGCGCAGACACACCCGCTCGCAACAAGGCGTCTTTCAGCGCCAGCGCATTCATCACCGTCGCCAGCATACCCATCGAATCGGCCGTTGCGCGATCCATACCGGACAATGCGCCGGTCGCGCCGCGAAACAGATTGCCGCCGCCGACAACGATGCCAACCTGCACCCCCAGCGCGACAACCTCGCGGATCTGCTCAACAAACCCCGCCAGCGTCTCTGCGTGGTAACCAAACGCATCGGCGCCCAGCGCCTCGCCGGAGAGCTTCAACAAAATACGACGCGCTTGCGCCATCGCGATTAAACCTTGGAGGCCGCAGCGACTTCAGCCGCGAAATCGGTCACTTTCTTCTCGATGCCCTCGCCCACCACATACATGGTGAAGCCGTGGCACTGCGAATTCTTCGACTTGAGCACTTGCTCGACGGTTTGCTTGTCGTCCTTGACGAAGGGCTGCGACAGCAGCGTGACTTCCTTGAGGTACTTTTGCACCGTGCCTTCGGCAATTTTTTCCAGCATGGCTTCCGGCTTGCCGGCTTCTTTGGCCTTCTCGATTGCGACGCGACGCTCGGTATCCAGCAGATCCTGCGACACGCCGGAGGCATCGAGCGATTTCGGCTTGGACGCAGCAATGTGCATGGCGATATCACGTGCCAGTGCTTCATCGCCTGTCACGTCAACCAGCACACCGATCTTGCCGCTGTGAATGTAGCTGGCGAACTTGCCCTGCCCTGACAGACGCTCAAAACGGCGCACCGACATGTTCTCGCCCATTTTGCCGACCAGTTCGGTACGGACGGCTTCCACCGTGGAACCGTTGTAAGCCAGCGCGGACAGCGCAGCAACATCTGCCGGATTCTGCTCCAGCACCATTTTTGCCAGGGCGCTGGACAGTGCCAGGAAATCGTCGTTCTTTGCCACGAAATCGGTTTCGCAGTTGACTTCAATCATCGCAGCCGACTTGCCGTCAGCACTGATGGCGATGGTCACCACGCCTTCAGCAGCCACACGGCTCGCGCTCTTGGCGGCCTTGTTACCGAAACGCACGCGCAGGATTTCTTCCGCTTTCTGCATATCGCCTTCAGCTTCCGACAGCGCTTTTTTGCAATCCATCATCGGCGCGTCGGTTTTCTCGCGCAGCTCTTTAACCATGCTTGCAGTGATTTCAGCCATGTTCCTACTCCCTATTAATTAAATTCAGCAAATCGATCAGCTCATGCACAAAGAGGGGCAAACGCCCCTCCTTTGAAACATGATCGCCGGAAACTTATTCCGGCGATGTTACGGCGCGTCGCGTTTATTCAGCGGCCACGCCGCCTTCCTCTTCTTCCACTTCGATGAACTCTTCGCCGCCAGTGAGTTCACCGAGGATCTGAGCACGGCCTTCCAGTGCTGCATCGGCCATGCCGCGTGCATACAAACGAATTGCGCGTGCCGAGTCGTCGTTGCCGGGAACCACGTAAGCCACGCCTTCCGGGCTGTTATTGGTATCGACCACGCCGATCACAGGAATGCCCAGCTTCTTGGCCTCGACCACGGTGCCCTTCTGGTAACCGACGTCGATAATGAAGATGGCGTCCGGCAAGCCGTTCATGTCGCGAATACCGCCCAGGCTGCGATTCAGCTTGTCGGCTTCGCGCTGCACCGTGAGGATTTCTTTTTTCGACAAACGACCCGGCTCAGCCAGCGAAACTTCCAGATCCTTCAGACGCTTGATCGACTGCTTGACCGTCTTGAAGTTGGTCAGCATGCCGCCCAGCCAGCGGTTGTCGACATAAGGCATGCCCGCACGCTCAGCTTCTTCACGCACGATCTCGCGCGCGGCACGCTTGGTGCCCACAAACAGAACGGTGCCTTTATTGGCAGTCAATTGACGGACGAATTTTTGTGCGTCCTGAAACATCGGCAGCGATTTTTCCAGGTTCACGATGTGAATTTTGTTGCGATGGCCGAAGATGTACTGTGCCATCTTGGGGTTCCAGAAACGGGTTTGGTGACCGAAATGGACACCGGCTTCCAGCATTTGACGCATTGTGACTGAGGACATTGATGACTCCTAAAGGGTTAAGCCTCCACCCGTCAGCAGCGGCGCGTGCCTACTAAAACGCGCCGCCACCCTTTAACGACAGGTGTGCGAATTTGTCCGAACCATTTCGAACAGCCGGGCATTGTAGTGGGAGAAGGCTTTTATATCAACGCCCATCGAACCCCTTTTGTTATGGCCACGTAGCTCTCACCGCTCCCGCAAACTCTCACTCGTCACCTGCATCAACGGGCTCAGGAAATATTCGATCACCCGCCGCGTGCCAGTTTTGACTTCGACCGTCACCGCCATGCCGGGACTAAGCCGAACGGTTTTATTCTCCACCCGGATCGTGTCCCTGGCGAGCTTCACCCGGGTCGAGTAAATCAGCCCAAGCTTCTCGTCCTGGATCGCGTCGGATGACACTTGGGTAATCTTGCCGTGGATCGTGCCGTACTTGGTGAAGGGGAAGGTTTCCACTTTCACTTCGGCATCCTGCCCGGGGTTCACGAAGCCGATGTCCTTGTTGGGCAGCATGGCTTCGACTTCTAGCACGTTGTCTTTGGGGACAATCACCATCAGGGGCTGGGCTGGGGTGACCACTCCGCCCACCGTGCTGACGGCGAGTTGCTGAACAGTGCCAGCCACCGGTGCAATCATGCGCATCAGGCGGCCACGCTGGTCAGCCTTGACCCATTCCTGCTCCAGTGACGCAGCCTTTTGCGCGGCCAGGTTGTGTTGATCCAGCAGCTGGCGGCGGGTTTCGGCGGCGAGGGTGGCCTGCTGTTGTTGTACCTCAGTCAACGCGGCACGGATTTCCACGGATTTTGATCGACTGCTGGCGAGATCCTGCTCCTGTTCGATGCGCGCCTGCTCGCGTTCCAGATAGCCGTGCTGGGAAATGAAGTTCTCTTTCACCAGCCTCTGATAGTCCTGTGCGCGCTGGCGGGCGATGGGCGCGGTCTGTTCGAGTTTGGTGACCTGCTCCTGGGTGGTCTGCAGTTCAGCCCGTCGACGGATGATCTCGTCCTGCAATTGCCGCTGGCGCGCCTGGTATTCCTGGTATTGGCCCATTGTTTGGCTTTGCTCGGCAAGCAGGCGTGTGGCATCGACGCCATCCAGCGGTTGTAGTTTGGGCGGAGTGCCATGTGCCAGGGACGCCAGCAGGGCTTGCGCGCGCAGGGCTTCCAGTTGTGCGGTCAAGGCTTCGTTGCGCAGTCGTTCGCTGTCGGCGGCAGCGCTGGTGGCATCAAGCTCGATCAGCACCTGACCCAGCTTGACTTCCTGTCCGTCGCGCACGTGGATCGCTTTGACCACGGCGGTTTCCATCGGCTGGATGACTTTGGTGCGGTCGTTGGGGATGATCTTGCCGACCGCAGTGGCCACCACATCAATGCGGCCGAAGATTGCCCACAGCAGCGCAATCAGGGCAAACGCCATGATGAGCCACAGCGTGATGCGTGGTGCCGGATGCACCGGCGTGTCGCGCAGGGAGAGTGCTGCGGGCAGGAACTGGGCTTCGTGTGTCTGCAGGTCAGGTGCGTCCGTTTCTTTGCGCTGTGACCAGGCGTGGCGGAAGATTTTGGCGTAGCGCTTGAGGAGGTCGGCGAAGGCGTGGCGTTTCATTATTCGAGTCTCAGGCGTGTTGCAAGCGATGCAAGCGGGAGTAATGCCCCGCTTCGTGCTGCAGTAATTCGCCGTGCGTCCCTGCTTCGACGATCTGGCCGTGATCCATCACCAGGATGCGATTGGCATGGCGCACTGCCGACAAGCGGTGGGCGATGATGATGACGGTGCGGCCCTGGCAGATGGCCTGCATGTTGTTCTGGATGATGCGTTCGGATTCGTAATCGAGTGCGCTGGTAGCCTCGTCGAAGATCAGGATGCGCGGCTGGGTGATGAGCGCGCGGGCAATGGCAATGCGCTGGCGCTGCCCGCCGGACAGGGAGGAGCCGTGTTCGCCGACCATGGTGTCGTAGGCTTCGGGCAGCTCCAGAATGAATTCGTGTGCGCCGGCCAGTTTCGCTGCGGCAATCACCTGCTCCAGCGGCGCGCCGGGGTCGGCCAGTGCGATGTTTTCGCGCAAGGTGCGGTTGAACAATACGTTGTCCTGCAGCACTACGCCGATCTGGCGACGCAGGCTGGATGCGTCGACCAAGGTCAAATCCATGCCGTCGACCAGCACGCGGCCGCGTTCGGGTACATACAGGCGCTGGATCAGCTTGGTCAGCGTGCTCTTGCCAGAGCCGGAACGGCCGACGATGCCAATGACTTCGCCGGGGGCAATGTCGAGGGTGATGCCTTTGAGCACTTCAGGGGTGTCGGGCCGGTAGCGGAACTGGACCTGGTCGAAGGTAATGCGCCCGGCAATCGGCGGCAGGCTGCTCTTGGCACCAACGGCTTCGGTAGGCGCATTGAGGATGTCGCCCAGGCGTTGCACCGAAATGCCGGTCTGCTGAAAGTCGGTCCACAACTGCGCCAGCCGCATGATCGGCTGAGCCACGCGGCCGGCCAGCATGTTGAAGGCGATGAGCTGGCCGACGCTGAGCTGGCCTTCGATTACCAGCTTGGCGCCCAGCCACAGGGTGCCTACGGTGACGAGCTTGCCGACGAGATTGGTGCTTTCGTGCGCCAGGGTCGAGAGGGTGGCGGATTTGAAGCCGGCGGACACATAGCTCGCCAGCTGAGCATCCCAGCGGCGCTGCATCTGGGGTTCGACCGCCATGCTTTTGAGGGTGTCGATGCCGGAGACGGTTTCAACCAGAAAGGCCTGGTTTTCTGCGCCGCGGTTGAATTTCTCGTGCAGCCGGGCACGCAACAGTGGCGTCACCAGCAGGGCGATCACGAAGTACAGCGGCAAGGAGGCCAGTACCACCAGCGTCAGCCAGCCGCTGTAAAACAGCATCACGCCAATGAAGACCACAGAGAACAGCACATCGAGCACGACGGTGATCGAATTGCCGGTGAGGAAGGCGCGGATGTTCTCCAGTTCCCGGACGCGGGCCACCGAATCACCGACCCGGCGTGCCTGGAAATAGCCCAGCGGCAGGTGCAGAAGATGGCGGAACAGGCGTGCGCCGAGTTCGACATCGATGCGGCTGGTGGTGTGGGCGAAGACGTAACTGCGCAGGCCGGAGAGTGCCACTTCAAAGATCGACACCACCAGCAAGCCAACGGCGATGACGTCGAGCGTAGTCAGGCCGCGATGCACCAGCACCTTGTCCATCACCACCTGGAAGAACAGCGGGGTGACCAGCGCGAACAGGTTGAGTACGAACGACACCAGCAGCACTTCGTAGAGCAGCTTGCGGTATTTGACGACGGCGGGAATGAACCAGGAGAAATCGAACTTGGCCATCTCACCGACCATCGAGGCGCGCGAGGTGAACAGGATGAGTTCGCCGGACTGTCCTTTGTCTGCCGACCCCCAGCGCGCCAGCAGTTCATCGCGCGAGATGACCTCGGGCCGCTCGGCTCTGGGGTCGTGGATCAGCGCCTTGTCGGCGTCGAAGCGGGCGAGGATGAAATAGCCGCCGTTGCTGTCCACTGCCATGGCGGGCAACGGCGTGCGATCGAGGCGGTCAACCGTGGTCTTGACGGGCTTGGCCTGCAAGCCGAGGTGTTTGGCCGCCAGCAGGATTTCGGGGCGACTAAGAGACTCGCCTGTTACCTTGAACTGATGCGCCAGCTGCTCGGGATCGGCAGCAATCTGGTGAAAGCGCGCCAGCATGACCAGGCAGGTGAGGCCGGTGTCCAACACAGCACTGGATGGAGCGGCAATGCGTGGGGATTCTTGTTCTGACATAAACCGCTCGATTCAAAGGAAATGCCCGCTGGCCTTTCTCCCATGGGGAGGTAGGTCAGCGGGCAGGGTGAAGCCTACAACAAGCTACTTACTGCCAGTTGGCAGCAATCACTGGCGCAAGACTGGTCTGGTAGTTGGTCGGCAAGGTGGTCTGCCCGGCAGCCGGCGGGGCAAAGCTCGCCATGGCGTTGACCAGGTTCTGCACGTTGCTGTCGAGCAGGGTCTTGGCGCCGTCGGTGGTCTTGAACTGCTCCACATGGTTGGCGCTGCCAAGATACCAGTCCTGGATAACCAGCTTGTCGCTAGTGCCGATGATGCTGGTCTCCAGGTTGTTGCCCACCTGCTGGAACCAGATCTGGTCGGCCGCAACGCCGGTCAGGAACTGGGCGATATCGGTGTTGCCTGTGGTGGCGTCGTTCTCGACGACGGTGTCTGCATCGTAACCACGTCCCAGACGGTAGGTGTCGTTGCCGATGCCGCCCACGAGGGTGTCGATACCCGTACCGCCATTCAGGATGTCGTTACCCGTTCCGCCATAGACCAGGTCATCCCCCTGCTGACCCAGCAGGGTGTCGTCGCCGTCATTGCCGGAAAGGGTGTCGTTGCCGTAGCCACCCCAGGCAAAGTCAACACCAAGCCCGCCCAGGATGAGGTCATTGCCGCCCGTCGTCCCGCCATAGCTCTCGTCGCCCCAGAGGTAGTTGTAACCAGCGCCGCCGGTAATGGTGTCGTTACCCAATCCGCCGATGAAGCTACCGGAACCTGCACCACCCGTCAGGATATCGTCGCCGTCTTCACCTGACAGGTATGCCCAGGCCAAAGTATTCTCCGCCGCGAGGGTGTCGTTACCGCCCCCCCCATAGGCTTCGTCTCCATCGCCCGCATAAAGGGTGTCGTTGCCGTCCAGACCGTACAGGATGCTGCTACTTCCGTTACCGCGCAGGACGTTGGCAAGTGCGTTGCCGGTGCCTTCCAGGCTCTCGGTACCCGTGAGGGTGAGGTTTTCGAGATTGGCACCCAGGGTGTAGGTGACCGAGGATTGAATGGTGTCGATCTCGGTCACAACGGTGGTGGTCTCGCTGACGACGTCTCCTACGTTGTCCACGATGTAGGTGTCGTTGCCGCCCCAGCCCTTCAGGGTGTCAGCGCCCAAACCGCCATCCAGGGTGTCTGAACCGTAGGAACCCGAAAGCGTATTGTTCAGGGCGTTGCCCGTGAGACTTCCAGCCCAGAACGGGCTGTAGCCATTCTCAACGTTGGCTGCCAGAATGTATGTCAGCGAGCCCGAGCCAAAGACGTAAACCGTGTCCACGCCTTCGTTGGCGTTCTCGGTGACGATATCGCCGGCGCTGTCGACGTAATAGCGGTCATCCCCCGCCCCGCCAATCAGGGTGTCGGCACCGGCATCGCCATACAGGACGTCGTTGCCGGCCAGGCCTATCAGGGTGTCGCTACCACTATTGCCATACAGGTAGTTGTCGGCAGCATTGCCGGTGGTCGTCCAGTTGCCAGCCCCATACCGGTAGACATGTTCAATATCAGCCCCCACGGTATAGTTGGCATTCAGATACAACTCGACGCTGTCAGAGGTGCCTTCACCGGCGTTTTCGGTGACGATGTCACCTGCGTTGTCGACGACGTAGTAGTCGTCGCCTGCACCACCGGCCATGACGTCCGCTCCGGCTCCGCCATCTAGTGAGTCGTTGCCGGCCCCACCCGTGAGCAGGTTGTTGGCGCTGTTGCCCGTCAGGCTGTTATCGAGATTGTTGCCTGTTCCATTGATGGCGGCAGTGCCAGTGAGGGTGAGGTTCTCGACGTTGGTGCCAAGGGTATGGCTGATCGAACTCTCGACAGCGTCCATGCCTTCGTTAATGTTTTCAGCGAGGATGTCTCCCGCACTATCGACCACATAGGTGTCGTTGCCCTGGCCACCATACATGAAGTCATTGCCCGCGCCGCCATCGAGCCAGTCGTTCCCGGCGTAGCCAAGCAGCGTATCGACGCCGGCATCGCCATGCAGGTTGTTGTTGCCGACATTGCCGATCAGAAGGTTGTTCAGGTTATTGCCGCTGCCGTTGATGACGGCGGAGCCACTCAGAACCAGATTCTCGAAATTTGTGCCGAGGGTATGGCTTATGCTGCTGCGAACGGTGTCCAGCCCTTCATTCGACATTTCGGTCAGGACATCGCCCACGTTATCCACCAGGTAGGTGTCGTTGCCACTGCCACCGGACATCTGATCCGCACCCGCGCCACCGTCCAGGGTGTCGTTGTCGCCCAAGCCGAAATGCAAGGCGCCGTTGGAATAAATCGTTTCTTGGCCGAGTCGAAGATTGAGACTATCGAAAGCCGCCGCTCCATTACCCGGGTCATAGAAGACGCCGTTATCGGTGGCGTTCATGGTCTGGCCGTTGACCTCGATCTTTTGTACGAACAGGTTACGGTCCTGGCTCAGATCCGGTCGCCAAGAGTCGTTAGTGAAGACGACGTCGACTTTGCTCGCAGCCATGCCCAGGTTGGTCGGATCGACGGTATAGGCTGTGTAGCTTGCAGCATCGACGATGAATTCCTGGATCAATACGCCATCGACATAGACCTGCATGGCGGGGTAGACGTCCAGAACCGGGGTGCCCCGAGCGTAGATCACCAGACTGGCAATGCTTGTGCTGGCAGACGTTCCGCTTGTGCCGCCCAGGAGAATGTCGTCACCCACTCCTCCAATGAGTGTGTTGTTGGCACTGTTGCCAGTGAGTACGTTGGCCAGTTCGTTGCCGGTGCCGTTGATGGCAGTGGTGCCGGTCAGGGTGAGGTTCTCGACGTTGGCACCAAGGGTGTAGGTCACGCTCGACTGGGCGCTGTCGAGACCCTCGCTGCCATTCTCGGTGATGACGTCGGTGGCACTATCGATGATGTAGGTGTCGTTGCCCGTACCGCCTCGCAAGGCGTCGTTGCCGGTGCCGCCATCGAGCCGATCGTTACCGGTATTGCCGTTCAGGGTGTCGTTGCCCGCACCCCCCATCAGACGACCGCTGAGATTTTCATAAAACCTATCAAACTCGACCCTCAGGTCGTTATCCAGTTCATCCCCCCAGAGCGTGACTCCGCCATACCTCCCCCCTAATACGTAACGTTCAATGTTGCGCATACCAAGGTCGGCAACGCGGACGTCGCTGCCTGCGTCAGCAGATGACGATATGAATTTGACTTGGTCATAGCCCTCGCCCGCAATTTCGACAACATGGTCATTCAAACCAACCAAATAGACATCGTCTCCCGCGCCTCCGGTCAGCGTGTTGGCAGCAGTATTCTGGGAACCATCCAGCACATTATTTATGGGATTGCCTGTGCCACTGATCGGGCTACTGCCAAGCAAAACCAGCCGGTTGGTCACACTTTCCGGAATATATCCACCGCCGCCGTAAAGGGCTGGCTCCGGCAAGACAACATCGACGGTGCTTCTAATTTCATAGGCTCCACCAATAACCCTGTCTCCTGGATTGTCGATATAAACAATAGGTTTGTCATCACCTCGAATGATCACAGTGTCCGCACCACCGCGCCCATCTAGAATGTCGCCGCCAATCTTCCCATTCGGCTGGATTGTCGCTCTAAACCCAAACCCGTCGCTGATCAAGACGTTATCCAGATCATTGCCCGCGACTGAATAGTAGGTGTTGGAGCGGGTCGAGGAACCGCCTTTCAAATCCCAATTTTCCACATGATCTGGCAAACTTAAAACAACCCCTATCCCGTATGTCCATGTGTATGTAGAACCGCTTAACCCTGACAATGTGTCAGTACCTTCATTCTCCGTTTCAATCGGGGTCACATTGCTATAAGTGTCATTTCCTTGGCCGCCATAGGCGACATCGCTACCACCGCCCCCCTCGAAGACGTTGTCTCCACTATTGCCACGCAGTTCGTTATTTAGTGCGTTGCCTGTTGCGTTGATATTCAGAAATCCGGTTAACGTAATTTTCTCGATGTTGACTGGCAGGGTGTAGCTTCGCGATGCAAGTACCGTATCGAC
>MGZO01000037.1:12176-15614 GCA_001802655.1 Hydrogenophilales bacterium RIFOXYD1_FULL_62_11
CCAGAATCTGTTGCTTCCGTAATGACATCCAGCTCATGATCCACGACAAACGTGTCATTCGATCCCGTGCCGGTCATACTGTTTTGGGTACCGACTTCTACGCGGCTGGCAATTTCTGTCGCTGTCCACACTGCTCCAGCGCCGCCATCGAATTCAATACGCTCTATCGACCAGTCGGATACGCCATTCGGATCGACAAAATAATAATTACTCAGAAGTAGCTGCTGGTTCGAGCCATCGATCACCAGCATCAAATCTCGCTCGTTCATCCGGTGCAAAGTGACATGCTCAGGCAACACGCCTGCACTCAACCGCAGAACGTCTGTACTGCTGGAACCGTCATCGTTGGGTGAGTCGCCAACAGTGTCGAATCCATCTCCGCGTCCAAAGAGATACAAATCGTTTCCATCCCCGCCAAACAAACGGTCATCCTCAGCGCCCCCATACAGCACATCGTTGCCTGCGTCATCCGCCGAGTAGGCCTGATAGCCAAGCAGGCGATCATTCCCCGCCCCGCCAAATAAAACATCGCTGCCCAATCCGCCCTGCACGTCATCGTCTCCATCCCCGCCATCAAGGGTGTCGTTTCCCGCCTCTCCGTACAATTTATCGTTGCCTTCCCCACTCAGCATGGTGTCGCCGCCTGCCGCACCATAGATGTAATCATCTCCACCCAGACCATTGATCACATCTGCGCCATTGCTCCCATAGAGCGAATCCGCATTTGTCGTTCCGTTGAGCACAATGCCCGGCGCATTCACCTCAATGTCGAACGTATCCGAAACGCTCTGGTTGCCCGCGTCGCTCGCTGTCACACGCACGCTAATCGTGCCCGGCGCGCTCGGCGTGCCGCTGAAGGTGCGCGTTGCCGCATCGAAACTCAGCCACGACGGCAGTGAGCTGCCGTTGGCCAGGCTGGCGCTGTAACCGAGCACATCACCCGCATCGGGGTCGGTGAATGCGGCCGGGGCCACCGTATAGTTGAAAGCATTGCCCTGAATAACAGCCTGATCCGACAATGCCGCCGACAGCACCGGGGCGTGATTCGACGCATTGACTGCGATCTCGAACGCATCCGAGACGCTCAGGTTGCCCGCATCGCTCGCTGTCACACGCACGCTTATCGTGCCGGGCGCGCTCGGTATGCCGCTGAAGGTGCGCGTTGCCGCGTCGAAACTCAGCCACGACGGCAATGCGCTGCCGTCGGCCAGGCTGGCGCTGAAGCCGAGCACGTCGCCCGCATCGGGATCGGCAAAGGTGCTGGCGGCCACCGTGTAGCTGAAAGCACTTCCTTGAACTGCCGCCTGGTCCGGCAAGGGCGCAGACAACACCGGCGCATGATTGGGCATGGAAACGCCCAGCGCCACATACCGGCCGGTGGCCAGGCCGTAATCGTCCGTTCCCCACAGCACGAATTGCAGGCTGCCGATGTCTGATGCTGCGGGCGTGCCCGACAGCGTTCGTGTAGTCGCGTCGAACGCAAGCCAGGCCGGCATCGGCGAGCCATCGGGCATCGAAACACTGTAGACGATGGAATCGCCCACATCCGGATCGGCAATCGCATCGGCAGGCACGACATAGGAAAACGCATCGTCCGCATAAGCCTGCAAGGCAGGCACGGCCGCATTCAGAACCGGCGCATGATTGTTCGCTGCACGATCCACCACCGTCTGGATCATCGCCTGATCCCACACCACACCATTGGCAAATTCCACGCGGTCGATCTTGTGATCCGAAATCAGGCCGCCATTGATCGTATCTGCGCCGTAATAGTCGATGAAGGCTACCTGCTCGCTGCTCCCCTTGAGCTTGAGAACCATGCTCGTGCCAACCTGATATCCCACCACGTCCGAGTCGGCAATCCCCGCACCAAAACGCAGCGTATCGGTAGCACTCAACAGGTCAGTGTTGTCGATGGAATCCTGCCCGTCCCCGCGGTTGAAGACATATACATCGTCGCCCGCATCGCCGGCCAGATAGTCGTTGCCGGCGCCGCCTGCAAGCGTGTTGTTGCCGAGGTTGCCGTACAGACTGTTGATGAGATCGTTACCCGTGCCGGCCAAGTCTGCCGAACCGTCAAGCGCCAGAGCCTCAAGATTATCTGCCAGCGCATAACTCACCGTGCTGCGCACAAAGTCGACGCCTTCGCCCAGCGCTTCAGTAATGGTGTCGCCAGTGTCGTCGATTTCGTAATAGTCGTCGCCCGTGCCGCCGATCAGCGTATCGGTCCCCGCCCCACCGATGAGCTGGTCGTTGCCCGCCCCGCCCTCCAGCCGGTTCGCCCCGGCATTGCCCGTGATGTTGTTCGCCTCGGCATTACCGGTCGCATCGATATCCCCCGCCCCCGTCAGATTCAGCCATTCGACGTTGTCCGGCAGGACTATCGTGACCGAGCTCTCGACTGTGTCGATCCCTTCACCCGCCGCCTCAATCACTACATCGCCAGCGTCGTCGACGATATAGGTGTCGTCATCCGCGCCACCCGCCATGATGTCGGCACCCGTGCCACCATCGAGGTAGTCGCCGCCTGCTGCGCCGTCGAGGTGGTCGATGCCATCGTTGCCAAACAGGTCATCCGCACCGTCACCCCCATAGAGATTGTCGTTGCCGCCGCCACCTATCAGTTGGTCGTCCCCCGCTTCGCCATACAGAATGTCGTTGCCTTCGTATTGGGCAGTCAAAGTGACGCCATTGCGCGCGTCGCCAAACATGACATCGTTGCCGAGGCCGCCCACCAGGATGTCGTTGCCGCCGCCGCCCACCAGCTGGTCGTTGCCTGCGCCGCCGTCGAGATAGTCGTTGCCGTGGTATTGCCCCGCCAGATCGGCTTCGTCGTCGGCGTCGCCCCACAGCTTGTCGGTGCCCGCACCGCCCAGCAGCGTATCGTCCTTGCCGCCGCCCAGCAGCTCGTCGTCATCGTCGCCGCCATCCAGATAATCGCTGCCGTGATACGTGCCGCCGAGGTCGGCTTCGGTCGCATGGTCGCCATACAGAGTGTCGTTTCCGGTTCCGCCGAAGAGGCCGTCGTCCTTGCCGCCGCCGATGAGGGTGTCGATGCCGGCACCGCCGTCGAGCACGTCGTTGCCGTGCAGGGCCCCGGCCACGCTGCTGTAATACCCCGACAAAATGGTGCCGTCGCCTTCGATGACGTCATCGCCGTCGCCGCCGTCGATGACGTCGTTGCCGCCGTGGCCTGACAGGTCGTCGTTGGCGAGGCCGCCGTCGATATAGTCGGCGCCCAGTCCACCGACGACCCGGTCGTCGTCGTCTCCCGCAAAGACAATGTCGCCTGCGCTGTCCTGGGCGAGCGAACCGCCGCCGTCGATGATGAAGGTATCGCCGTTGGCGTCCACGCTGGCATAAATGCCCCATACCCGGCCTTGGGTCCATACGGCTCCCGCGCCTGCAGGGGGTGTCCATTCGCCGTTCTGCATGTGC
>MGZO01000037.1:15703-19379 GCA_001802655.1 Hydrogenophilales bacterium RIFOXYD1_FULL_62_11
GCATCGTTACCAGACAGCCCGAATATGCGATCTGACCCACCGCCGCCGGTGAGGGCGTCACTGTAGCCGTCGGCGCCAGTGAGGGTGCTGGTGGCGGGCGGGGCGATGACGCCGGCCATGGTGAGACCGAGATGACCACTTTGCCAGCCTTGGACGCGGATGCCGTCGGCGCTGCCGTCTTTGCTGATGAGCAATATCTGGCTGGCGCCACTGCCTTTAAGGGTGTAGGTGATGCCCTGTGCGGTGTTTTTCCAGACGTTGGTGGTGCCGGCGACGAGTGCGCCACCGCTGAGGGTGATGCCGTCGAGGATGAGGGTGCCGGAGCCGTCGGTGTCGAGAAGAGTATCGATGCCGTCGCCCGTATCGATGACGTAGGTGTCAAAGCCCGCGCCACCTTCGAGGTAGTCGTTGCCCGCATTGCCGGTGAGGGTGTCGGCACCTCCACCGCCATAAAGGCGATCTGACCGATTTCCACCGTTAATATCTGACTCATCCAGGTCAGAGCCAAAGATAATCTGGCGGTAAGCCATTGCGCCCTGACCATCAATTGTCAGTTTGAGCGGCTGGCCATCGATCTGCGTTTTTCGATCAATGAATTCCCAGTTGTCCGCAATATTGCTTTCCCAATCGTCGTCGTATTGCTTGTCGCCAACGCCGATTAGCAGGTCATTGATATCCCGCTTCCCATAATCGAATTTGATTTTCCACACCAGCATGGCAGCGCGGTCATTCAGATAGGCGTCAGTAAGGCTACCCGTTCCGGTTGCCGCATCGTAGTAATCAAGGCCACCCATCGCATTGTGCTGCGCGTATAGCGCATCGTCCCCGGTAATCGCGAAGGGCAGTAGTTCTTTGAGCGCATAGCGATAGCCCATGTCGGTTTTTGCGCGCGCGGCCATGTCTGTTGCACCCACGCTGGCGAGCGCCTGTATTCGAACCAGTCCGGCAGATTGCTGATAGGTCGTGGAGGCGCGGATAGCCTCGATTGCCACATGCAAATCGTTACGTGCAGTGACATCCGCATAGCCAAGGGGGTCAGCCGAGCCATCCTGCATTTTTTTGGGGGTGAGCGTGCCTTGGGTACCCGTGAAAATACGGGTCAGCGCATTGACGAAGTTTTCCATGGCGTCGGCGTCATAGAGCTTATCGGCACTGATATAAGCGCCCAAAGCTGCCAAGGCTGGGCTAGTAAGAAAACCGACAATTCCTGTTAAGACTGCAGCCGTTGCATTCTGAAGTGACACGCTGTCCAAGGAATCAACCCGGTTCGACATCGCTTTCATGATTTGCGTAAAGCGTGCGTTATCGATGCTGCCATCCAGCCCTTGCAGCAAATCCAGCACTGTCAGCGAATCGATGATGGGTGTAATGCTGTGCGTTTCGCCAAAGTCGCCCACCAAATCGCGTATTAGCTGCGTGTCACCCACTCTGGGCAGCATTTCCAGAATGCCCCACGCACGCGAAACCGGTAAATCCTCAATCCAAATAGCGCTTGCCGGCGCGTGATAGCCGCTATTGGCTACCGCCTGTGGGTCGAAAAACTCGCCATGCCCGTAAAACTGCTTGATCTCGCTGCCCCATACACTAACCGTATACAGCGAACTGCTGAATGCATTGGGGTCTTTGCCGAGTGGGCCAGCTCCACTGCTTGCCCACCAGTTCTCAAGAGCATTATTGATCTGCAGATCGCCCATCCCATCGCTAAGGTCTGTGTCGCTAGGCCCCGCTCCCGCAGGAAACATCAAATGCGCCAACACCGCCATCGTCGCCTGGTGCTTCGCATCCTGATAAACATTGGCCGTGCCCGCAGGCAGTCCGTTTGGTTCGGCCAGCGCGGCCTGCCAAAAGTTGATCCGTTCGGTCAGCCCACTCTCGCTTGGCAATTGATCCCACCAAACAGGTGTTCCCTGGCCGTCCCACGCCATCATGTTGCGATAAAGCTCGATCAGGCCGGTGATGTCCTGGCCGGTAGGGATAGCTAGCCCAACAGCGCCCACACCCGCCGCGTTGTAGGTGTAGGTTTGCTGCGTGTCGGCTCCGTGCATCAGCGTAAATGCAGTGGCCAGATGCGCTCCGAGCGAGTAGCCGGTGACGTCGAGGGTCGTAGTACCTACCGCCATTTGATCTGCGAAATTCTGCGCGTCAGCGTTGCCTACCCATTGTCCGGTAATGGGATTTTTAACTTCGCCATTCTTGAGATGCGCATAGAAGTCTTCCATGCTGGAAAGCTGCGCCAGGGCAAAGCCCTTCTGTGATATTTCACCATCCGTTCCATTCACCCCGTCCCGTTCGTAGTCGCCGCCTTTGCCCGCAAGCTGATATTCGGTGCTGCGGAAGCTGAGGGTGTATTCGCCGGTGGTCTTGTTTTTGAACAGCGTGGCAGAGAAGCCCGTCGCGTCGTTGGGGTAGTGGGTGACGATTTCGTAGTTGGCTTTGAACCACGAGATTTGTGTGGTGGTTAGGCGGGTGGCACCGGTTCCATTTGCATTCAAATCGGGGTGATTAACACCTTGGCTGAGTATGTAGTCAAGAGTAAAACCGGGTTTAGCATTGATTTGATCAATATATGACTCTGCAACGGATTGCAGGATGGCATTGTCCAGCCAAGTGCGAATTTGTGTGGTCATTTCGTTTCTTTTCCCGGGTCAGGTTTATCGACTGTTGATGTATTGATCATTGATGCCGCGCACTGGAATTAGAGTGCGCCTTACAATTTCGGTCATGGGAACAATCACCGGCGTAAGCCCCTTTCTACGCAGGACATCTGTATCGCAGGGCCGCGCGTTGCCCCACCAAATGTGTGATGGCGTGTTCTTGTCGTGGCCACTGATCTTGAATCCGCGCTTGACTGCGATTACTTCATTGGTTTCAAGATCGACAACCAAGTACTCTCCAGCCCCTATCGAGAATTCGCGGCTGCGTTCGCGATTGATGCCACGCCATGTGTAGCCATAACGGGCACGGCGAACAACGTCATCTTCCTTGACCACCATGTAGGGCAAAGTCAAAAAAATCTGCATCCCGGTTGGCGTGTGAAATGCCGTTTGATAGCCATTTTGATTCCCTGGTGGCGGACTATCGTTAAAGCCTCGTTTGAAGCGAGTAATTCCTTTTCCGTCTGGTTTGGGGCGCTCGGTATAGAAATACTCTCCACCCATTGGTTGAACTAGCGTTTCCGATACGCCATAGCCGTGTTGGTCATCGATGTCCCCCGACCAGCCCAACCCTGTCGGCTCCTCCGGCGCATGGCGGTCATAGTCCAATTCACCCGGCGCTGGCCGCGGCCGCATCTGATACACCCCCTCCACGTTCTCAACCGTCTTGAAGATGTATTCGCCGGCCTCGGTCTTGCACAGGTGTTCAAAGTACTGGTCCGATACGCTGGGGTTGCTCGGCCACAGGGCCTTGATCCGCGCCAGGGTGAAATTGAATGGCACGGGTTTGGGTACGCTGTCCGGTAGCTTCAGGCTGTGGGCATAGTCATAGGCGACTTTTTCCTGTGGGTCGGTGGGAATGTTCCAGCCACGTTCTTCAGGATGGCCGCAACCAGTAATCAGTAGCGCTGCACCGAGCAGCAAAAATGCAAATGGGGTCATCCACGATTTAAGCCCGATCCCGCTGCCTGTATTGCCAAGCTGTTCGTCGTTGTCTATGCGGTTCGCGGCCACTGGCGGTT
>MGZO01000037.1:19430-28666 GCA_001802655.1 Hydrogenophilales bacterium RIFOXYD1_FULL_62_11
TATCCAATCCGCGCGCGAATAGTGACGGCAGACTCAGCCCGGCCAGCCGCGTGGCGCCCACGCGGTAATTGTGCTTGCGATACATGACTCCCCCTGCTTTTTATTGATCCCCAAGTGTTGCGCTCAGGGCTTTGCGGGACTCTGCGTGAGCATCTTTGGGTCTGTCTATACAACTTTAGTTGTAGTTAATCCCATCTTGTTGATTTTACTTGGTATTAAGTTTTTCATGCCCGGTAAACCTCTACGCAGCTGATGCTTTCTGTGTGAAGCGCACATGACTCCGCCCATGGATAAACGTGAGGGAATGACCTGCAATGCACATCGAGCCTCTCCCAGAATCGCCCCTCACCTCCGCATCACCCCGCGCGCTTCGGCCCTTCATCTGTTTCCGCACCCGGCACCCGCGATAGAATGCGGCTTTACTGATTCGCAATCCCCCCCATGACTGTCACCATCAAAACCGGCGCTGAAATCGAAGGCATGCGCGTTGCGGGCCGCCTTGGCGCTGAAGTACTCGACTACATCACCCCTTTCGTCAAGCCCGGCGTCACCACAGGCGAACTCGACCGGCTCTGCCACGACTACATGGTGAACGTACAGGGCACGATCCCGGCGCCGCTGAATTACGCGCCGTCCGGCCATGTGCCTTACCCCAAATCCATCTGCACCTCGATCAACAATCAGGTCTGCCACGGCGTGCCAAGCGACAAGATGCTGAAAAACGGCGACATCGTGAATCTGGACATCACGGTGATCAAGGATGGCTGGCATGGCGATACCAGCCGCATGTTTGTGGCGGGCGAGACGACGCCGCAGGCCCGGCGGCTGATCCAGATCACGTATGAAGCGATGTGGATCGGCATCCATCAGGTGAAACCCGGCGCACGGCTGGGTGATATCGGCCATGCGATCCAGCGCTTTGCCGAAAAGAGCGGTTATAGCGTGGTGCGCGAATTCTGCGGCCACGGCATCGGCCGGGTGTTCCACGAAGACCCGCAGGTGCTGCACTACGGCAAGCCCGGCACGGGCCTGGTGCTGGAAGCCGGCATGACATTCACCATCGAGCCGATGATCAATGCGGGCAAGCGCGATATTCGCCAGATGCCGGACGGCTGGACGATTGTGACCAAAGACCGCAGCCTGTCGGCGCAGTGGGAACACACGGTGCTGGTCACCGACAGCGGGTTCGAGGTGATGACGCTTTCGGCGGGCAGCCCGGCCGTCCCCGATCTCTCGCGTCAGGCCGCGTGAATCTTTCGCTGTTTGCCAGCCTGCGCGAACGGCTGAAATCCCGCCGCGCGACGCTGGTTGCGGCGTATCTCAAAAAACCCGCGGTTTCGCTTTATCTGACGCGCCACGCCGACCTGGTGGACGGCGTGCTGGCAGACATCTGCGCCGGGCTGGCGCTGCCCGACAGCTTTTGTCTCGCAGCGGTAGGCGGCTACGGGCGCGGCGAGCTGTTCCCCGGCTCGGACGTCGATCTGTTGCTGCTGCTGCCGAAAGAGCCCGACGCCGCGCAACAAGCCACGCTGGAAAACTGGGTGCAGGCCTGCTGGGATATCGGGCTGGAAATCGGCCACAGCGTGCGCACTGTCGAGGCCTGCGTGGCCGAGGCGGAAGCCGATATCACGGTAGAAACCAATCTGCTGGAAGCGCGCTTTCTGTGGGGTAGCCAGGCCCTGTTCGGCCAATTCGAAAGCGCCTTTCAGGCGCGCTTCGACGCCCAGGCGTTTTTCGACGGCAAGCTGGCCGAGCAGCACGCGCGGCATGCCCGCTTCGACGACAGTGCCTACAAGCTCGAACCCAATCTGAAAGACAGCCCGGGCGGGCTGCGCGATCTGCACACGATTCACTGGCTGGCGCAGGCGTGCGGCATCAGCGGCGGCTGGAACGGTCTGGCCTGCGCGGGGCTGTTGACTCAGGCCGAGGCCCGCCGCATTGCGCAGGCCGAACGCAGCGTCGCAGCGCTGCGCATCCATTTGCATATCCTGGCCAGACGGCGCGACGACCGCCTGGCCTTCGACTACCAGACCGAACTTGCCGAACGCCTGGGGCTCGCCGCCACGGCGCACAAGCGCGCGGGCGAGCGTCTGATGCAAACGTATTTCCGCGCGGCCAAGCTGATCCAGCGCGCCAACGACATCCTGATCCAGTCGCTGCGGGTGCGGCTGTTTCCGGTCAACGCGCCGCCACAGCCGATCGACGCCGATTTCCAGTTGCGCGCCAATCTGCTTGAAGCTTGCGACCCCGAGCTGTTCGAGCGCAAGCCCGATGCCCTGCTACGCATTTTCATCGTCTACGCCCAGCATCCGCTACTCGCCGGATTCGAGCCAACCACCCTGCGTGCGCTGTGGCGCGGCAGCCTCCACATCGATGCGGCTTTCCGCGCCAATCCGGTTCATTGCGCGCTGTTCATCTCGTTGCTGCGCCAGCCCGTTGGCATCACACGGGCGCTGCGTGCGATGCACCGCTACGGACTGCTGGCACGCTACATCCCGGCATTTGGCCGCATCGTTGGGCAAATGCAGCACGACCTGTTCCACATTTACACCGTGGACGAACACATCCTCATGGTCTTGCGCAATATGCGGCGCTTTACCGTAACGGCGCTGGCGCATGAATTCCCGCTCGCCAGCCAGTTGATCCAGTCGTTTGACAAGCCGGAACTGCTTTATCTGGCCGCGCTGTTTCACGACATTGCAAAAGGCCGTGGCGGCGACCACTCTGAACTCGGCCTGATCGATGCCCGCCGATTTTGTCGCCGGCATGGTCTCGACAAGGCAGACAGCGAACTGGTGGCCTGGCTGGTGGGCATGCATCTGGTGATGTCGCGCACCTCGCAAAAGGAAGACACCAGCGACCCCGATGTGATTGTGGCGTTTGCCGAACGCGTGGGCGACAGCCGGCGGCTGTCAGCCTTGTACCTGCTGACCGTGGCCGATATCCGCGGCACCAGCCCCAAGGTGTGGAACGCCTGGAAAGGCAAACTGCTGGAAGACCTCTACCACGCCACCCAGGCCAGGTTGACAGGCGGCGACCAGGCCATGGCGAACATCGCCGCCAAGCAGGCGGAGGCACGCATCAAGCTCGCCCTCTACGGCCTGCCCACCGCCGCCGCCGATGCATTGTGGCAACACCTCGATGCGCGTTATTTTGTTCGCTATGACGTCCGCGACATCGCCTGGCAGGCGCGCATGTTGTGGCGGCGCACCCATACCTCCCAAGCTGTGGTACAGGCACGCCTGTCGCCTGTCGGCGAAGGCATCCAGGTGTTGGTCTATACACCCGACCGCCCCGACCTGTTCGCCCGTATTTGCGGCTTCTTCGCGCGGATCCAGTACACCATCCTCGAAGCCAAGATCCACACCACCCGGCATGGCTACGCACTGGACAGCTTTCAGGTGATGGACCTGGCCAATCGCGGTATTCATTACCGCGATTTTCTGAGTTATGTCGAACATGAACTCGCACGTGACCTCGACCCCGCACGGCCGATACTGGCCGCACCGCGCGGCCGCTTATCGCGCCACCAGCGCCACCACCCCTACCCGGCCACCGTGCGGCTGGAAGCGGACGCTCAGGGGCGCGGCCACATGCTGACGATCATCTGCGCCGACCGTGGCGGGCTGTTATTTGCAGTGGCAGAGGTATTGATGCGGCACGACGTCAGCGTCTATGCCGCCAAAATCGACACCCTAGGCGAGCGGGTCGAGGATACATTCCTGATTCGGGGCGAGGCCTTGCTGACGCCCGCCAATCGGCAGTCGCTCGAAACCGAAATATCAGGCGTGCTGAAGTGATCAAACAGCCAGCGACTCAAGGAGCCGGGCTTGCGTATTCGTCCACATAACGCCCGCGAGCTGGTGCCTTGCGTGCAGGAGGGGATTTCTTGCGCGTGCTGTCCGCCGGTTTCTTGATTTTCTGATCCAGATCAGTCTTCACGCGGGCTCCACCCCGTCCAGGACGCACCGTTCCGCTCACCCCGGTCACATCAGCCAAGCTGATTCCGGGATTCGAATGGGACAACGGCGTCGTTTTCATGCCGCCACCCGCCATTCCTTCAGGCGCCCGGCGAGCGTGCGTGTCAACGCGGCCAGACTGCCCACGCCTTCGGTGCTGGGCATGGCCTCGCAGTCGTTTATTTTGCCATCTGCGTACACCGACAAAATCAGCAGGTTGTGCTGAATCTCAACCGGAATCGCCAGCGTACTTTCAGCCAGGGCAGTCTGAATCCCGTGCCATACGATGCGACTTGCCGCCAGGGCATCGGCCAGTTGGCTCACTCGGCCGGGATCGTTCCAGTGCTGCTGCACTTGCATCAGCCGGGTCGCAATGGTGTCCAGTTGTGCCGCTTCGCTCATCACCGCTTTGGTCGGGAAATGACGATGCTGAGCCTGATCGGTTGATTCTGCTACGCTCATTATTGTCCTTGCAGCTTGCACCGGAGCACCCCGCCCACGGTTACGCTTCAAGTTAGCGGCGATGGCCGATACAACTTTAGGCATGCTAAATGCGTGCCAGCAAGCCCCTGCCATTCAATCGTCCTGCAGGTTTTGTCCGGGAAACAGTGTGTCAGTAAAGCCGAATTGGCGCAGATCGCGTATCCGCATCGGGTACAGAATGCCGCGCAGATGATCCACCTCATGCTGTACTACGCGGGCATGGAACGCGCTCACACTGCGGTCGATGGACTGCCCCGCCGCGTCGAATCCCTGATAGCGCAATGCCGTGTGGCGAGGGACCAGGCCACGCATGCCAGGTACCGACAAACAGCCTTCCCAGCCTTCTTCCAACTCATCGGACAAGGGCGTAAGCAACGGATTGATCAAAACGGTGAACGGTACGCTTCCCGCTTCCGGGTAACGTGGATTACTGCCAGCCTCGAAAATCACCACCTGCAGCCCCACCCCGATTTGTGGTGCTGCCAAACCCGCACCGTTCAACGCACGCATGGTGTCGTGCATATCGATGATCAATTGCGCCAGTCTGGAGGACGCAAAGTCCTCCACCGGCAGCGCCGGTGTCAGTAAGCGCGGATCACCCATCTTCAGGACTTCACGGATCGCCATGGCTGCTCCAGTTGTTGCAAATCAGCGGCCTCCAGCCAGCACCAACTACCGGGTGCCAGAGTTTCAGGCAAAACAAAATCGCCAATGGCGATGCGATGCAAACGATCCACCCGGTTACCGGTAGCGGCAATCATGCGTTTGACCTGATGGTATTTGCCCTCGGCCAGGGTCAGCTGCAGGCTATGCCCATCCAACGCCTCGCATGCCAACGCAGCAATCGGCGCAGGCTCGTCGTTAAGCACGACCCCGCTGCGCAGGGCGTCCAGCATCGCCGCATCCACCGGGTCGGCACAAGTGGCGCGATACACCTTGGCCACGCCTTTTTTCGGCGAGGTCATGCGGTGAATAAACTGGCCATCGTCGGACAACAGCAACAGGCCGCTGGTGTCCTGATCAAGCCGCCCCACGCATTGCACGTCACGCTCGATCAGCGGCGACGGCAACAGGGCAAACACGCTGGGGTGGTGTTTGGGCTTGTGCGAGCACTCATACCCAACCGGTTTGTGCATCAAGACATAGGCTTTTTCACGATACAGCCAGGTCACGCCGTCGATTGTGAATTCCAGTCCGACTGGATCAACTTCATGCTCGGGGTCGTCGACCACCACGCCATTGATCGAGACTGCACCCGAACGTACCCGTAGCACACAGCCTTTACGTGAACCAAACCCTTGTGACTGTAACGCGCGCGCTAGCCACATGATTCAGACCGTACACATGCCAGCGGCATCGTTGGTCACTAACTGCTCCAGCAGATGCCGCACCTGCAACATCGATTCGCCCAGCACCGGCTGAATTTCTTCCATCTGGATGCCATCCGCCGACGAGCCGCGCCCGGCCGCGTAGTTCACCACCACGCCTACTGCTGCGTAACAGAGCTCCAGCTCACGCGCCAGATAGGCTTCCGGCATGCCGGTCATCCCCACCATGTCGGCACCATCGCGTTCAATGCGGTTGATTTCGGCAGCGGTTTCCAGACGGGGCCCCTGCACCGCGCCATACACGCCGCCGTCGCGCAGGCTGATCCCGGCGCTGGTCGCGGCCTGCAGCAAGGCTGTCCGCATCGCATCGCAATACGGGAAGGTGAAGTCGAGGTGGGTAACCGGTTTTTCGCTCCCCACATTGAATGTCGACGCACGGCCATGTGTGTAGTCGATGATCTGATCGGGAATCACCAGTACACCGGGGATCAACTCAGGGTGAATCCCGCCCACCGTGGCCACCGACACCACGCGATTTACCCCGTGTTCTTTCAGCGCCCACAGGTTGGCGCGATAGTTCACCTCGTGCGGTGGAATCGTGTGGCCATATCCGTGACGTGCCAGAAAAATCACTTCCTGATCGCAAATGTGGCCGAAGGTCAGCGCGCCGGATGGCTCGCCATAAGGCGTGCGCCCCACCTTGCGATGGGTAATTTCCAGATTGGCGAGCTGTGTCAGCCCGGTTCCGCCAATGATTCCCAGCATGTTTATTTGTCCTTTAATGCGTAAATGGCGGGTAGATTGCGCCACAGCCCGTAAGCGTCCATGCCGCAGCCGAACACATAGCGGTTGGGCACATCCAGTCCCACGAAATCGGCCCGGATCGGTTTGTCCAGGCCATTGATTTTATCGGTCAGTACCGCAGACCACACCCGGGCGGCGCCCATTTCCAGCAGCTTGTCGCGAATCGCCGCCAGGGTTTCGCCCTCGTCCAGAATATCGTCGAGCACCAGCACATGGCGGCCCGCCACGCTCTGCCCCGGCAGCACTTTCCATTCGATCTCGCCGCCGTGCGTCTTGCCGCGATAACGGGTGACATGCAGATAATCGAATTCCAGCGGAAATTTCAACTTCGGCAGCAACTGGCCCGCAAACACCACGGCGCCCCCCATCACCGGCAACACCAGCGGAAATTCCCCTGCCAATGCCTGCGCAATTTCATCCGCCAGACGCACCAGCGCAGCCTGCACGTCTGATTCCGGCACGATGCATTCAGCACCTTCCAGCAGTTGTTGTGCTTCAAGCGGAGACATGACGGGCTCGTAATTCGACGAAAGCCGGCAGTCTAAGCGATGTTTCCAGACCTTGCGCGGGTCGGGTAAGCTTGAGCCATGTCCGTTTCCTCTCCCGACTCCCGTGCTTTTGATGCTGACGGCTGGCTGACAAATGCCCGTCAGATCCCCTCGCCCAACTGCGATGCTCGCCCTGACGGCGTGGCAATCGAGCTCATCGTCCTCCACAACATCTCGCTGCCGCCTGGGGTGTTCGACGGCGATGCGGTCATCGATCTTTTTACCAACCAGCTCGACTGGGATACGCATCCGTATTACCAGGCGATTCGCGACATCAAGGTGTCTGCGCACTTTTTCATTCGCCGCGACGGCAGCCTGATCCAGTTCGTGCCATGCAGCCTGCGCGCATGGCATGCCGGTGTATCAAGCTGGTGCGAGCGTGAACGCTGCAACGATTTTTCCATCGGAATCGAGCTGGAAGGCACGGACGACCTGCCATTCACCGAAGCCCAGTACACCAGTCTGCTGCCATTGCTGCAATTGCTGAAACAGGCTTATCCGATTCGGGACGTGGTGGGGCACAGTGAGATTGCGCCGGAGCGCAAGACCGATCCGGGAGTGTGTTTTGAGTGGGAGCGGGTGCGGGGGTTGGAGAGTTGAAACGTTCGGGTTGATTGTGGATTTGCCGGAAGGTTTTTACCTGGCAACTGACCGTTGGCCGGGGGTAGCCCGGCAGCTAGTCACTTTCTTTGTCAATGCGACAAAGAAAGTGACCAAAGAAAACGCACCCCGACATCCCCGAAACCCCGAAAACTGAGCCTACCGGGTGGGCGTCAAAGAACTCGCCCCGCTTTTGTAATGCTTGATTGATTTTTGTGAGCGGGGCTCAGACAGCTTTGCCGCTGATCCACCCGTCAGGCTCAATTTTCGGCGGTTCTGAGAGGGGTAGAAAGTCAAAACCAGGTCAGAGGTAACGGCACGGTTTGCACGCTGTTGCTGCAACGCACACCCAGCGCAATACGCCTGCGGATAATGCGTATTACGCAGATTAGTAAAGGGCCGAGCAATGAATGATTTGGAATATGAGGAAACAGCATGAGGCGATTACTACTGATAGCAGTGATTGCTGCGCTGGCCGCAGGTTGCGGTAAACAAACCAGCGGGAAGCCAGAATTGCAGGAGAACACCGAAGCTTATTTCGCTGCACACGGCATCGTGCAGGGGCAGCCGAACGAACTGCGCATCGGCGGCACGCTGTTCCGGTTTCCGGCGGGGGTGGGGTTGAATCCGTATACCGCCCAGGATGCCTATCTATCGATTGATGGTTCCCCGATAACGCTCTCGACCAAAGAAGGGTTGGAGCAGGGGAAATACGAAAAGGTGGCGACACCGATTGTGAGGGGGCAGGCGGAGAAGGTGACGTTTTTTCTGGACTCCAAACGGAAATACGCGCCAGGCTTTGATCCGTTCCAATCCGGCGACGTCAGGGTGAAAATCTCGAAATATGGAGCACCAGCCTACCCGGATATCTTCGAGAAATCGATTCGAGATAAACCAATCGTTATCGAGCATTCAGAGTTTGGCTTGAAAGAGTATCGCTCTGAGAAATATTGGATTGGCTCAGTTTATGAGAGCACGTTCCCACATCTACAACAAGCCGCTGATGGCGGAAAGCTATTCTTCGTCTGCCAACCCTCGCAACATCCCATGTCTGGCTTGTGCGGTACCTCGTACTGGCAGGCAGACGGCAAATACTCGGTTTCCATCGCGATGGACGGACCTTTTTTTCTTGAGCACTGGCAGGAGGCTTACCCCGCCGTCACTCGCTTCGTAGATTCCGTAGTTGCCAAATAATTCAGGAGACACACGATCCAACTCAGCATGTAAATCGTGCGATGTCTGCATAAAGTAAGCGAAACGCATTGCGCCGGAAGTCCGTCGTAACACCAGCGTACAAACTGTCGCGTCACCCTCGCCCTGGTTTTGACTTTCTTCCCCTCTCAGCCCCGCCGGAAATTGAGCCTGCCGGGTGGATCAGCGGCAAAGGTGTTTGAGCTCCGCTCACAAAAATCAAATTTAAAACAGCAAAAGCGGGGCGAGTTCTTTGACGCCCACCCGGCAGGCTCAATTTCCGGGGTTTCGGGGATCAGCGGGGTCGCCTTTTCTTTGGTTAC
>MGZO01000038.1:0-4189 GCA_001802655.1 Hydrogenophilales bacterium RIFOXYD1_FULL_62_11
AGCACGGCCAATCTGCTGGGGCATCTTTACAAGGTGGTTGCCTACTATTTTCTCTACCTCGCGATTTATGCCGATGCGGTGAGCCAGCCTTATCGCCAGATGCATTACATGCTGACCCATGACGATCTGACCGGCCTGCCCAACCGCGCGGCGTTCAACGAGAAACTCAATCTGGCGGTGGTGCGCGCCCGGCAGGATGCGCCTTGCGCAGTGCTGCTGCTGGATCTCGATCATTTCCAGAACGTGAACGACACGCTGGGTCACGAACACGGCGATTTGCTGCTGGTTGCAGTGGCCGGTCGCATTCAGGCGAGCTTGCCGAAGACGGCATTTTTAGCCCGTTTCAGCGGCGACGAGTTTGTGATCCTGCTGGAAAACATGGCCATTGATCCGGCAAAACAGGTTGGCCAGGATGTGCTGCAGGCGATGGAGCGCGAATTCGACATCGAAAACGACCACTTGGGCATCAGCGCCAGCCTGGGCATCGTCGCCTATCCAACTGACGGTGATTCGGCGAGTGTCCTGATGCGCTATGCCGATCTCGCGCTGCACCGAGCCAAGTCGTCCGGTCGCAATTGCCTGATCGTGTTCAGCCGTGATTTGTCGGCCGAGATTCAGCGCCGCGTGCTGCTGGAGGCGCGGTTGAAGCACGCCCTGCAGCGCGAGGAGTTTGCGCTCCACTACCAGCCCAAGCTGGAAATCCGAACCGGTCATCTGGTGGGCTGGGAGGCGCTGTTGCGCTGGAATTCGCCGGAACTGGGCGCAGTCAGCCCGGAAGAATTCATTCCGATTGCCGAACAAAGCGGGCTGATTTTGCCCATTGGCGACTGGGTGCTGCGGGAGGCCTGTCGCCAGATGCGCGTCTGGCAGGATCTGGGCCTGGTCGCGGGCAGCATGGCCGTCAACCTGTCAACGCGGCAGTTTCGGCAAACCGATCTGGCCGAGGAAATCAGTGCCGCCATCCGGGACGCCGGGCTGGTACCGGGCGATCTCGAACTGGAAATCACCGAGTCGTCAATCATGGACAACCAAGCTTCTGCTGCCAGTGTACTGGCGGGACTGGATCATCTTGGCATGCGCATCGCGGTGGACGACTTCGGCACCGGCTATTCTTCGCTGAGTTACCTGAAAACCTTTTCCATCCACTGCCTCAAGATCGATCGCTCGTTCATCCGCGACATTCCAGGTGATGAAAACGATACGGCGATTGTGCGAACCATTATTGCCCTGGCCAGAAGCCTGGGTCTGATTGTGGTCGCTGAGGGAGTCGAGACGGAGGCCCAGCTGGCCTACCTGCGTGCCAACCATTGCGATCAGATCCAGGGTTATCTGTTTAGCCGTCCATTACCCCCGGACGCGTGCGCGGCCCTGATGCGCGACAGGGCGGGGCTGGCGGTCGCGTAGCGTGTCTGTTTTCGGTAGGCAGGCAACAAAAAACCGGGCATTGCCCGGTTTTTTGTTGCCTCACGTCGACCTGAAATCGGTCAGCGCTTACGCAGCCTTCTCATGATGGTAGCCCGTAACGGTATCGACTTCGGTCTTGGAGCCGAGGATCACCGGCACGCGCTGGTGCAGGCCTTCCGGGGCCAGGTCAAGGATACGCTCGCGGCCGGTGGTGGCGGCGCCGCCCGCCTGTTCAACCAGGAAAGCCATCGGGTTGGCTTCGTACAGCAGGCGCAGCTTGCCGGCCTTGGCAGGATCTTTTGTGTCCTTGGGGTACATGAAGATGCCGCCGCGGGTGAGGATGCGGTGCACTTCGGCCACCATCGAGGCAACCCAGCGCATGTTGAAGTCCTTGCCGCGGGGGCCGGTTTTGCCAGCCAGGCATTCGTCCACATAACGCTGGACGGGCTTTTCCCAGAATCGCTGGTTGGACGCGTTGATCGCGAATTCCTTGGTTTCGGTGGGGATCTGCATGTTGGAGTGGGTCAGCACGAATTCGCCGATGTCGCGGTCGAGTGTGAAGCCGTTAGTGCCGTTGCCGAAGGTCAGCACCAGCATGGTGGACGATCCATAGATGGCATAGCCTGCACAGACCTGCTGGGCGCCGGGCTGCAGGAAGTCTTCGGTGACAGCGGCGCGGCCGGCGACCGGCGCTTTCAGGATCGAGAAGATGGTGCCAACGGAGATGTTCACATCCACGTTGCTGGACCCGTCGAGCGGATCGAATACCAGCAGATATTTGCCGAGCGGGTACTGGTTGGGGATCGGATAGAGTTCGTCCATTTCCTCGGAAGCCATGCCGGCCAGGTGTCCGCCCCACTCGTTGGCACCGATCATGATGTCGTTGGTGATGACGTCGAGCTTTTTCTGCGTTTCGCCCTGCACGTTCTCGGAATCGAGCGAACCCATTACGCCCAGCAGCGCACCCTTGTTGACGACGTTGGAAATCGCCTTGCAGGCGATGACGACGTCATTCAGCAGGGAAGTGAAATCCCCGGTGGCGCCGGCAGTGCGGCGTTGTTCTTCGATGATGAACTGGGTAAGGGTGGTACCGGAATGCATGGCAATCTCCAAAAGACAGATAAATAAGTAAAAATATTCGAACAATCAAACATTTTATCACGTGATAAAGACAGTCGATCGCTGCGGCTCATGCCGGAATGACAGGCATGAAAAACCCGCCTTGCGGGCGGGTTTGGCGGCCGGCCAGTTTCGGCGCGGTCGTACTGGCTGTCAGACGGCGCGGCGCGTAGCGAATCCGCTGCGGCGATGCACGGCAAATCCGACCAGACCCAAGCCCGCAAGCAGCATGGTCCAGGTGTCGGCTTCGGGCACCGGGGTGACGGCAGCCTGTACCGTGAGCGTGCGCAGCTTGGCAAAATCGTTGGCCTGCGTCAGGCGCGCCGACACGGCAAGCCAGTCATACGAGCCGGTAAACGCGGATAAATCCACCGTTTTGATGGTGTCGATACGGCTGACGTTGATGGCGCTCAATGCGCTGCCGAGATCTTTTGATTTCTGTCCGGCGAGTGCAAGGCTGCCGCTGCCTGCCCACAGGCTGAGGTCGGAGTCTCCGCCAAATTGCTGCAGACTCAGGTTGCCGAGCTTCACTGCGCTGGAAAAGCTGAACAGGATGAGGTCATTGGGTCCCTTGTTGTCGAGTGCGTGCATGTTGTTCGCATTCGAGCAGTTGAGGCCTTCATCTTGGTTACACACGCCCAAGCCGAAGCCGCTGAAGATTTCCAGCTCGGCGGTTTCGTAACGGTTGCCTTTTTCTGTGGTCGACCAGGCGGTTGCGGTGGTGGTCAGGCCATCCAGGGTTTGGCTATAGTTGTTGCCGAATGCGTCGGCCGGGTTGCCGGAGACAAAGGAAAATTCGGTTGCGGCCGCCTGGGTTGAGCACAGGGCGGTTGCGAGCAGAATGGAACGCAGGCTGAAAGACATAACAACTCCTGATGAATGTAAAGAACGCCACGCAGGCTTTGCTTCTATCAACGCAAATTGCATTCCAGGTAGAGGGGTGTCGGTTCGGGACAGGAGAAGGGCCGGGTTGAGCACGCCTGCTGGCGCGGGATGCGTTCCATGAAAGATCGCAACCTATTGAGCAGCAACGGTTTTTTTATATGGATTGGTTTAGTCGGTGCCGACCAGCTGGTCAGATCGGGTAAAGGTCCAGGTGCGGGTGATCGACAGGATGTCGGTTTTTTTCCGCATGTCTGCTGGAAAAGCCGCATAAGGTGATGCAAGTTCGACAATCTTGACTGCGGCAGCATCGAGAATTTTTGAGCCGGATGTGCTGTCGACTACGACCCCCTCGAGGCTGCCATCCACACGGATGGATACGGTGAGTTTCAGGCTGCCGTAAACGCCCTGGCGCCGCGCAGCCTCCGGGTAATTGACGTTGCCGACGCGCTCCACCTTGGTGACCCAGTCTTCCACGTAGCGCGCAAATGCATATTCCTTGACGTTCGCACCGACGAAGGTGCGTTTCGGGCGTTTTTGATAGGTGTCCCATTGCTGCGAGATGCTGGCCTGCAATTGCGCCATTTCGCGTGCCTGTTGGTTGAGCTGGCTGGCGTCGATGGCGGGCTGGTTGGGGCGCGGCGCGGGGGAGGGCGCGCGGTGCTGCAAGGCGGCGTCCGTTTTCAACTGGCTGAGCAGTGCGCGGGCTTGCTGTTCCAAGTCCGCCACGCGGGTTTGCATGGCCGCTTCTTCCGCGCCGGTCTGGGTGCGTGGGCTGGCCGGC
>MGZO01000038.1:4220-13045 GCA_001802655.1 Hydrogenophilales bacterium RIFOXYD1_FULL_62_11
CTTTTGGCATTGACCAGCACCACGTCCATTGGCAGGTTGGGGTCTTCGAACAGACGCGGGTTGACCTGCACGAACTGGGTCGACAGCACCATGCCATGCACCGCAGCCGATGCCAGCATCGCCAGCGCCATGCGCGTGCCTTGCCTGGAGGGTGCGGCGAGGGATGGGGGGGGGTTGGGCACCGGGCGGACCAGAAATGAGGACTAACTGGATTTTACGAGACGGCAGGGTCGCTGTCAGGAGGCGTTGCAACCGGGGGCGTCAGGACTTCCAGCAATTCGGCGTGAAACGTGATGTCGAGCAGGTCGATGCTGGAAATCGCCAGCCGCACTTTCGCGCCGGGTGCGGTGCCCATCACCGACGGCGCGCGCGTCACCAGTGGCAGGCAGTCGAACCGCACCAGGTCTTCACGGATCACGCTGGCGGTGGCTTCGCTGATGCTTTCCTGCATCAGCCAGCGCAGCATCCAGTAGCGTTCCAGCTTGCGCTGGAATTCGTTGTAGGCGTCGTAAGCCAGCTCGAATTCGCGCACCACTGAAAACAGCTGCTCGCTGCGCGGCGGATAGGCCGGGTCGGTCTGCTGCACCAGCGAAATCAGCTGGCGCTGGTTGACCAGATCGACATAGCGCCGCAGCGGCGACGATGACCACGCGTACTGGTCGACGCCGAGGCCGACGTGGGGGTCGGGGCTGGTCGTCATGCGCGTCTTGCCGCCCGATTGCGCACGGTAAATGCCAGGGATGCGGTTTTCCGCCAGCCAGCCGCCCCAGTGCGCATTGGCAAAAATCATCAGCTCCGACACCACTTTGTCGATCGGGCTGCCGCGTTTGCGCGGCACGATGCTGATGCGTTCGCCATCGACCTTGAAGTTGTAGTCGACGCGGTCGACCGTGTCGGCCTTGCCGCGTCCGGCTTCCAGCACGGCGGCGAAATCGCGTAGCCATTCGAGCTCGCGGCGGTAGGGGTAATCGGGCACCGCAGGGTTGCGCAGGGTGTCGTCGTTGAATTGCGTTTCCAGGGATTCGTGGCGCAGGTTGGCCGCAATGTGCACCATTTCCAGCCGGGTTTCGGTGCCGAGCACACGCAGGTCGGACGCCACGTCCACATACAGCGACAGCGCCGGGCAGTCGTGGGTTTCACCCAGCGTGTAATGGTGGATCAAGGCGTCCGGCAGCATGGTGATTTTGCTGCCGGGGTAATACACGGTCGACAGCCGTTCGCGCGCCAGCTGGTCGAGCTCCGAACCCGGCGCGATGCCGAGGGCGGGGGCGGCGATATGGATGCCGACACGGATGCTGCCGTCGTCGCGCCATTCGACCGACAGCGCGTCGTCGATTTCGGTGGTGGCCTCGTCGTCCATCGAGAACGCGCGCACGTTGCTCTTGGGTAATTCGGGCGGATCAAGCGGCTCCGAAGTGGCTGCGAATTCGGTGCCGCGCGGGAAATACTCCAGCAGGAAGCTCGCCAGATGGAAGTCGAGCGTGGAGGGGATGGCACCGCAGCGCTCGATCAGCCGCAACGGCGACAGGCCACTGGCGGTTGCCGCGTCCTCCAGCGCCTTGTACTCCAGCGTGTTCTTGTCCGGCGCGATGAGGATGCGAGGCACCAGTGAGGTGTATTCCGGCGGCAGGCGAAACGCAGCGAGTTCAGCTGCCAGATGCGCCTGCCGCTCGGCCACCAGGCGTTTCTTCTCCAGCCCGGCCTTGGCCGCTGCCAGGGTTTCGGCAGGCGCGGGGCGATAGCGTCCCTTGCCCTTCTTGTGGAAATAAATCGGCGAGGTGTGCAGCTTCATCAGCAGCGCCACCGATTCCGCCGGGCGCGGCGCGTGGCCGTAATACTCCTGCGTTAGTGCTTCGAAGCCGAATTCGTCTGCGCCTGCGGCTTCCCACAAAAAGTCGGCGTCGAGCTCGCCTGTCAGCGTCTCCGCTTCGGCCATCACTTCGCTCGGTGCGGGCGCGGCAAAGCGCAACAGGATATTGGCCGCCTTGATTTTGCTGCGTTTGCCCGAGGCAGTTTCCACCTGGGCGGTGGTATCAGACTCGGACAGGATCGAACCGGCCTTGAAGTGGCCGTCTTCTTCAAAAATGAGATGCATGAAAACTCAGAAATCCAGGAGGGTTTTAAAGTGGCGCTCGAACCCGGCAAAGCCGTGGTCGCCGCCGTCTTCGATGATCTGTGCGGCACCGGCGTAATACGCCACGGCGTCGCGGTAATCCAGTACTTCGTCGCCGGTTTGCGCCAACAGCAGGTAGCGTTCGGGACGGCTGATGCGCGCACTATCCAGCGCGGCAAGCTCGTCCAGATGCGCCTCGGTGAGCGTCCATTGTTCGCCGCTATGCCAGTTGGTCTGCGGTCCGAGTGCGCTGCGCAGCAGGGTATGGGCATGCACCGCCGGGTTCACCAGGATCGCTTTGCAGCCGAGTTTTTCCGCCAGATGCGTGGCATAAAACCCGCCCAGCGAGCTGCCGACCAGCGTGACCGTAGCGGGGTTGGCGTGCGCCAGCGTGGTTTCGATGGTCGCGATGGCCGCGCGCGGACTATTGGGCAGCGCCGGGCAGGCATAGTCTGCCCGGCGACCGCTTTTCGCCATGAGTTCGCCCAGCTGCCGGGCTTTGCTGGAAGCGGGCGAGGAGTTGAAGCCGTGGAGGTAGACGATCATGGCGGCGGATTTTACCGGGGCTGGTGTTGCGTGAAATGAGAGGGTGCCCGTGTGTGCGCCCGTCGTATTCGATTAGTGTTTGGCCGGATGCACCATCAGGCGGTCGATGTAGGCAATTGACACGGCAGATGCGATGAACGCCATATGGATGACGGTCTGCCACAACAGCACTTCGTTGGTCAGGTTCGGTGCATTGATGAAGGACTTCAGCAAGTGGATAGACGAGATGCCGATGATGGCGGTGGCGAGCTTGACCTTCAGCACGTTGGCGTTGACGTGCGACAACCACTCGGGTTCGTCGGGATGGCCTTCGAGGTTCAGGCGCGAGACAAAGGTTTCATAGCCGCCGACGATGACCATGATTAGCAGGTTGGAGATCATCACCACATCGATCAGGCCCAGCACGATGAGCATGATTTTTTCTTCGCTGAGCGAGAACGTGCCGAACACCAGGTGTTCCAGCTCGACCATGAAGTGCACCACATAGACCAGCTGGGCAATGATCAAGCCCAGGTAGAGCGGCACCTGCAGCCAGCGGCTGCCGAACAGGACTGAGGAGAGAACTTTGTTGCTGGTGCTGATGGGCAGGGTGCTTGGGGGTTTCATGTTTAACGGTAAGGAGTAAGGGGTGAGCAGTAAGCGGCAAGGGTGTTACAAAACGTAGCGCGCTGGATTAAATAGCGCGCTACAGGACATAGCGTGCCAGGTCTTCGCGGGCAGCCAGCGCGGCTAACCGCGTGGTGACCGCGTCGGCATCGACCACGTAATCGCCGGTGACGTTCCCGGCGTCGTAGGAGATATCTTCCAGCAGTTTTTCCATCACCGTGTGCAGGCGGCGCGCGCCGATGTTTTCGGTACGCTCGTTCACTTCAAAGGCAATTTCGGCGAGGCGGCGGATGCCGTCTTCAGTGAATTTGAGCTGGACGCCCTCGGTCGCCAGCAGCGCTTCGTACTGGCGCGTCAGGCAGGCATCGGTGCCGGTCAGGATGCGTTCGAAGTCTTCCACGCTCAACGCCTGCAGTTCGACGCGAATCGGCAGCCGGCCTTGCAGTTCGGGGATGAGGTCTGACGGTTTGGACAGATGAAAAGCACCACTGGCGATGAACAGGATGTGATCGGTTTTCACCATGCCGTGTTTGGTCGACACGGTGGTGCCTTCGATCAGCGGCAGCAGGTCGCGCTGCACGCCCTGGCGCGACACATCACTGCCGTGCGCATCGCTGCGGGTGGCGATCTTGTCGATCTCGTCGAGAAAAACGATGCCGTTCTGCTCGACGGCTTCCAGCGCCTGCTGCTTGATGTCCTCGTCGCCAATCAGGCGGGCGGCTTCTTCCTCGGTGAGCAGTTTGAAGGCGTCGCGCACGTTCAGCTTGCGGCTCTGCCGACGGCTTTGCCCGAGGTTGCTGAACATGCCCTGCAATTGCTGTGAAAAATCTTCCATCCCCGGTGGGGTGAAGATTTCCATGCCGGGGTTGGCGGCTGCCAGCTCGATTTCGATTTCCTTGCTGTCGAGCTCACCTTCGCGCAGCATCTTGCGGAAACGCTGGCGTGCCGCGCCTTCTTCGCGCGGCGGCTCGGATTCATTGAAGCCGACGCTGCGCGGTGGCGGCAGCAACACGTCGAGAATGCGTTCCTCGGCGGCTTCCTCGGCGCGGAATTTCACTTTTTGGGTCGCCTGCGCGCGCAGGTCCTTGATCGCGGTTTCCATCAGGTCGCGGATGATGGTGTCGACATCGCGCCCGACGTAACCGACTTCGGTGAACTTGGTCGCCTCGATCTTGATGAAGGGCGCGTTGGCGAGGCGTGCCAGCCGCCGCGCGATTTCGGTCTTGCCGACGCCGGTGGGGCCGATCATCAGGATGTTTTTCGGCGTGATTTCCTGGCGCAGAGGTTCCGCCACCTGTTGCCGCCGCCAGCGGTTGCGCAACGCCACCGCCACCGCACGCTTGGCAGCCGCCTGGCCGACGATGTGTTTGTCGAGTTCGTGGACGATTTCTTTGGGGGTCATAGGGGTCGGGATTCAGGGGCCAGGGATCAGGGGCTTTGTCGCTTCGCGGGTTGTTCAAGTAGGCGGCTGAAGGCCGCTCATTCCCTGATCCCTGAATCCTGACTCCTATCCCCTAAAACCTCAATCACATGATTCTGGTTCGAATAAATACAGATGTCGCCTGCAATGGTGAGGCTCTTTTTCACGATTTCAACCGGGGAAAGCTCGGTGTTCTGCAGCAGCGCCACTGCGGCGGACTGGGCAAACGCACCGCCTGAGCCGATGGCGGCGATGCCGAGTTCGGGTTCCAGTACGTCGCCGTTACCAGTGAGGATTAGCGTGTAGTCGCGGTCGGCGACGGCGAGCATGGCTTCGAGCCGTCGCAGCATGCGGTCGGTGCGCCAGTCCTTGGCGAGGTCGACTGCGCTGCGCAGCAGGTGTCCCTGGTGCTTTTCCAGCTTGGCCTCGAAGCGTTCAAACAGGGTGAAGGCGTCGGCGGTGCCTCCGGCGAACCCGGCAAGGACTTTTTCCTGGTACAGCCGCCGAACCTTGCGGGCGGTAGCCTTGATCACGATATTGCCCAGCGTGACCTGGCCGTCGCCACCGAGCGCGACTTCATCGCCCCGGCGTACGGAAAGAATGGTGGTGCCGCGATATTGTTCCATGGGTGAGGCGATCTAAAAAGGGTTAAGCACGTCAGGCTGCAGGCAGCGAATGCAGCACGCTGGCTGATTGGGCTCCTCGCGTGGTGCAGCTTTTCGGCCAATTTCGATATGCCCGGATTATACGTGGGCGGGCGAAGTGCTCGCCTGCCCGAATCGGTTGGGCGACGTCAGGCCGGATGGAGCGGAACGAGATGCGCCAGCTGGTCGATGCCCATGACGCGGAAGAGTTCGTGGATCAGCGCGTTGTGGCCGCGCAGGGTGATGGACTTGCCGCTGCCCAGGCATTGCATCAGCACGCTGATGAATTGGCTGACGCTGCCGTAATCGACGCGGGTGACTTGCGTCAGATCGACCAGGACTTCGTCGTGACTGGCGGCATAGGTTCCAACTTCCTGCAGTGCACTGTCGTTGGCGGGGGTGATTTCTCCGCTGAGGCGCAGCGCGTCGTCGCGTGGCTCGACTGGCGCGGCCTGCACGACCACAGCGGCCTGCACTTCGCTCCAGGACGGCGGCGAGACTTCAAAGCGAACCGCGTAGTCCACCGCCAGGTTTTCGAAGTTGTCTTCCTGGCCGAGCGTCTGGTACAGCTCCAGCAACAGCAGCCAATGAACCGCACGGCTGTGGGTTGCGCGATTCAGGTCCTGCAGCAGCGCAATGAAGCGATCCACGCCGCTGACCTGCAGCTTGCGCTTGGCCTTGGTGGCGCTGTTGAGGATTTTGGCGCACTCGCTCGCACCGGCTTCATCCACCATCTCGATGTGCGAAAAATCAATCAGGATCACGGCTGTTTTGGCTGCGCCTTCAATGCACTCGCGTAATGAAGCTGCTGCAGTTTTGTCGAGCAAGCCGGGAAGCGCCAGGCTTGTGGCTTGATCCTGTTTGGGCGCGGCAGCTACACGGCTGAGGGCTTTTTGCCAGACCGGCGGCGATGATTCAAAGCGCACTGCAAAATCCAGTGCCAGCTGATCGAAGTCTTTTTCGCGATTTTGGATATCGTACAAGTCGAACAGCATGTACCAGGCGCGCAGATCGCCTGTGCCCAGAACGTCTCGCAACAGGCGCTCAGTCATGTCGTTCTGGCCGCTCGCATACAGAATGGCGGCTTCGTCTACCGGAGACTGCGGTGCGCCGCTGGTTTCTTCCACCACGATCCCGCTGGTGGCCATGTTCATGGTCAACAGGGTTTCGGTCGACAAATCGTCTATTTCAGGCGCAGTCGCGCCCGCCGGCTGATTGGCCGGGCTGGGTGTTTTGTCCTTGTTTTTTTTGAAGAACGAGAGAGCCACAGAATAGTCGTGCTGGAATCAATAGTTAGGCTTGGATACTAGCGCTGTCGACCGATTGCGGCAAGCAAGTGACGTTCTGCGGCAGTTTGCTTGCACACGGGCGGCTTACCGGGGCGGGGGGGCATCCAGTTTCAGCGCGCCCTCCTTGAACGCCTTGAAGGCGCTTTGATAGTAAGCAATCGCTTCATCGCGTAAACGGGGCACTGTGGCGGTCGGCGTGGCATCGCCTTTGGCGTCGATCTGGAACGTGTCGACGCGCTGCTTGGGCCCGAGCACCACCAGCTTGCCGTCTTTCAGATAACCCAACTCCTGGTAGTTGCTGATGAAGGCGCGGCGGTTTTGCGGCTGCCCAGCTTCGTCTTGCTCGAACAGCGAGATACCGAAGAAATGGTCATCCCCGGGTAGCCCCATGGCATCGAGCAGGGTGGGGGGAATGTCGATCTGGCTGGCCAGTCGGTCGTCGCGTCCCGGCTTCAGCAGATCCGGCGCATAGAGGATCAGCGGAATGCGGTAGCCCTCCAGTGGCAGCGAGGTCTTGCCCGCAGCGGAAGCGCAGTGGTCGGCGACGATGACGAACAGGGTGTCCTTGAACCAGGGCTTGCTGCGCGCCTGATCGATGAAGCGGCCGATGGCGTAGTCGGTGTATTTCACCCCGCCTTCGCGCTTGCCCGGCGACGGAATATCGATGCGGCCATCCGGATAAGTGAAGGGCCGATGGTTGGACGTGGTCATGATCTGCGCCAGAAACGGCTTGCCGGCAGCGTAGGCCTGGTCGAGCTGGGTCAAGCTGTTGTCGAACAGAAACTCGTCGGCCACGCCCCACACGTTGGCGAAGCCGACTGATTCCTTGGGAAAGTCAGTGCGATCGACCACGCGGTAGTCGTTGCCGGCGAAATAGGTATTCATGTTGTCGAAATAGCCATAACCGCCATACAGGAAAAGGGTTTCGTAGCCCTGGCGACGCAGAATCTCGCCCACCGTGGCCAGGTGCTCGTTGTTGGGTCGGCGCACGATGGCCTGGCCGGGGATCGGCGGGGTGCCGAGCGAGAGCGCCTCCAGCCCGCGCACGGTGCGGGTGCCCGTGGCGAAAAGCTGAGTGAACAACACGCCTTCCCTGGCCAGGGCGTCGAGGCGCGGCGACAGACCATCCGAATTGCCGAAGCTGCCGAGAAACTTGGCCGACAGGCTTTCCACCGTAATCAGCACGATGTTGCGCGGCGGCCGCTTGAACGGCGAACGGGCCGGGTCGAACGCTTCGCTTTCGTCGTGCCCGGGATTGATCGCTTGCGACAGTGGCTCGCGTTCGACACCAAGCTCGCCGAGGATTTGCGCGGCCTGCGCCGGCGGCAGGGTGGCGTAGAAACGCGCGTAATCGAGCTCGTTGCGTTGATAGGCGGCAAAAAACGTCATCAGGCCGTTGCCAGCCAGTTCGTTGGCGTAGGCGTTGCCGGAAAACTGCATCTGGTCGATATCGCTGAGCTGTCCCGCGCCCCACGGCAGGACAAACGCCAGCGCGGCATACAGCACCAGCCATGGGGCGCGAGTCGAAGGCGCGGCTGCAGCACGGATGCGCTGGCGAAACAGCCAGGTCAGCAAGGCCGCGATCGCCGCCACACCGCCCAGCAGCGGGACGACCGGATAGGATTCGACGATGTTGCCGATGACTTCGTGCGTGTAGACCAGATAATCGACCGCAATGAAGTTGAAGCGGGTGGCGAATTCTTCCCAGAACGTCCATTCCGACAGCGCGCCGAACAACAGCAGCGCTGCCATCACAAAGAAAATCACCAGCCGCAGCCCGCCGCGCCAGCGGGTGTTGCGCCAGCGCGCCGGCCACAGCGCCGCCCACAGCAGCATCGGCGCGATCAGCCAGGCGAGCGTGGCCAGATCGAAGCTGAAGCCGTGTAAAAAGATGCCCGGCCATAGGGCCAGCGGCGCTTTGTCGAGGCCGGTGTAAAGGGTGAGTGCCAGTCGCGTCAGGCTGGCAATAGCCAGAAACAGCAGGACATAGGGCAGAAAAGGCAGGGCGGTGAACCGTGAGAAAAGCAATTTCATGCGGCAATGGGCTCGATGGAGTGGGGTCGATTTCAGAAGGGGGCCGATGGGATGGTGTCGATTATGACGGGGCTGATCGGCTTCGCAACAAGATGCCGCCGAGCAGTGCCGTCAGCGCGAGGGCAATCACGATGGCCGGGCCGGCGGGCAGGTCGAACAGGGCCGAGGCGATC
>MGZO01000038.1:13059-22330 GCA_001802655.1 Hydrogenophilales bacterium RIFOXYD1_FULL_62_11
GCCCAGCCGACCGCCAGTCCCGCGCGCGGGGGCCTTCCCCGCACCGCCAGCGCGGGCAGGATCAGGCTGGCGAACACCAGATACACGCCAACCAACTGCACCGAGGCGGTGATCGCCAGCGCGAAGATCAGATAGAAGCCGAGCCCGCCCAGCCGGCTGCCGCGCAGCAACCAGAGGCCGAGCAGCGCCGCATACAGCAGCGCAATCTGCACGATCTGCGGCGTGCTCACCCACAGGATCTGCCCGGTCAGCAACTCCGACAAATGTTCGCCGCCGTGCGGGTCGCCTGCCAGCAGCAGCACGCCGAGGCTGGCTGCCACCACGAAGGTCGAGCCGATCAGCGCCTCTTGTATCTCCGGCCAGCGGCGCTCGCACCCGGCCAGCAGCGCCGCGCCCGCCAGCGCCGCCGCAGCGGCGGCGAGCTGGGTCGGCCAGCCGTCGTCGGCCAGTTCGAACGCGTGCGCCGCGATGACGCCCAGCACTGCGATCTGCGCGATGGCAAGATCGAGAAAAATGATGCCGCGCGCCAGCACCCGCCGCCCCAGCGGCACGTGGGTGGCCAGTACCAGCCAGCCAGCGATCAGCGGCGACAACAGCAGTGCAGGGTCGAGCGCGGCCAGGTTGGCAGTCATTGCGCCGCTTTCAGCAGTTCGGTCAGCGTCACGTCGAACAGGCCGAACAGGTCTTCGGTGCCCGGCGCGCCGCCCACGGTAAACGGCAGCGCGACGACGGGGATGTCCGCGCGTTGCGCCAGCCATTCCGACGCGCGCGGACTTTGATACGCCGCGCGCAATACCATCCTGGCGGGGCTGGTTTTGAGGCGTGCCGCCACTTCGGCCAGATAGCCCAGCGAAGGCTCGACCCCGGGCTTGGGTTCGAGGGTGGCGACTTCACGCAGGCCCAACCAGTTGATGAGATAGCTGAAGGATTTGTGCTGCACCGCCACCGGCATGCCCTTGAGCGGCGCGGCCTGCTGCTGCCAGCGCGCGATGGCGGCTTCCCAGCGTACGGAAAAGGCTTTCCAGCGCGCCTGGTAGGCGGCGGCGTGAGCGGGGTCGACCTCACCCAGACGCTGCGCCAGCGCCGCGCCGACCCGCGCGAGATTGCGCGGGTCGGTCTGGATATGCGGATTGCCCGCTGCATGCACGTCGCCCTGCGCGCGGTCGACCCGCGCGGGTTTGTCCAGCATCGGCACATGGCGCGCGGCTTCGAAATAACCGGGGCGCCCGGGCTGCACCGCGGCGTTGCCGGATTCGCGCAGCAGCAGGGGCAGCCAGCCCACTTCGAGTTCGGCGCCGGTGCAGACCACCAGACCGGCGCGCCGGGTTTGCGCGATCAGGCTGGGGCGCGCCTCGATGCGGTGGGGGTCCTGCATCGCGGTGGTAGCGGTGTAGACCTTGACCGCGTCGCCGCCGATTTCGCGCGCCAGCGCACCCCATTCAGGCTCACAGGCGAACACGTTGAGCGCGGCGTGGGCGCTCAAGGGCAGCCACAACAACAAGGCAGCAAAAAGCTGTTTCATGGCGTTCTCCTTAAAAACTATGGGCGCCGTGGCTGCCCAGGCTGTGGATGTATTGCACGAACCACTGGTTCTCGCTCACGCTTTCCATCGATTTGTCCTGCGAAACTTGCAGACGGAAGCGCGAGAACTCCGACGGCGAGTAATCGAGCATCAGCGAATGGCGCGTCGGCGCGTAATCCGTGACCGGCAGAGACGCGTTGTTGAGGCCGAAATCGACCGAGCCGGAATCGAGGCGGTCATAACGGTAGCCCGTGCGCCAGCGCGGCATGAACTGGTAGACGCCTTGCGCGTAGAAACCCGACTGGGTGGCTTTGTACCGATCCGCCACGTCCGTACACGCGCCGCCGCCGGCCGTGTTGTCTACGCACAGCAGATCGCCGTCTTCCTTGCGGCTGAAATACTCGGTCGCGAACTTGAAGTTTTGCTCGGTCGCGTTGCCGTTGGGCGCCCATTTCCAGACGAAGTCGGCGATCCAGGTCTTGCTGCTGCCGGAGAACAGGGTTTCGGCTGCCACGTCGTTGAGGTCGTCGATCTCGCTGTCACGATCGCTGGCGCGGGTCTGCAGGTAAGACAGCCCGGCGCGCCAGCTGTGCGATACGCCGACGTCGCCGCCGAGGTGGCCGAACAGCACCGTGCTGCCGGCGCCGTTCATGTTGCGGTCGGTGCCGGGGAAGTTGGCGCCGCGTCCGGCTTCGGCGCCGAACTCCATGAACAACTCGGTCGGCGCCACCCACTTTAGCTGCAGGCCGTCGTTGCCGTAGGCCTCGCCGAACAGCGCGCGGTACATCAGGTTGTTGTCGGCGAAGTCCCAAGCGTGCGGATGCTGGGTGTTCTGGTAGCCGAGCCCGGACAGGAAGCGGCCGCCGCGCAGCGTCAGGCCGTTGCCGAGCGCGGTGGTCTGGAACCAGGCCTCCTCGATTGAAACTTCCGCGTCGAGCAGGGCCAGGTTCATGTAACCGCTGAAGTAGGGGTCGATGCTGGCGCTCATCACCAGTTCGGTGTGGTTGAGCGAGAACCCGCGCGGCACGTCGTGGTTGTGTCCGGCCGGGAAAAATCCGGTGATGTGGCGGTGCTCGATGTCGTCGAGCTGCGCATACTGACCTTGCAGGATCAGCGAGATGTCCGGGTTGAAACGGTTGCTGGCGGTTTCCTGTTGTGGAGCAGGCTCGACTGCAGCCACGGCGCTAGCGGGTGAAGGAGCGGGTGCATTGGGCGCCTGCGTTTCGGCTTGCAGCAGGCGTTTTTCCAGCAACTGGATACGCGCCTCGTAGCTGGATTTCATTTCTTTCAGTTCGGAGCGCAGCGCATCGAGATCGGCATCGGCAAAAGCCGGAAAGGCAGCCGCAAGCGCGGCCACCAGGAGGGTGGGACGTAACATGGTTCAACTCCGTAAACGAATGACACACGCCCGCGCAAAGCATGCGCAGATCGAATGGAATCAGGCGTGTACGGAACCGGGTGGCGCGCGGGCGCAGGCGGGACAGGGTGCGAGATCGACGCAGCAGGGTGCGTCGGCGGCGACAAGGAAATGCGCTGCGGGCGGTAATGACAGCGCAGTCGGCGTGGACGGCATCGCCGAGCCCAGCTGCGCCTGTGCGACGCAGATTTCGCAGCGCTGCTCGGGTAAATCGGCATCGCTGGCGTGCAGGTGCGTCAGCGCATGCGCGAACGCCGCCGCCTGACCGAACAGCAGGGTCAGCGCAAACAGCCAGGGAAGCAGGCGGCGGGGCAGCATGGCCGGAATTTTACGGTTTCGGCTCGACCGGCGGCACCGGATCGTAGCCATGATCGCAGCCCGGGCGGCAGCGGCCGATGCGCTTGGCGGCGAGCCAGCCGCCCTTCCACGCGCCATGTTTTTCGATGGCCTCCTTGCCGTATTCCGAGCAGCTGGGCAGATAGCGGCACTGGCGGCCGAGCCAGGGCGACAGCGCCAGCTGGTAGACGCGGATCGCGCCGACGAGCATTTTTTGCGCAAGATTCATGCGGCGGCTCCGTCATGACTTTGCGCCGCGCCGGTGAAGTCGGCCAGCAGTCTGGCGACGAATTCGGGGTCGAGGTCGCGCACGATGAAGACGAAGCGGCTGCGATGGTCGTCGTCCGGCCAGGCGTCGAGCTTCACCTCGGGATACAGCACATGCTGCACGCCGTGCAGCACCACCGGCAGCGGTTCGTCCTGCAGATTCACAATCGCCTTGAAGCGCAGCAGGTTTTCGGCGCGAAACGAGGTAAGCATCGACAGCGCCGATTGCAGGCCGTAGCGATCCAGCGGCACGTCGAGCACCACCGAGAACGACTGGATGCGCTTGTCGTGCAATTCGGCTGGCGCGTCCTGCAGCGTCGGCTTGCCGCCCAGTGCACCGGCGCGGGCGGGCTGATAGCGCTGCGGTTTGAGCCAGCGCGTCAGTTCCAGCGTTTTCGTTTCGGCATTCCACAGCCCCAGGTTCTGGATCGCTGCCGGGTCGATTTCGCCATGGGTGACCGTGATGAGGTCGGCCGCCGGATTCAGTGTGGCCAGTCGCGTGCGCAGCGCGGCCAGCATTTCAGGCGTGGCGAGATCGGTCTTGGTCAGCAACAGCCGGTCGGCCACCGCCACCTGCTTGATCGCCTCGAAGTGCGCGTCGAGCTGGCCCATGCCGAACACAGCATCCACCGTAGTCACCACGCCGTCGAGACGGAAGCGCGCGCGCACCCAATTGTCGTGCAGCAGGTTGTCGAGCACCGGCGCCGGGTCGGCGATGCCGGTGGTTTCGATGATGACGCGCTCGAACGGCGGGATGTCGCCCTTTTGCCGCGCCATCCACAGGTTTTTCAGCGTCGGCGACAGGCTGCCGGAAATCGTGCAGCAGACGCAACCGCCCGACAGCAACGCCATCGGCCCTTCCATTTTTTGCAGCAGCTGATGGTCGAGCGCGACGGCGCCGAACTCGTTCATCAGGATCGCCGTGCGCGGCAGGGTGCGCACGATGTGATTGAGCACCGTGGTCTTGCCGCTGCCGAGAAATCCGGTGAGCAGGGTGATGGGGAGGGGCTGGTCGGTCATGGCAAGCGTCTGCGGGATCAGGTGAAGCCGTTTGAGCGGGCTGTCTGGGCGCACTCCGCGCAACGGCCATGAACCGTGATGTCGACGCGGCGCGTCTCGAAACCGTCCGGCGCTGCCGGCATCGGCAGGCTGGCGCGTTCGGGCAGGCAATACAGCCGGCCGCAGGCGTCGCACTCGAAATGCGCGTGGCCGTGGTGGACGTCGGCAATGCCGAAGCGGCGCACCCGGTCCTGCCCGGTCACGCTGTGCGCCAGGCCTTGCGCAACCAGCCAGTCGAGCACGCGGTAGAGCGTGACCTTGTCGAGCGGCAGGCCTTCGTCGAGGGCGGCTTGGGTCAGACTTTGGTGCGAAACGGTGGTGTGCGTCGCCAGCAGCAGCCGCAACACTTGCACGCGGGCGGCCGTCGCGCTGGCGCCGCGTTCCTGGATCAGACGGACGGCGTTGTTGTGGACGGCGGCGAGGGAGGGCATGGCCGGCATTCTAGGGGACGCCAGGCCACCAGTGCAACCCAGTTGCATTGGTGGTGATGAAAAACCCGCCGGTTAAAGGCGGGCAGGGGATCAGGCGTGCAGTTTTTCCTTGCGCTCGTGGCGCTCCTGCGCCTCGATCGAGTACTCGGCGGTAGGGCGCGCCAGCATGCGCGGCAGGCCGATGGGGTCGCCGGTTTCCTTGCAGTAGCCGAAATCGCCGGAATCGAGGCGCACCAGCGCGGACTGGATTTTTTTCAGCAACTTGCGCTCGCGGTCGCGCACGCGCTGTTCCAGCATGTGCTCTTCTTCGACCGTGGCGCGGTCGTTGGGGTCGGCGAAGTTTTCGTTTTCTTTCAGGTGTTCGCCGGTATCGGCTGCATTGGCGAGCATTTCATCGCGCAGCGCTTCGAGGCGGGCGCGAAAGAAAGCAAGTTGCTCGGCATTCATGTAAGCGGAAGCCGGCATTTTCAGCAGCTGGGCTTCCGTAAGCAGTTTGGGCGAGGCGGGCATCAAAATACTCCAGACATCTAGGACAGTAAAAATGCGTGGCCGGAGCTTACTCCGGCGGGCAACCGAAAGACCGGTTAGCGGTCATGCGCGTCTGACATCATAACCCTACTCAGGTGAACCTTGCCAGCCGCAGCGCTTATTCTGCGCTGGGCGGCGCATGAGACAGAAGCCATGGCCATTGGGGGATAATTTGCGGATGAAAACCTTCATTCCTTTAATTCCCGTTCTCTTGCTGTTGAGTGCTTGCGGTCAGGATGCGCCTTCCAGCCCGCCGGTGGATAGCCGATCCGTGCGGGCCGAGCAGGTCGGTTTGCAGGGTGCGCACAGCAGCACGCGTTATAGCGGCGAGGTACGGGCACGCCATGAGACCGATCTGGCGTTTCGCGTGACGGGTCGGGTGCAAGCACGTTGGGTGGAGGTCGGCACGCAGGTGAAGGCAGGGCAACTCATCGCCACGCTCGACCCGGCTGATTATGCCTTGGCTGCGACCGCCGCACAGGCGCAGTGGGTAGCGGCAGAGGCCGAAGCCAGACTGGCGCAGCAGGACTTGCAGCGCTACACGGCGTTGCGCGCGCAGAACTTCATTTCCCAGGCAGAACTTGACCGCCGCCAGTCCGTATCCGAGGCAACGCAGGCGCGGGCACGTCAGTTGCGCGCCGAAGCGACCCGTCAGGGCAACCAGCAGGCGTATACCCGCTTGACCGCACCCTATGCCGGGGTGGTAACGGCGACCCTGGCGGAGACTGGGCAAGTGGTGGCGGCCGGACAGCCGGTGGCACAACTGGCAAAGACCGGCGAGCGCGAGGTGCGCATCAACGTGCCGGAAAATGCGCTCGATGCCCTGCGCGCAGCACGCACGCTGAAGGTCCGGTTGTGGTCGGAACCGGACAGGGCCTATGCCGGTCGCCTGCGTGAACTGTCGCCGATGGCCGATGCGGCCAGCCGCACCTACAGCGCGCGCGTCAGCATTGCAGAAGCCGATGCGGCCGTGAAGCTGGGCATGACCGCCACGGTTGAAGTCGACACGGCCGCCGTGCCGAGCCTGTCGGTGGCGCAAAGCGCGTTGTTCCGGATCAACGGTCAGCCGCAGGTGTGGGTGGTGGATCGGAAAACCGGCAAGGTGGCGGCACGCAGCGTTCAACTGGGTGGGTTGAGCGGTGAGCGCGCGGCGATTGCGTCGGGCGTGGCGGCGGGCGAGTGGGTGGTGACGGCAGGCGTGCATAAACTTGCGCCGGGGCAGCACGTCCGCGTTTTGACGCCGGCCCAGCCATGAGCGGCAGCCCGCAATTCGTTCCCCGTCGCGGCAACCTGTCGCGCTGGGCCATCGAGCATCCGGCGCTGGTGCGCTTTTTCATCGTGCTGATCCTGCTGGTGGGCGCGCGTTCCTATCTGCAGTTGGGACAGGCCGAGGACCCGCCGTTTACCTTCAAGACCATGCTGATCCAGGCCCAGTGGCCGGGCGCGACGACACAGGAGGTTTCCGAGCAGCTGACCGAGCGCATCGAGAAAAAGCTGCAGGAAATGCCCGAGCTGGATTTTGTGTCGAGCTATGCCAAGCCAGGCGAGACCGCGCTGTTCGTCAATCTCAAGGAAACCCTGCGCGGGCGCGACGTGGCGGACGCCTGGTATCAGGTGCGGAAGAAAATCGGCGACCTCGCGCCGCAACTGCCTGCCGGGGTACAGGGACCGTTTTTCAACGACGAATTCGGCGACACCTTCGGCTCGATTTACGCCATCACCGGCGATGGCTTCAGTCGCGCCGACCTGCGCCGCATCGGCGAGGATGCGCAGCGCGAAGTGCGGCGCCTGCCCAACGTCGGCAAGGTCGAACTGTTCGGCGTGGTGGCGGAAAAAATCTACATCGAGGTGCCGACGCAGAAGCTCGCCACCCTGGGGATCTCGCCGCAACAGATCATCCAGGCGGTGCAGGAACAGAACAGCATCGTCGCCAACGGCCGGGTGGAAAACGCGGTGCTGTCGATCCCGCTGCGGCAGTCGGGCGCGTATGTCGATGTCGAGCGCCTGCGCGCAACCCGGATTCAGGTCGGCGCGCGCAGCCTGCGCCTGGGTGACATCGCCGAGGTGACGCGGCGTTACGAAGACCCGCCCGCCACCGAAATCCGCTCGCAGGGCGAAGCGGCGGTGCTGCTCGGCGTGTCGCTGGCCGATGGCGGCGATGTGGTGGCAATGGGGCATGCCGTGGCCACGGCCATGGATGCCCTACAAAAAGCGCAGCCGGTCGGGGTGGACATCCGCCAGATTCACGACCAGCCCAGCATCGTGACCCGTGCAGTCAAGCTGTTCATGCAAAGCTTTCTGGAAGCCGTGGCCATCGTGCTGGCAGTGACTTTTCTGGCGCTGAAATGGCGTGCCGGACTGGTCGTGATGCTGAGCATTCCGGTGGTGCTGGCGATCACCTTCACCGCGATGTGGCTGCTGAACATCGACCTGCATCGCATCTCCACCGGCGCGCTCATCATTGCGCTCGGCCTGCTGGTGGACGACGCCATCATCGCGGTCGAAATGATGGCGCACAAACTCGAGGCCGGTTGGGGACGCTTCGAGGCGGCGACCTATGCCTTTCAGTCCACTGCGTTTCCCATGCTGACGGGTACGCTCTTGACCGCTACCGCGTTTCTGCCGATCGCACTCGCCAAGTCGGTCGTCGGCGAATACACCTTCGCGATTTTTGCGGTTACGACGATTGCGCTGCTGTCGTCCTGGCTGGTGGCTGTCATCGTCACGCCCTACCTGGGCTATGTGCTGCTGAAGCCGACGCATCAGGTCGCTGACGAGGAGGCCAGCTATCACACATCGTTTTACCGCCGTTTCCGGGCGATGGTGACCTGGTGCGTGACCAGGCGCCGCACGGTGATTGCGCTGACGGTGCTGGCGCTGGTTATCGGCGTGGCAGCGATGCAGAAGGTGGAGAAACAGTTCTTCCCGCAGTCCGACCGGCTGGAGATTCTGGTCGAAATGTGGCTGCCGGAAGGTGCCTCCATCGACGCCACGCGCGCCGAGGCGGTCAGGCTCGAGTCCCTGTTGCGGCGGGACAAGGACGTGGCGCACGTTGTCAACTACATCGGCCAGGGTGCGCCGCGCTTCGTGCTGGGGCTGGATCAACGGCTGAACAATCGCAACTTCGCGCAGCTGGTGGTGATCGCGCAGGATGTGCCGGCGCGCGAGCGGGAGATTGCCCGCATCCGCCAGGTGTTCGACACTGATTTCCCCAATGTGCGCGGCCGCGCGGTGCGCTTTGAATACGGCCCGCCGGCGGGCTATCCGGTGCAATACCGGCTGAGCGGAACCGACATCCCGCAACTCAAGCTGCAGGCGGAAAAACTGCGCAAGATCGTCGCCGCGCAGCCCCAGATCACTGCGGTGAATCTCGACTGGAACGAGCAATCGCTGGCCATGCACGCTCAGCTCGATCAGGACAAGATCAAGGCGCTGGGGCTGAGTTCGGAGCAGGTCGGGCGCGTGCTGTCCTTGCAGCTGGCGGGCGCCCGCGTCACCCAGTTTCGCGAAAACGATCTGCTGATCGATGTGGTGCTGCGCACCCCGCGCAGCGAACACCGCGATGTCGATGCGCTGCGCGCGCTGCCCATCGGCAACTTCAACGGCCAGAGCGTGACGCTGGGGCAGATCGCCACCTTCGAGCCGGTGTTCGAAGACGGCGTGATCTGGCGGCGCGACCGCCTGCCGACCATCGCCGTGCGCGGCGACCCG
>MGZO01000038.1:22345-34410 GCA_001802655.1 Hydrogenophilales bacterium RIFOXYD1_FULL_62_11
TCAAGGCGCAGCTGCCGCCGGGGTTCCGGCTGGCGGTCGGCGGGCCGGTGGAAAGCAGCGCCAAGGCCAACGCCGCCATCGGCGCCTCGTGGCCGCTGATCCTGATCACCACCTTCACCCTGCTGATGCTGCAACTCGGCAGTTTCTCGCGCTCGCTGCTGGTGGTGCTGACCGCGCCGCTCGGCATCATCGGCGTGGCGATCGCCCTGCTGGTGAGCGGCCAGCCGATGGGCTTCGTCGCGCTGCTGGGCATCATTTCGCTGTCCGGCATGATCATGCGCAACTCGGTCATTCTGGTCGACCAGATCCAGCAGGACATCGCCCGCGGCCTGTCGCAGTGGGACGCCATCATCGAATCCACCGTGCGGCGGATGCGTCCGATCAGCCTCACCGCAGCGGCGGCCGCACTGGCGATGATCCCGCTGTCGCGCTCGATTTTCTGGGGGCCGATGGCGTTCGCGGTGATGGGCGGCCTGGTCGCTGCGACTTTTCTCACCCTGTTTTTTCTGCCAGCGTTGTATGCGGCGTGGTTTCGCGTGAAGCGCGAGTAACAGGATTCAGCTTGCAAGGAAGTCGAATGAAATCAATCGTGCTTGGACTGGTTGTGCTGCTGGGCGGCTGTGCGGGGCTGCAATCGCCCGACCCGGCATCGCCGTATTACGCCTATTCGCCGGGTTGGGCGGTGCAGCTCAACCAGGTGCTGCCGATCGACCCGGGGGCAGCGACGGTCCGTTTGCAGTACGGGCGCATCGTGCCGCGCAATGGCGTGCAGGAATACGACCCCTTTTGCATCATGGAAGTGAACACCGTGAGCCGTCAGGTGCAACTGCTGCAACCAGGCCGGTTCGAGGTGGTGCAGGTCGCGCGCAGCGTCAGTGAAATCACCGCAGCGGCTTCGCCCTTGATCCGCCCCGGCTTGATGAAGACGGGTTTGGGCGGCAACGACACCCCGTCATTTCTGTATTACGTCACCACCTTCCGGCTGCGTGATGCCGCCCAGCCGGAGGTGCGCAGCCTGCGTTGTGCCTGGGACCAGATGGCGCCCGGCAACCGCTCGTTGATGCGTCATCTCACGCTGGATGAAATCCGTGCGGCGCTGGGCGACTGGATGACCCTGATTCCACCCAAGGAGCGCCTGTGAAAACGATCGATACCCGCGTCAAGCCCGATAGCAAGATCAAGCTGAGCGACTGGGATGCCGACGATGGCGCCATCGTCGGCAAGGACAAGCCTGACGCGCGCGAACGCCTGGACGAACAGCGCGCACGGCTCGAAACGCTGCAGGAGTTGTTGTATGCCGAAGGCAGGCACAAGCTGCTGGTCGTGCTGCAGGCGATGGATACCGCGGGCAAGGATTCGACCATCCGCCACGTGTTTCAGGGGATCGACCCGCTGGGGGTGAGGGTGGCGAGCTTCAAGTCGCCTACGCCGTATGAACTGGCGCGCGACTATCTGTGGCGGGTGCATCACCATGTCCCGGGCACGGGCGAAATCGCCATCTTCAACCGTTCGCACTACGAAGATGTGCTGATTACGCGGGTCAACGGCTGGATCGACAAGGACGAGTGCAAGCGGCGCTACCGCCAGATCAACGACTTTGAATGCATGCTGGCGGAAACCGGCACGACGATCCTGAAGTTCTATCTGCATATTTCGAAGGACGAGCAGAAAAAGCGCCTGGAAGAACGGCGCGATACGCCGGAAAAACAATGGAAGTTCCAGCCCGGCGATCTTGCCGTGCGCGAGCAGTGGGACGACTACATGGAGGCCTACGAAGCCGCGCTCTCGGCCACCAGCACGGCGCACGCGCCGTGGCACGTGATTCCCGCCAACAGCAAGCTGGTGCGCAATCTGACGGTGTCCAGCCTGCTGATCGAGGCGCTGGAAGGCATGAAAATGCGTTATCCGGATCCTGCGCCCGGGGTGGCGGAGACCGACATTGTTTGATTGCCTACCTGGCTGTCAGGGTTTCTTGCGCGCGCGTGGATGCGCCTGGTCGTAGACCTTGGCGAGATGCTGCCAATCCAGATGGGTGTAAACCTGGGTCGTGCTGATGCTGGCGTGGCCAAGCATCTCCTGCACCGCGCGCAGGTCGCCGGACGATTGCAGTACGTGGGTGGCGAAGGCGTGGCGCAGCAGGTGCGGGTGAACATGCTGGCTCAAGCCGGCCTGTTGAGCCCAGCGCTGGAGGCGCAGCTGGATGCTGCGCGGCGTCAGGCGTGTGCCACGCTGGTTAAGAAATAGCGCGGCAGTGGCATCGCGTGTCTCCCCGGGGATACCGTCCCTGCGGGACATAAGCGACGCACGCTGGTGCAGCCAGGCGGCCAGTGTGGTCAGGGCTTGCTGGCCGACCGGCACGATGCGGGTTTTACGCCCTTTGCCGGTGACTTGCGCTTCGCCGGATTGCAGATTGACATCGTTCAGATCCAGATCGGCCAGTTCGGACAGACGCAGCCCGGACGAATAGAACAGCTCGAACATGGCGCGGTCACGCGCCTGCAAGGCAGTGTCTTCGGCGGCGGCATGCGCGCCATTCAACAGTTGCGCGCAGGTGTCGGGTGACAGCACTTGCGGCAAGGCTTTGGCGGCCTTCGGCGGACGCATGCCGAGGCAGGGATTGCTGGCGTAGCCGAGGCGGCGGCAGGCAAACACATAAAACCCACGCCAGCTGGACAGGTGCCGCGCCACGCTGGCGGGCGACAGAGCGTGGCCGCGCAGTTTGACGATGGCGCCGCGGATGTCGGTGACGCTGAGTTCCGCGAGCGGCTTGCCGGCGGTCAGCTGGCTGAGCTGGGCCAGATCGCGCTGATAGGCAGTGACGGTATGCGGCGACAGCCGCCGTTCGGCAGCAAGATGCTGCAGGTAGCTGTCGACCGGGTTCAACCTGGACTCAATCCTGCATCCGCAGCAAGGCGGCGCTGATGAGTTGACCCAGACGCTCCAGATAAAGCGTGCCCATGCCGGCATAGAAGCGGTTTTCTTCTTCGGAGGCGAGCACCAGCAGCCCCAGCGGAACACCGTTGGCCGATACGCGCAGGGGAATGCAGGCAAACGCGCGCAGGTGCGGCGACACGGTTTCACCAAACCAGTTGATCGCCTCGTCCACCGCCAGCACGCCGCACACCGGATGCGCCATGGCGCTGATCTGGTCGCGAGCGATTTGCGCAACCGGGTCGCTCAGGCCGGGCACGCTATCGCTAGGCAGATTCCACGCGCGCAGCGCATGGTGCGGCACGGCAAATCCTTCGCGCAGGTGTAGCGTCAGTGCGACCAGAATGTCCTGCGGTGTGCGCGTGGCCATCAGCGCCAGCGCGAGCGCCTGCATCTTGTCGGAAATACCGTCGTTTTCTTCGCCAAACTGGATCAGCTCGGTCAGCTTGTTCTCCAGCATGCGCACCTTGTCGCGCATCGAGATGAGCTGTCGCTCGCTCATCGAGATGGCGTGCGTGCCGTGCGGATGGGGGATGTTCAGTTCCGCCAGCAAGGCGGGAAAATTGTTGAAGAAATTCGGATGCTGGATCAGAAAATCAGCAACAGCCTGGGGATCGAGCGCGGGGGGTTGGGTGTTGCTGGCTGTGGTCATGGGATTTCAATGGCTCCTTCAAATACGGTAACGGCGGGGCCGGTCATATACACCGGCTGGTCTTTTCCCGCCCATTCAATGATCAGATCGCCGCCACGGGTGTGGACGCTTACCGGGCTCTTCAACCAGTCCTGGCGGATGCCCGCGACGGCCGCCGCGCAGGCACCGGTGCCGCAGGCGAGGGTTTCGCCCGCGCCGCGTTCGAATACGCGCAGGCGGATGTCGTGCGGTGTCAGCACCTGCATGAAGCCGGCGTTGACGCGTTGCGGGAAACGTTGGTGCGCTTCGATCGCCGCGCCGAGGATATCCACTGGCGCGCTGTCGAGATCGTTCACCTTTAAAACGGCATGCGGGTTGCCCATGGAGAGCGCGGAAATTTCGAGGGTGTGGGTGCCGACCTTGAGCGGGTAGGTCAGCGCTTCAGCCGTCGCGACAAAGGGGATGTCAACCGGCGCAAAGCGCGGCGCGCCCATGTTCACCGTGACCTGGCCATTGTCGAGCAGGCGCGGTTCGATGATGCCCGACGCGGTTTCCACCCGGATCGAGGTTTTGTCGGTGAGCTGTTTTTCGTGCACGAAGCGAACGAAGCAGCGCGCGCCATTGCCGCATTGCCCGACCTCGCCGCCATCGGCGTTGAAGATGCGATAGCGGAAATCGACGTCGTCGCGGGTGGGCCTCTCAACCAGCAGAATCTGATCGCAGCCGACGCCGAAATGGCGGTCGGCGATGCGGCGGCATTGCTCCGGTGTCAGCGCGACGGTTTGCGTGATGCCGTCGATCACGACGAAGTCATTGCCGAGGCCATGCATTTTGGTGAAACGAAGGTTCATGCCTTGTTGGGTATTCATGCGGTAAATAACCTGACGTAGTCTTTGAGTATGCAGCGGTCCATCACCACCGTCATGCCGCTGGTTTGCGCGTGCTGCGCGGCGTCGTCATGAACGATGCCCTCCTGAATCCAGATGGAAGGCAAGTGTAGCGCCAGGCATTGCTCGACGATAGCGGGCACATGCTCGGCGGCACGAAACACGTTGACCAGATCGACCTTGAACGGGATGTCGGCGAGCGTCGCATAGGCTTTCTCGCCCAGCACGCTGTCCACCAGCGGCCGCACCGGCACGATGCGGAAGCCAAAGCGCTGCATCGCCTGCGCCACGCGGTAGCTTGGCCGTGCGGGTTGCGGCGAGAGGCCGATCACGGCAATGGTCTGGATGCGGTTGAACAGCGCGCGCAGCGAGGCGTCGTCGGGATGGGTGACGTTCACAGAGTGCGCTCCATGACATGGTCGTCCATCACAAAGCCGCTGCCAATGTCGAACACGCGTGATTCGACAATGTGAAAGCCCAGTTTTTGATAGGCCGCAATCGCCTGCGTGTTGCCGCGATTGACTTGCAGCCACAGGCGGCGGGCGTGCTGCGTGCGCGCCCAGTTTTGCGCGGTGACCAGCAGCGCGCTGCCGATGCCTTGACGCTGGTGGTCCGGATGGACATACAGTTTGTCGAGCTTGCAGCCAGTGTTTCCCCGTGAGGCATGCGCGAAGCCGACGAGTCGCTGGTCCTGGTGCGCCACCCACCAGGCATGCAAGGGGTCGTCGAGCTGCGCGAGAATGGACCCGGCGGCGTAACGGTCGGCCAGCATGGCGTCGATCTGTGCCTGGGAAATCAGCGCAGGGTAGGTGGCCTGCCACACCACGCGCGCCAGCGCGCTGACGGCCTCGACTTGGTGCGACGCCAGCGGGCGGATGTCAGTCATACAGGCTCGCTTCACCGTCGGGGCGCGTCTTGAAGCGGCGATGCAGCCACAGATATTGCGCCGGCATTTCGCGGATGCGGTCTTCGATGAAGGCATTCATGCGCGCGACGTCGGCGTCCACGTCGCCGCTGGGGAAGTTTTCCCAGGGCGGATAAAAGTGCAGTGCGTAGCCGCGCCCCCACGACAACTGGCGGGTGATGACCGGGATGACTTGCGCACCGGTGAGTTTGACCAGACGCGGCAGCGCCGACACGGTGGCGGCGGGGATGCCGAAAAACGGCGCGAACACCGCGTTGAGGCGGCCATGATCCTGGTCCGGCAGATAGTAAAAAGGCAGTCCACGTTTGATCGCGGCGAGCGTGGCCTTGATGCCCTCGTGGCGCTCGATCAGTACGATGTCCGAGAAGCGCGTGCGGCCGTGCCGCATGTATTTGTCGGCCACCGGGTTTTGCGCGCGGGCATACATCGAGACGATGGTCTGGTCCATGGTCAGCCGTATGCCGCCCATGTCGAGGCCGACGAAATGCGGCGCCAGCCAGATCACCGGCCGCACGCCGTCGCCGCGCGCGGCTTCGGGGTTGTCGATGCGCACCAGGCGACGCACCCGCGCGGCCGATCCCCACCACAGAATGCCGTATTCCAGCGCGGCGCGAATCGAGGCCTGAAAGGTTTGCCGCAGCCAGCGGCGGCGCTGCGCGGCGGGCACGTCGGGAAAGCACAGCGCCAGATTGGTGGCGCCGACACGCCGTCGCTTGCTGGGAATCTGCGCGATGAGCCAGCCGAGGCTGTTGCCGATAGCCGCCTGCAGCGGCAGCGGCAGCCAGTGCAGCAGCCACAGCACGCCGACGCCGAGCCAGACCGGCAGCAGCGCGGGGCGCAGCAAGGTGCGGGCGGGGGCGCTCATGTGGGCATCGCGTCCGGCGGCGGCGCGTCGCCCGGGCGCTTGTGGCGGTTGTAGCTCCACAGGTATTGCGCCGGGAACTGTCGCACCACGGCTTCGACACCCTGGTTGATGCGCAGCGCGGCAGCGGCCTTGTCTTCCGGCAGCGTATCGTTCACCGGAAAGGCATGCAGGTGATAGCCGCGCCCCCAGCTCAGACGTTCGGCAGCGACAAAAAACGCCGCGGCGCTGGTCTTGCGCTGCAGGCTGGCGACCAGGGTCGGCGTATAGGCTGGACGGCCGAGAAAGGGCGCCCACACGCCATCGCCGCCGGTTGCCACCTGGTCTGGCAGGATGCCGATGGCCTCGTGGCGTTTGAGCGCCGCCAGTTGCGCGCGCACACCCGACAGATCGGTCGGTACCAGCGTTGCCTGGCCGCGCTGGCGCCCCGCCAGCATCAGCTCAGACAACACCGCTTTGCGCGGCGGCTTGTACATGGCGGTAAACGGATGGTGCGCGGCGTAATGCAGGTTGAGCAGTTCAAAGCAGCCGATATGTGGGCCGATCAGGATGATGCCCTTGCCCGCCTCGCGCGCGGCATCGATGGCGTCCCAGCCGCTGCGGCCCTTGACCAGTTTCAGCACGTCTTCATACGGGCGCAGCCATACCGGCAACAATTCGATAATCGCCTTGCCGGATTCGGCGATGGACTGGCGCAACAGGCGTCGGCAGTCCGCACCGGGACTGCACAAGCCACTGTCGAACACGTTGCCGCGCATGCGAGCGGAATGCCTGCCAGGCGCCCAATAAATGAGCCAGCCCAGCACGATGCCGAGGCCGTGCAGCAGCGGCAGCGGCAGACGCGCCAGCAGTTTGAGCAGGATCAACAGCGCACGATTCATGCGGCGGTCGATTCAACGGGCAACGCGACGCCGCCGGGGTGCTTGTGGCGGTTGTAGCGCCATTGGTATTGCGCCGGGAAGCGTTGCACCGCAGCCTCTACGCCCTGGTTGATGCGCAGCGCGGCCGCCGTCTTGTCTTCCGGCAGCGTGTCGCTCAGCGGGTAGGCATGCAGGTGATAACCGCGTCCCCAGCTCAGCCGTTCGGCCACGACGAAAAAAGCGGCAGCGCCGGTTTTGCGCTGCAGGCTGGCAACCAGCGTCGGGGTGTAGGCCGGGCGGCCAAGAAAAGGCGCCCATACGCCATCGCCGCTGCTGGCCACTTGGTCGGGCAGGATGCCGATTCCCTCGCGCCGCCTGAGCGCCGCCAGCAGGGCGCGCACGCCCGACATGTCGGTGGGAACCAGCGTCGTCTGGCTGCGCTGGCGGCCGTTCAGCATCAATTCATTCAGCAGGGGCTTGGGTGAAGGTTTGTACATGATGGTGAAAGGATGACGCGCGCCGAAATACTGGCCGATGATTTCAAAACAACCAATATGCGGCGCAATGAGGATCACGCCCTGGCCCGCAGCATGCGCGGCATCGATGTGCTCCCAGCCGCTGCTGCCCCGAACCTGTTTCAGCACGACCTTGTCCCGATGCAGCCACATCGGCAGCAATTCGGCAAAGGCCTTGCCGGACTCGCTGATGCTCTGGCGCAACAGACGTTCGCAGCCGGGTCCGGGCACGCATACGCCGCTATCGAACACGTTGTTGCGCATGCGGGCAGAATGCCGGCCCGGTGCCCAGTAAATGAGCCAGCCCAGCGCGACGCCGATGCCGTGCAGCACAGGCAGAGGCAGACGAGCCAGCAGTTTGAGCAGGAACATCACGCGGGCATACGATCTTTCACGCGCTTCAGCGCGTAGAAAGTCGGAGTCCCCTTGTGGGGCATGCGATGCCACATGGGCAATGGCGCGGAGTGGGTCGGAGTCTCTTTGAGGGAGTTGACGCCGCGGAAACAAGCGCGGCACAATGCGCGAAGACAAGCCGCCGCGTTAACTATGACAACTTGCGGGCGGGATACAAATACAGCTAAAGCGTCGCCGCTCTGTAGGTCCCGAGAGTTGGTTACGCAATCAGTAACCGGGACTGTTGGAGCTGTCATGCAAAAAGATTTCATTTTTACGTCTGAGTCGGTGTCTGAAGGGCATCCCGACAAGATGGCGGATCAAGTGTCGGATGCGGTACTCGACGCGATTCTAACCCAGGACAAACATGCGCGCGTTGCCTGCGAGACGCTGCTGACCACCGGTCTGTGCGTCATCGCGGGCGAAATCACCACAACTGCGGTGATCGACTACAACCAGATCGCGCGCCAGACCATCAAGCGTATCGGCTACGACTCCTCCGAAATTGGTTTCGACTACAACACCTGTTCGGTGCTGGTCACCGTCGGCAAGCAGTCGCCCGATATCGCGCAGGGCGTCGATCGCGCACACGACGATTATCTCGACCAGGGCGCGGGCGACCAGGGCCTGATGTTCGGCTATGCCTGCAACGAAACCTCGGTGTTGATGCCGATGCCGATTTACCTCGCGCATCGCCTGACGCAGCGGCAGTCCGAGCTGCGCAAGGACGGCCGCCTGCCGTGGCTGCGCCCCGACGCCAAATCGCAGGTCTCCATTCGCTATGTCGACGGCAAGCCGCATTCCATCGACACCGTCGTGCTCTCCACCCAGCACAACCCCGAAGTCTCGCAGGCGCAGATCACCGAGGCCGTGATCGAGGAAATCATCAAGCCGGTGCTGCCGAAAGACATGCTGACCGCCGACACGCGTTACCTGGTCAACCCCACCGGCCGTTTCGTTGTCGGCGGTCCGATGGGCGACGCGGGTCTCACCGGCCGCAAGATCATCGTCGACACCTACGGCGGCGCATCGCCCCACGGCGGCGGCGCGTTCTCCGGCAAGGACCCCTCCAAGGTCGACCGTAGCGCCGCCTACGCCGGGCGCTACGTGGCGAAAAATATCGTCGCTGCCGGCCTCGCCGACAAATGCATGGTGCAGATCAGCTATGCGATCGGCGTCGCCCGGCCCACCTCGATGATGGTCGACACCTTCGGCACCGGCAAAATCCCCGAAGCAAAAATAGCCGAACTGATCGCCGCACACTTCGACTTGCGCCCCAAGGGCATCGTCAACATGCTCGACCTGCTGCGCCCGATTTACACCGAGACCGCGAGCTACGGTCACTTTGGCCGCGAGGAGCCCGATTTCACCTGGGAAGTCACGGACAAGGCGGCTGAACTGAAGGCGGCAGCGGGGATTTGATGCGCTGGCATTTGCTGAGTGTTTAACGAAAAAGAGCCGGTCAGACCGGCTCTTTTTCTTGGTGGGGCTAAACGTTAAACCAGTTTGCGACGGCGGTGCGCCATCAACCCAACCAGACTCAGACCCGCCAGCATCATGATGTAGGTTTCGGCCTCGGGTACAGGGGCCATGGTGGCAATGCCTTCAAAATGAAGGACGGCACCCGAACTGTTCCAGCCCGGCTGTATGGCAAGGGTGTTGAGGTCATATACGTCGTTGTTGAACACATGTGTCCAGTCAGCCGTATAGAAATAGTGATTGGCGTCAATCATGGATACGGACGTCACAAGCGTGGAGGCATCGGGTGCGGCAGGGAATGCCGTGTGGCCGAGGGTGAATTCAGCAACCAGCCCCGAAAGGTTGAGCGTCATGGCGCCGCCCGTGATCGTCCCACTTGGCGCACTTTTTAGTGTGTTGAATTCAAAATGATTGCTGCCACCCCAATTGAATCCGGTCGAAAAGGCACCATTCGCCTGGGTGGTTCCCATGATAAGCGCGCCATCGGTGCCGTTGCTGGTAAAGAAGGCGGGCGGAGCCATGTAGGTGCCGTCACTTGAAAAATAGTTTCCCCAACCGCCTCCATTGGCAAGCCCGGAAGTGCCAAGCTCACCCGAGGTAACCCCAATTTCCTCAATCGTCAGGCTTTGTATGGATGCGGCGTGAACGCCACCGCTTGTCATGCAACAACCCAAAGCCATGCCCAGCAGCGTTTTTGTAATGTGATTCATGTTTCTCCTCCCGTCAGTATTGGTTGTGAATTTCAGGCACGTGTGAGTACGCTTGGGGCGGTAAAGCAAAATGCGCACCTGAATGATGCTTGCTACCATGGTTCAATAATTACAAAGGCTTGTAATGCAGGTGATGCATGGCAAGTCACGCCGCATGTAAAGAATTCCGACACCAAGGGGGCTTGGAAGGCTGATCATCCTGTGCCTGTAGATCGCCGGTTCGGAATTTTTTGCTTCAGGAGTAGAATCCGGCCTCGGTTCCAAGGCCGCGTTGCGACGATTCACTCGTTCGACGCTGGATGCTTTCCGCTACACGCACTTACATTGTTTGTACGTAGGCAGAAAAAAGCGTGATGAACCGTGATTTCACTTGGGAAGTGATCGGCAAGGCGGCTGTTGCAATCGTTGTTGCTGACAACTTACCGATATTATTGGGCGACCTGTTTCGCCCCCCTGCACTGAGGAGCGCTGCGACTGTCGCCGGTTTGATCCGCAACGACAGCCAGGCTCAGCGCAGGCGATGATTCAACTGCGCTCGTTGACTTGCAGCCGGGCTGTGGGCAAACGAGCACCCACCCCGCTGTCATTCAAGGAGTTTCACCATGAATGCAGTTTCTACCCCCTCTGGTTTTACCGATTTCGTCATCGCCGACCTGGCGCTGGCCGACTGGGGCCGCAAGGAAATCCGTATCGCCGAAACCGAAATGCCCGGCCTGATGGCGATCCGCGAGGAATTTGCCGCCGCGCAGCCGCTGAAAGGCGCGCGCATCACCGGTTCGCTGCACATGACCATCCAGACCGCCGTGCTGATCGAAACCCTGCAAGCGCTGGGTGCCGAAGTGCGCTGGGCGTCGTGCAACATCTTCTCGACCCAGGATCACGCTGCTGCTGCGATTGCGGCCACGGATACCCCCGTGTTCGCGGTCAAGGGCGAGTCGCTGGAAGACTACTGGGATTACACCCACCGCATCTTTGAATGGACGGATGGCGGCTTCTCCAACATGATCCTCGACGACGGCGGCGACGCCACGCTGCTGCTGCATCTGGGTGCGCGTGCCGAGAAGGATATTTCGGTTGTCGGCAACCCGACCAGCGAAGAAGAGCGCGTGCTCTACGCCGCGATCAAGGCCAAAGTAGCGGCCGACCCGACCTGGTATTCGGTGCGCCTGGCCGCCATCAAGGGCGTGACCGAGGAAACCACCACCGGCGTGCATCGCCTGTATCAGATGCACGCGCGTGGTGAACTCAAATTCCCCGCGATCAACGTCAACGATAGCGTGACCAAGTCCAAGTTCGACAACCTCTACGGCTGCCGCGAATCGCTGGTTGACGGCATCAAGCGCGCGACCGACGTGATGGTTGCCGGCAAGGTTGCCGTGGTGGCGGGCTATGGCGACGTCGGCAAGGGTTCGGCACAGGCACTGCGTGCGCTGTCCGCCCAGGTGTGGATCACCGAAATCGACCCGATCTGCGCGCTGCAAGCCGCGATGGAAGGTTACCGCGTGGTGACCATGGACTACGCTGCCGACAAGGCCGACATTTTTGTCACCGCAACCGGCAACTTCCACGTCATCACCCACGATCACATGGCCAAAATGAAGAATCAGGCCATCGTCTGCAACATCGGTCACTTCGACAATGAAATCGACGTCGCCGGGGTGGAAAAATACCAGTGGGAAGAAATCAAGCCGCAGGTTGACCACATCATTTTCCCCGACGGAAAACGCATCATCATGCTGGCCAAGGGACGCCTGGTGAACCTCGGCTGCGCGACCGGCCATCCGTCGTATGTGATGTCCTCATCGTTCGCCAACCAGACCATTGCGCAGATCGAACTGTGGCAGGAGCGGGATTCCGGCAAGTATCCCGTCG
>MGZO01000038.1:34441-40912 GCA_001802655.1 Hydrogenophilales bacterium RIFOXYD1_FULL_62_11
TGGCTCGGCCATGCTGGCCGCGCTGGTGATCGGCCTGCTCAATACGCTGGTGCGTCCGGTGCTGGTCGTGCTCACCTTGCCCATCACGCTGTTGACCCTGGGGCTGTTCTATTTCGTGCTGAACGGCTTGCTGTTCTGGCTGGCGGGAAACCTGTTGTCCGGCTTTGCCGTTCACGGATTTATTGCCGCCATGCTGGGCGCCATCCTGTACAGCGTGATCGCCTGGGCGCTGTCGGCGCTCGTTCCCGGCGATAAAGGCTGAACCATGAGCCAACGTACTTTCAGCTTCGAATTTTTTCCGCCAAAAACTGCGGAGGGCGCAGAAAAACTACGCGCCACCCGCGCGCAACTGGCGCAACTCAAACCCAAGTTTTTTTCGGTGACCTTCGGCGCGGGTGGCTCCACCCGCGACCGCACCCTGGAAACCGTGCGCGACATACAGGCATCCGGCTCCGAAGCCGCGCCGCATCTGTCGTGCATCGGCTCCACCCAAGACAATATCCGCGAGATATTGAACGAATACAAAAGCCAGGGCATCCGCCATCTGGTTGCGCTGCGCGGCGATTTGCCGTCGGGCAGCATGGACGCGGGCGAGTTCAACTACGCCAACGAACTGGTGAGTTTCATCCGCAAGGAAACCGGCGACTGGTTCGAAATCGAAGTCGCCGCTTATCCTGAAATCCACCCGCAGGCGCGCTCATGGACGGACGATCTTGCCAACTTCAAGCGCAAGGTCGATGCCGGGGCGAACTCCGCCATCACTCAATATTTCTTCAATGCCGACGCCTACTTTCGCTTCGTCGATGAAGCGCGGGCATTGGGCGTGAGCATTCCCATCGTCCCCGGAATCATGCCGATCGGAAACTACGTGCAACTGGCGCGGTTTTCGGATGCCTGCGGCGCGGAGATCCCGCGCTGGCTGAGAAAGAAGCTGGAAACCTACGGCGACGATCTGGCGTCGATTCGTGCCTTCGGACTGGATGTCATCACCGACCAGTGCGAGCGCCTGCTGGCCGGCGGCGCACCGGGCCTGCATTTCTACACCATGAATCAGGCGGGGCCGAGCACCACCATCTGGCAGCGGCTGGGCTTGTAACCACGCATCCCCCCCGCCCACGCGGGCAGGGGTGTATCCACATCCCCCTGCTTTGCGCGCGCTTTCTCCCAGCGCCCCTCTTGGGCACCTCCACTCAGCCCGTTTTCAGCGGACGCCTTCCTGCGTTTCGGCCCAATCCTACGTACACGCCTCGAATAATCGACCACGATGACAGCGTCCTTCCCTGATACGCACGGGCAGGGCGACCCACCCATCGAACGACTTTAGAGCGCAGAGGAGATCAACATGCAAACAATCGCATTGGCGGATATGGACGTAAGGGATTTTTCGCAGGCGCGTCGCGCGGCCGTTGATAAAGCAGGTGACGTGCTGGCCCGTCCCACGATTGTCGCCTGGAAGGATGACAATAGTGGCAAGACGGCTCCCGAAATCCCTGGTGGAAAAGGAGATCGCTGGCACGACTATGGCGAAAGCAACGAGGGCGTTCTGGAATTGCAGGTCGGCAAGGCATATCACTTTATTTTCACCGACGCGGACGGGTTTACCGAGCCCGACATGAACCTCGCCACGCTCAATGACAATGGCAAGACTTTCCTGTGCCTGAACGACGCCTGTACCGAAGAGGACAAGCAGAAACTGGGCTATTTCCCGGGCGGCGGAATGGGCGGCTAAAGTGTGACCCGTCGTGACCCCGTGTTTGAATACGAAGGCAATCGAGTCGGATCGCGGTCAACTACCTCACCCATTTTTTGTTGCCATCCTGACAATGGGGAGTAAATCATGAGCATTGGAACCATCCTGCTAATCGTGTGATCCTGATCGGCGTCATCCGCCTGTGGTCACACAGCTGCCGCCTGGGGCTATGATCCCAGTGGCGGCATCGGTTTGATCGTCGTCATCCTGATCATCCTGCGGGTCATGAGATTGATCTGACTGGTTCCTTAAGGGCGGGATGGCCGTGGGACGCGGACTGAGCCGCACGCGCCGACCACAGCGGGTAGGTGCGTCATGTGCTCAAGCCAGGCTGTCGTACACTTCGGTCGGTACGGTCGCCTGCGTCCGGAATGCAGGGCGGGCGAAGTAATACCCCTGAAACAGCACAATGCCGAAGTCGCGCAGGACCATGACTTCCTCCCGCGATTCGACCCCTTCTGCAATGACGCGAATCGAGAGTTCGCTGCACACCTGCATGATCCCGCGGGTGATGGCCTGGCGCCCCTTGTGCTTGTCGATGTCGCGTATCAGCGCCATGTCCAGCTTGATCAGATCGGTTTGCAGTTCGGCCAGCAGATTGAGGCCCGAGTAGCCTGCACCAAAATCGTCGATTGCCGTCAGGAATCCGCGTTGCTTGTAGTGTTCCACGATGTCGCGCAGATGCTCATGGTCCTCTACCTTTTCGGCTTCCGTGATCTCGAAAATCATGCGCTCGATCGGAAAGCCGTAAGTCTTGGCGGCTTCCAGCGTTGTGCGGATGCAAAGCTCAGGGCGGTAGACGGCGTTGGGCATGAAATTGATGCTAAGCAGGGAGTTCATGCCGAGCTGCGCGGCAAGCTGAATCGCCTTGACGCGGCATGCCTGGTCAAAGCGGTAGCGATTGCTGTCATTGACGCGGGTGAACACCTCGCCGGCGGATTCGTTGTTGAGGCCGCGCACCAGGGCTTCCTGGGCATAGACCTCGCGGGTATCGATGTTGACGATCGGCTGGAAGGCCATCGTGAACCCGAAATCCAGTCCGGAACCGCCAGCGCACTCGGCGCAGCCGAGTTCCCTGAAATCTTTCTGAACGATCATGGTGTGTCATCCCGAATTTCGGCGGGGCAGGGTGGCAAAGGCCAATTATAGCCAGCCCTTTCGACGTCCTGCCGCGGCTGCCAACTTGACTGATCGCCCGCAGGGGGGTCAGGGCAGGCAGGCTTTTAATGCCTTCAGGCAGTAGTCGACATTTTCCTGCTTGGCCGAATAGCCCATCAAGCCGATGCGCCAGATTTTGCCGGCCATGTCGCCGAGACCCGCACCGATTTCGAGATTGAAGTCATTCAGCAGCTTGGCACGCACCGCGGCTTCGTCGACGCCTTCGGGTACGTAAATCGAGTTGAGTTGCGGCAGGCGGGCGGATTCCTCGACCACGTAGCGCAGTCCCATGCCTTCGAGCCCGGCCTTGAGTTTTTCGTGCATCGTGCGGTGGCGCGCCCAGGCGTTTTCCAGGCCTTCTTCTTCGAGGATTACCAGCGCTTCGTGCAGGCCGTACATCGGGTTGATCGGTGCGGTGTGGTGGTAGGTGCGCTTGCCGGCGGACTGCCAGTAGCCGAGCACCAGATTGAGGTCGAGGAACCAGCTTTGCACGACGGTCGTGCGCGCCTTGATCCGGGCGATGGCGCGTTCGGAGAACGACACCGGCGACAGACCCGGGGTGCACGACAGGCATTTCTGGCTGCCGGAATACGCTGCGTCGATGCCCCACTTGTCCATGTAGAGCGGGGTACCGCCGAGGCTGGTGACGCAGTCCATGATGGTGAGCGCGCCATATTCCTGCGCAATCTTGGCGAGCGTTTCGGCATCCGACTGCGCGCCGGTCGAGGTCTCGGCGTGCACGAAGGCGAGAATCTTTGCGTCCGGATTGGCCTTGAAGGCGTCGCGCACCTTCTGCGGATCAACCGGCGCGCCCCAGGCGTCATCGACCACGACCGGCACGCCGCGGGTGCGCTTGACGTTTTCCAGCATGCGGCCGCCGAACACGCCGTTGCGGCAGACGATCACCTTGTCGCCCGGTTCCACCAGGTTGACGAAGCACATTTCCATCCCTGCCGAACCGGGCGCCGAGACCGGAAAGGTCAGCGCATTTTCGGTCTGGAACGCCATCCGCAGCATGGCCTTGATCTGCTCCATCAGTTCGACGAAAGCGGGGTCGAGGTGGCCGATGGTCGGGCGCGCCATGGCGTCAAGAATACGCTGCGGCACGTCGGAGGGGCCGGGGCCCATGAGGATGCGCTTGGGGGGGGTGAAGGAGGCAGTCATAACCTTGGTCTCTGTATGGAAAACATCTAATAAAACAATGGCTTGATTCTACGGATAAAACGGTGCGACAGGAAAATGCGCGAGCAGATTCCAGCGGTGGTGGCGTACGTTTGCGACCGCAGTTTCAATGACTATGGTTAGGTTTTGGCGATGAAATGGGGGGTGGGTATGGCAACGAACACAGAATGTTTAGGTTCGCTGTTCGGCGGCGTGGCGCTAGGCATCGCGCTGGGTGCAGCGCCGCAGGCAGCGGCTGAGTCCACCCCGGCAGCCATGACGTTGAGCGAGGCGGATCAAACGGCGGTGTTCAGGGCGGCGGGGGCGATACAACGCAAGGGCGTGTGGGTCGTTTGCGTGGATGAACCCAGCGGAGGGGGCGCATCCATTGAATGGGTACGTGATCTGAATGGCGATGGCCGCCCCGAAGCCGTGGTCACCGAAGGCGGCATGTATTGCCATGGCCATTCAGGTACGGGCTATACGCTGCTTAGCAAGCAGGAAGACGGTAAGTGGCGTGTGATGAGCAGCAACAATGGCATCCCCGAGTTTCTGAAAACTTGGGGTGTCGGCGGCTGGCCGGATATCTCGGTAGGCGGTCCGGGCTTCTGTTTCCCGGTGGAACGCTGGAATGGCAAGACGTACGCGCTGAACCGTTTCGAATACGAGGGCAAACGCTGCAAGCCGCCGCGCTAGTTAAACCGGCGGCTCGCCCATCAGCGGCTTCATCGCGGTCAACAGGCTGTTGAAGATGCGCGGGTGAGTCTTTTCCTGCTCCGCCAGCATCTGCTTCATTGCGTAGCGTTGCTGCGGCTTGGCAAAACAGGCGGGACAGTTTTCGAAAATCACCGGAAGGCCGGCATCGGCCGCAAACGCGCGGGTCTGGCGTTCGCGCGCGTAGGCAAACGGCCGGATGATGCGCAGGTCGCCGGCGTCATTGAGGTAGTGCGGCGACATGGTGCGCAGCTTGCCGCCGAACAGCATCGACATCATCAGCGTTTCGGCCAGATCGTCCAGATGGTGGGCCATCGCGACGACGTTGCAGTTCTGCTCGCGGGCGACGCGATAAAGAATGCCGCGCCGCATGCGCGAGCAATAGGCGCAATAGGAATCGGAATCCTTGGTCAGCGTCTTCTGCGCTTCGACCATGATCGGCTGCGACTCCAGAAAATACGGCACGCCGAGTGCGGCCATGTACGCCGTCAGCGGTGACGGGTCGTACTGGTCGGACTGCGGATCGACGGTGCACGCCAGCAGTTCGAATTTGACCGGCGCTTTCTGTTGCAGATGGTGCAGGGTGTGCAGCAGTGACAGCGAATCCTTGCCGCCCGACAGCCCGAGCAGGATGCGGTCGCCGTTGCGGATCATGCGCCAGTCGCCGATGGCGCGGCCAGCCAGGGTAACGAGCGAGCGGGAGGGCTTAATCCAGCCGGTGGGCGTGTCGTGGCTCATGCGGAGAATTGAAGTGCGTGAAGTTGGGCGTAGCGGCCTTGTTTGGCGAGCAATTCGGCGTGGCTGCCGATCTCGACGATGCGTCCACCTTCCAGCACCACGATCCGATTGGCGCGCTCGATGGTGGACAGGCGGTGCGCGATCACCAGCGTGGTGCGGTTGGTCATCAGGGTTTCCAGTGCGGCCTGGACGTGGCGCTCGGATTCGTTGTCGAGCGCCGAAGTGGCTTCGTCGAGGATCAGAATCGGCGCGTTTTTGAGGATGGCGCGGGCGATGGCGATGCGCTGGCGCTGGCCGCCGGACAAGCGCATGCCGTTTTCGCCGATCAGCGTGTCGAGGCCGTCCGGCATGGCCTGAATGAAGTCCCATGCGTGGGCGGCGATGCACGCGGCGCGGATTTCATCGGTCGTGGCATCGCGCTTGCTGCCGTAGGCGATGTTGTGTCCCAGCGTGTCGTTGAACAGGGTGACGTCCTGCGATACCAGTGCGATGTGACTGCGTAAATTTTGCAGCGGGATGTCGCGGATGTCGTGGCCATCAAGCGTAATGACGCCCGCATCGGGATCGTAAAAACGCGGCACCAGATTCGCCAGCGTGGTCTTGCCGGAGCCGGATGCGCCGACCAGCGCGACGGTTTCACCGGGCGCGATATCGAGGCTGATGCCGTGCAAGGCGGGGGTGGTTTTGCCGGGGTAGCAGAGGCTGATATCTCGCAATGCCAGACGGCCTTCGATGCGGGCGAGCCTCTGCGTGCCGTGGTCGCGTTCGGCATCCTGGTCAAGCATGGAGAAGATGGTTTCGGCCGCTGCGAGCCCGCGCTGCAGCTGGTCGTTGACCGCGGTGAGCCGCTTGAGCGGCGCGAACAGCAGCAGCATCGCCATGAAAAAGGCGACGAAACCGCCGACCGTGGTGGCGTTGTCGCTCGCCTGGTCGGCGGCGATGTAGACGAT
>MGZO01000038.1:40925-41233 GCA_001802655.1 Hydrogenophilales bacterium RIFOXYD1_FULL_62_11
ATCGCGGCGATGAACTGGATCACCGGTTCGTACACCGCGTTGGCGGCGACGCGTTTCATTTCGTAAGCGCGCGCCAGGTTGGCTGCACTGCGAAAACGATCCTGCTCGTAGGTTTCGCCGCCGTAAAGCTTGACCACGCGATGGCCGCCCACCGCTTCGTCCACCACCTGGGTGAGGTCGCCGATGTTCTGCTGTGCCTTGCGCGACAGACCGCGCAGGCGCTTGCTCGCCATGCGCACCACCCACAGCGTGAGCGGCACCAGTGCGAACACGATCAGGGTCAGCTGCCAGTTGAGCCAGACCAGATA
>MGZO01000038.1:41309-47195 GCA_001802655.1 Hydrogenophilales bacterium RIFOXYD1_FULL_62_11
GTGACGTTGAACGCCAGTTGTGCGATCAGCTGTCCACTCGGGTTCTGGTCGAAGTAGCGCGTCGGCAGCGTCATCAGCTTGTCGAACATCGCCGCGCGCAAGTCCATCACCAGACGGCTGCCGACCCATGCCATGCAATAGGTGCTGACGAAGCTGGTGAGGCCGCGCACTACGAACAGCGCCAGTAGCAGCAGCGGCACCCAGCGGATGAAGGCCTGGTCCTTGGCGACAAAGCCCTGGTCCAGCAGCGGCTTGAACAGCGCGGGCAGCATCGGCTCGGTGGCGGCGGTGAGAATCAGCGCGACCAGCGACAGCGCGAACATGCGCCAGTAAGGTTTGACATAGGTCAGCAGGCGGCCGTAAAGCGCGCGGCTGTCGGGTACGGGGGTCATAGCAGCAGGATGGTGGCGAGGCCGAGGAAGATGAAGAAGCCCATGCTGTCGGTGATGAACGTGAGCAGCACCGAGGAGCCAATCGCGGGGTCGCGCTTGAAGCGTTCCAGCGTCATCGGAATGAAGATTCCGGCTAGCGCGGCGACCAGCAGATTGAGCAGCATCGCCAGCGCCATCACGCCGCCCAGTTCCGGGTTGTCATACAGCAGCCAGGCGAAGACGCCCACCGCCGAGCCCCACATCAGGCCGTTCAACAATGCGACGCCGATTTCCTTGACCACCAGCCGCCGTGCGTTGGCCGGGGTGATGTGGCCGAGCGCGAGGCCGCGAATGATCAGGGTGATGGTCTGGTTGCCCGAGTTGCCGCCAATGCCGGCGATGATCGGCATTAGCGCCGCCAGCGCGGCGAGTTTTTCGATGCTGCCTTCGAACGCGCCGATCACGCGCGAGGCGACGAAGGCGGTGCCAAGGTTGATTGCCAGCCACATCCAGCGGTTTTTCGCCGCATTCCACACAGTGGAAAACAGGTCTTCCTCTTCCTTCAGGCCGGCCATCGACAGCATGTCGGCGTCGGCCGATTCGCGGATGTAGTCCACCACCGCATCGACGGTGAGACGGCCGATCAGTCGTCCCTGTGCATCCACCACCGGCGCCATCACCAGGTCGTAGCGTTCGAATGCTTGCGCCGCTTCCTGCGCTTCGTCCTCGGGGTGAAACTTGACGAAATCCTCGACCATCACGGCCGCGACCGAGGCCTCGGGATCGGTGGTCAGCAAGCGTTTCAGCGGCAGCACGCCAATGATCGAATCGTCGCGATCCACCACGAACAGCTTGTCGAGCTGGTCGGGCAGCTCGCCCAGACGGCGCAGGTAGCGCAGCGCGACTTCCAGCGTCACGTCGACGCGGATGGTGACCATCTCGAAATCCATCAGCGCGCCCACCGTGTCCTCGGGGTAGGCCAGCGCCGATTGCAGGTGCGCGCGCTTCTGCGCGTCGAGGCTGGTGAGCAGTTCCTGGATCACGTCGTGCGGCAGGTCGGCCGCGATGTCGGCAATCTCGTCGGTGTCGAGCGACTCGGCGGCGGCCAGCAGTTCCGCCTTGTCCATGCTCTGGATCAGTGATTCGCGCACCGAATCGGAGACTTCCAGCAGGATTTCGCCGTCGTACTCCGCGTTGACCAGACCCCACACCAGCCGCCGCTCGTCCAGCGGTAGGGCTTCCAGAATGTAGGCAATGTCGGCCGGGTGCAGGTCTTCCAGCTTGCGCTGCAGCTCGGCCAGGTTCTGCTTGTGCACCAGGTTCTCGACCAGTGCCTGGCGCGGCCCGCCCTGCTTGTGGACGAGTTCCTCCACCAGCCGCATCCTGGCGAGCAGGGACTGCACCTGGATCAGGTGCGTTTCCAGGTTGTCCTGCGACTGGGTTTCGAGGGAATCGGTCATGGCGCGTTTGGGCAGAAAAGCCCCGCGATTGTAACGCGCCACGGCTTGGGGACGTTGGCGAATTCGCCGTGGGAAGCACGTGGATCGATCGCGTTCTATAGTGTTCAGATGAAGACGCTGCTTGCCCTGTTCCTGCTAGCCTGCCTGCCCGCATGCGGGCGCGATCTGCCGCTGGATACGCTCAAGCTGCCGGTGGGCTTTCGCATCGCGATCTATGCCGACACGGTGCCGGGCGCGCGCTCCATGGCCCTGGCGCCGGATGGCACGCTGTTCGTCGGCACCCGCGGCGACACGGTTTACGCCTTGCCCAACCGCACCGGCGGCCCCCGGGCCGATGCCGTCCTCACCTTGCTGAAGGGGCTGGATACGCCTAATGGCGTGGCCTTTCGTGACGGCGCGCTCTACGTCGCCGAGATCGGCCGCATCCTGCGCTACGACCAGATCAGCGCGCGGCTGCGCAATCCCCCGAAGCCGGTGGTGGTGAGCGATGCCTTTCCGCGCGACGCCCATCACGGCTGGAAATTCATCCGCTTTGGCCCGGACGGCCGCCTCTACGTGCCGGTGGGCGCGCCCTGCAACATCTGCGAACCGGATCCTGCCCGCTATGCGGCGATCTTCCGCCTCAAGCCGGACGGCAGCGCGCTCGAGCAATACGCGCGGGGCGTGCGCAACACGGTCGGCTTCGACTGGCATCCGCAGAACGGCGAGCTATGGTTTACCGACAACGGCCGCGACTGGCTGGGCAACGATGCGCCGCCGGACGAGTTGAACCGCGCGCCGCGGGCCGGTCTGCATTTTGGCTATCCCTATTGCCACGGCAAGGCCATCGCAGACAGCGAGTTCGGCGACAAGCATGACTGCGCCGAATTCACGCCGCCAATGCGCGAACTGGGCGCCCACGTCGCTGCCCTCGGGATGCGCTTTTATAGCGGCACGATGTTCCCCGAGCCTTGGCGCGGCCGCGTTTTCATCGCCGAGCACGGCTCCTGGAACCGCATCCCGCCGTCCGGCTATCGCCTGACAACGGCGCGCATCGAGGGCGGGCGGGTGACTGCCTACGAGGTGTTCGCCGAGGGCTGGCTGAAAGGCATCGCGGCCTGGGGACGGCCGGTCGACGTGCAGGTGATGCCTGATGGTGCACTGCTGGTGTCGGACGACAAGGCAGGGGTGATTTACCGGATCAGCTACGGCAACTGAACATCGCGGCCTGCCGCTCCGGGGTGCGGCGCGCGTCGGTCAATCCCCGCGGTCGTCGCGCACTTCCACCCAGCCGCTGGCCACCCTCACCGGGAACACGGCGATCGCGCTGTAGGCCGGCGGCGCGGTGACAGCGCCGCTGCGCAGATTGAAGCGGGCACCGTGGCGCGGGCAGACGATTTCCTCGCCGATCCATTCGCCGCTCGCCAGTTCGCCACCGTCGTGGCTGCAGGTGTCCTCGATCGCGCAGTAGTCGCCGCCGAGGTTGAATACCGCGACGGCCACGCCATCGACATCCGTCACGCAGCGCCTACCGGGCGGCAGGTCGGTGACGCGTGCGACGCGCACCCAACCGGACATCACACCAGCCCGAGCTGCAGCCGCGCAGCTTCACTCATGCGGCTTTGATCCCACGGCGGATCCCAGACGATTTCGACGTGGGCGGCCGTCACGCCGCTGACTTCCGCCACGGACTGCTCGACCTGTGCAGGGAAGGTCTGCGCCACCGGGCAGCCGGGTGCGGTGAGCGTCATGCGGATATCGACGCGGCCGGCGGCATCGACGTCGAGGTCGTAGATCAGGCCCAGGTCGTAGATGTTGACGGGCAGTTCCGGATCGAAAATCGTGCGCAGGGCGGCGATGACCTGCCGCTTCAGGACCTGTTCGGCGCGCTTTTCGGAGACCAGGCGGACGAGATTGATCATGGCGGCGGTTAACCAGCGACTTGCCCGCTTGCGGGCTTAGTCGAATGGCTAGTTGTTTCATCAGCGGGCTGCGAGGGTTGCGGGCAGAACGGCGAGGGGCCTTCGGTGCACACGGTTTCGCTGTTCTGTTCGAGCGCGGCCTGCAATACATGCCAGGGCAGCGTCGCGCACTTCACCCGCATCGGGAATTCGTGCACGCCTTCGAGCACGCGCAACTTGCCCACGCCTTCCGCCGGGGCATTTTCCGCCAGCATGTTGTGCACCCGATGGAACAGGCGCTCCACTTCGTCCAGTGGTTTGCCGTGCACCGCTTCGGCCATCATCGAGGCGGACGCCATGCAGATGGCGCAGCCGGCGCCTTCGAAACCGATGTCCTCGATGGAGTCGTTCGCCACTTTCAGATGCACCTGGATTTCGTCGTTGCACAGCGGATTGAAACCGTGCGCATGGTGCGTGCTGCCACGCGGATTCTTCGGGTAATGCCGTGGGTGGCGGTTGTGTTCGAGGATCACTTCTTCGTAGAGGGCGCGCTGGTCGGTATTCATGCCGTGCGCTCCTTGTTCAGCACCGGCAGCGCGGCGGCCAGATGCGGCTCCAGCCAGTCGGCCAGCCCGGTGTCGGCGTCGATGCCGCGACTGCGCAGGTAGAAGATTTCCGCGGGGTCGAGCTGGCCGACGGTTGCGCCATGGCCGCATTTGACGTCGTCGGTATAGATTTCCAGCTGCGGCTTGACGTCGATTTCGGCGTGTGGCGACAGCAGCAGGTTGCGGCTCGATTGCTGGGCGTCGGCCTTTTGGGCGCCCGGCTGCACCACCACGCGCGCGTCGAAAATGCCGCGTCCGCGGCCGTCTGCGATACCGCGCCAGGTCTGGCTGCTGCGGGTGTATGGGGCGCGGTGTTCGACGTGCAGGTGCTGGTCGATATGGCGTCGACCGGCGGCGATGAACACGCCGTCGAGCTGACACGCTGCGCCGGCTTCGTCCAGATGGACCCGGGTGTCGTGGCGCACCACGCGGCCGCCGGCATTGAGCGACAGGGCGTGATAGCGGCTGTCGCGTGCCTGTTGCACCAGAGTCAGCCCGGTGTGGGTGGCGACTGCGCTGTTTTCGTCGAGCTTGAGGTGGGTGAGCCGGGCGCCTTCGCCCAGCACGATCTCGGTCACGCTGTTGTGCCAGTAGGCGAGATCGGGCGCGCCCAGACCATGTTCCACCAGCACCGCCTCGGCGCCGGCTTCCAGCACGACGAGGTGGCGCAGGTGCAGCATGGCGTCGGCTTCGCTGGCGCGGTGCACCATGAACAAGGGCGCCGCTTTCCAGCCGGCCGGCACATGCAGCAACAGGCCATCCCGCCACAGCGCGCTGTTGATTTCAGCCAGCGCCGCGCCGCCCGGCAAGGTATCGGCCAGCTGGCCGAGGTGGCGCACCACCAGAGCCGTATCGGCACGGTCGGCCAGGCTATGCGCGTGGGTCGATTGCGTATAGACATCCGTTATCCGGCCATTGCCGAACTTCAACACGGTGCCCGGATAGTCTTCGCTTGCCCAGTCTTCCGCGGCGTGTTGCGGGGCGTGCAGTTCAGCCCGTTCCAGAAAATCGAGCGCGGTGTATTTCCAGTCTTCGTCGCGCGGGGTCGGCAGTCCGTGGGTGAAAAAGCGCTCCAGCGCCACCTCGCGTGACGCCATCTGGTGCGGCGAACCGCTGGTCTGTTCGAGCGCTTGCCGGTATAGAGCGGGGTTCATGGCCGCGCCTCCACTTGCGGGCCGGATTCGGGTATCAGCCAGCCGTAGCCGCGGTCTTCCAGTTCCAGCGCCAGACTGGCGTCGCCCGACCGCACGATGCGTCCGCCCGCCAGCACATGCACCTGGTCGGGGACGATGTAGTTCAGCAGGCGCTGGTAGTGCGTGACCAGAATCACCGCGCGCTCCGGATGCTTCAGCGCGTTGACCCCGTTGGCCACGGTTTTCAGCGCGTCGATGTCGAGCCCGGAATCGGTTTCGTCGAGGATGGCGAGGCGCGGTTCCAGTACCGCCATTTGCAGGATTTCGTTGCGCTTTTTCTCGCCGCCGGAGAAGCCTTCGTTGACCGCGCGGTAGAGAAAGCTGTCGTCCATGCCGAGCAGTTCCAGCTTGCCCTTCACGGTATCGAGAAAGTCCAT
>MGZO01000039.1:0-9941 GCA_001802655.1 Hydrogenophilales bacterium RIFOXYD1_FULL_62_11
GATGAAAAACGGCCAGGCCGAATACAGCACCACCGGGATGGTGAGTACCAGACTCGCCCAGCGCATCAGCAGGCGGATGTCGTCGGTCATGTCGGTGGCGGTGTAGCTCGGCAGCGCGTACATCATTACCTGCATCATGCCGAGCCCGGCGATGGCCAGCCGCTTGATCGCGGTATTGCGCTCGCGCTTGTAGATGTCGTCGGAACGGCCGGGGTCGAACGGGTGGGCGATGTAGCCGATGTCGGAGACGGCCTTCAATATCGCCGACAGCTGGATGCGGCTGTTGTCCCAGCGCACCCGCGCGCGTCGGGTGGCGTAGTTGATTTCCACCGACAGCACGCCGGGCAGCGCCGCGATGTGGCGTTCGTTGAGCCAGATGCACGCGGCGCAGACGATGTTTTCCAGGATCAGCGCGGCTTCGCGGATGTGTTCCGCCTCCACGCGGACGAAGCTTTCCTGGATTTCCGGCAGGTCGTACAACCCCAGTTGCGCCAGTTCGGCTTCGGCCTCACGCGGAGTCGCCGGCAGCGCGGTGCGGTGGGTGTAATAGGCGCCCTGGCCGCTGTCGATGATGGTTTGCGCCACCGCCTGGCAGCCGCGGCAACAGGCTTGCTGGGTGTTGCCTTCGAACGGGATGGGATAGTGGGCGCCATCTGGCACCGGCAGGCCGCAGTGAAAGCAGGCCAAAAAAGAGGGGGCGTCCGTGGGCCCAGAAATGGAACTCACGAAGCGCCCCGCAAAAGGACGTTGCAACACGGCAGGCACGGGAGAGAGGTCGTGCCTGCCGCAAACGTCAAACCATCATCTGCCTCAGAAACGGAAGCCGTAACCGATGCCCCAGACAACCGGGTCGATGTCCAGGTCGGTGAGCTTGGCACCGTTAGACTGAACCTCGGTACCGATCCAGATTTTTTTGACATCCAGGTTGATATACCCATTTTCGGTAACTTTGATATCGACGCCCGCTTGCAGCGCGCCGCCAAAACTGTTGCTGTCCACGGTCAGACCGGGTGCGAGGTCGACATTATAGAAGCGTGTGTAGTTCAGGCCCGCGCCGACATACGGCTTGAACATCCCGGTCGGCATGAAGTGGTACTGCAGAGTGAGCGTAGGCGGCAGGTGGTTCAGCTTGCCGAGGCTGGCGCCGTTGAGTGTGACTTCGTGGCGTGCCGTGCCCAGAATGAGTTCCATTCCGATGTTGGGTGTAAGGAAATAGGTGAAGTCGACTTCCGGCACCCATTCGCTGGAGACATCCAGACCTGCGATCGAGGAACTGACATCGGGAGCGATATTAATGGCGCGCGCACGCATCATCCAGCTATCGGCGATGGCCGTGGCGGGAAGGGTGGCGATCAATGCGGCAACGAGGAGAGTGGATTTCATGGCCTGGTTCCTTATCACTATTGAGGATATAAAAATCTTATTATAAGTTTAATGGGGCTGCAAGACCCATTTGCATCCGCTACCATGAACCCATGAGCAAGCGTCTCCAAAACACAACATTCTTTCCGCCGGTCGAAACCGCGCTGACTGAGCCGAACGGCTTGCTCGCCATGGGCGGCGACCTGTCGCTGCCGCGTTTGCTGGACGCTTACTGCCATGGGATCTTTCCCTGGTTCAATCCCGGTGAGCCGATTTACTGGTGGAGTCCCGACCCGCGCATGGTGCTGGTTCCGGGCGACATTCGGGTGACCCGGTCGCTGGCCAAGCGCATGCGCAACGCTGGTTTTGAACTGCGCGTCGACACAGCATTTGTCGACGTGATGCGCGCCTGTGGCGCACCGCGCGAGGAAGCGGGCGGCACCTGGATTTCAGAAGCGATGGTGGCGGCCTACAGCCGGCTGTTCGACGCCGGCTATGCGCATTCGGTGGAAACCTGGCACGACGGCCAGCTGGTGGGGGGGCTCTACGGCGTGGCCATCGGCCGCATGTTTTATGGCGAGTCGATGTTCAGCCGCGAACCCGATGCATCGAAAATTGCGCTGGTGCAGCTGGCGCGGCAGTTGCAGCAGTGGGAATTCGGCATGATCGACTGTCAGATGGAGACTGCGCATTTGTCCAGCATGGGTGCGCGCACCCTGCCGCGCGCAGCATTCGTGGCGCAGCTGGCGGAGTTGGTAAACTTGCCGCATCGACCCGGCCCCTGGACGTTCGAAATTTAATGCACCCGACTGAGCCCCCCTTCCAGCGCATCCAGTTTTACCTGACTGCGCCGTATGACTGCAGCTACCTGCCGGGGCAGCGCTCGCGTTCGCAGGTCGCCACGCCCACCCATCTGATCGATCCGCAGGCCTACAGCGCGCTGATCCGCGCCGGTTTTCGGCGCAGCGGCCAGTTCACCTACCGGCCGCATTGCGAATCCTGCCGCGCCTGCGTGCCGGCGCGGGTGCGCGTGGCCGAATTCGTCCGCAACCGCAGTCAGCGCCGTTGCGAAAAACGCAACCGGCATCTCGCTGCACGGTTTGTACCGCTGGATTTCAAGGACGAACACTTCGAGCTATATCGCCGCTATCAGGCTGCGCGCCATATGGGGGGCGGAATGGATCGCGACGACGCCGACCAGTACCGGCAGTTTTTGCTGTCATCGAATGTCGACAGCGTGCTGGTCGAATTCCGCGACGGCGACACGCTGGTGATGCTGTCGGTCATCGACCAGATCGACGACGGCCTGTCGGCGGTCTACACCTTCTTCGACCCCGCGCGCGAAGCGGACAGCCTCGGCGTCTATGGCGTGCTGTGGCAGATCGAACTGGCGAAGCGGCTGGAGTTGCCGTATCTCTATCTCGGCTACTGGATCGAAGCCAGCCGCAAGATGGCGTACAAAAAACAGTACCCGCCGCTGGAAGGCCTGATCGACGGGCACTGGCAGCTTATATCGCCTGCATGAGCGCTGGCGCCCGTTTTGTTTCGGCAGCGAGGCGGCGTGTCGCGGGAGATCACACCTAGTGCCGGATGCCCGGTGCGTTCAGCTTCTGTCCCTGATTGATAACGGCCAGCGCTATTTCAAGATCGCCGTATTCAGCAGCGTCCGGCGGCAGCTCATTGGCGCGGATGGCGACATTGCACCACTGGAAGCGTTTGCGGATATCCCAGATTTCGCCGCGACTGGTGCGATAGGTCGGGAAGTGGGCGAACTGCCCTTTGGTTTCGGTCAGGTACTGGCCGCGGATCCACTTGTTGGCGCCGAGGCTGTGGCAGTCCATGCAGGCGAAATTGAGCTGCCCGATTTTGCGCGTCATCAAGGCGTTGCCGCGTTTGATTGCTGCAACCGAGTTTTTTGATTGGGTATCCACCTTGATCGGCGTGCCGTTGGCGAGATAGCGCAGATAAATCGACAGATCGATGTTGTCCGCGCTTTGCATCAGCAGATTGTCACCCGTGGTGCTGCGTGCGTGGCGCGTGATGAACTCCTCGACCCCGATGACTTTGTTCAGGCGCGCTTCGTATCTGGGCATGCTGGCGGCCCAGGTCTTGAAGTCTGATTTCGGCGTGGAATGGCACGAGGCGCAGGATTTTCTGTTGGCGCCGACCCGCGAAAAAATCAATCCTGCGCGTTCCAGCGCAGCCATGCCGTCGTTGGTAAAGGGATCCAGATTGTCGCGGGTGTCGACCGGAACCGGACGCGTCGCCGGGTTCTCTAGCGCATCCTTGAACGCGCTGGGCTCCTTGAGCGTTTTCAGGAACGCCACGATGTCCTGAATTTCAAGCGTACTGAAGAGGGTGTGGGTGCCCCAGGGCGGCATCAGGGATTGCGGGTTGACGCTGCGCGGGTCGTACACATAATTGAACAGCCACTGGTCGGAGCGTCCCCAGATGCCAATCGTGGATAAGTCGGGGCCGACGCTGCCGGGCAGCGCAGGTGTGGTCTTGCCCATGATGTGGCATGCCACGCAACTGCCGCCGCGCGTGCGGTCGAATGCCAGTTTCTCGCCGTTTTTGGGGTCGCCAGAAATCGGTCCATTCAGTTTTGGCGGCGGCACGTAGGCGGGCGATGCGGTTTTATCCAGCGTGTTGTAGTCTTTCCAGTCGGTGGCCGTCCAGCTGCTGTAGCGTAACCAGGGCGTGGCGGATGCGGGTTGCACCAGCTCCATCGGCGCTGCCTGTTTTGACTCGGCGCCAGCGTCAAGCGGAAAAGCCGCAAACAGGCCCGCGCCGAGCAGGGTAAACAATGAAACACCTGCGGACTGGGTTGCTGGGCTTTTCATCTGGGCTTCTCCTCGGCCAGTTATGGCGATGTAATGTGACTGGAGGGTGCATCATGCGTGCAGGTGAACCGCATTCAATATAGTTAATTTACCGAAAATGAACTGCCCGAATTTCATCACACGCTGGCTGTTGCAAGGAGGGCTGCTGATAGGAGGCTGCATGCTGCTGGCCAGCTGTGCGCTGACCGTCAGCCACCCCAGGGCGCTGCTTTCGGTTGAATCTTTCGTTGCCCTTGCATCCGATCCGCGCATTCGGGTCGAGCCCGGTTTCGAGGCGTATGGCGATCGTGTGGCGGCCGTGCTGCCCGTCGCCATCGCTCAGGTCGAGGCCGCGCATTATCTGCCCTTTGCCCGTGCGCCCCGCGTCTACGTCTGCGGCACGACTGCCTGTTTCAAGCGCTACGTACTGACGCCCAAACTCTCCGCTGCCGTGGTGCCGGACAATCGCCTGATCCTGTCGCCCAATCTCGACAACGGAGAAAGCCAGCGCCTGCTTCCGCTGCTGACGCACGAACTCGCGCACCTGCACCTGGGGCAACGTATCGGTCACTATCACAGCAGCCTGCCGGTGTGGTTCCACGAAGGCTGGGCCTCGCTGACCGCGAAGGGCGGGGGAGCGGAATATGTCACCGACGCGCAGACGCGGGAAGCGATACGCACCGGGCGCCAGGTGAATCTGACCCTGCGCGACACGCCCAGGACGCGCCACCGCGCTGCGTCCTCCAACCTCGGCATATTCGAGTTTTACCGTCAGTCCATGCTGCTGGTCGGCTGGCTGAAGGCACAGGACGAAGCGCGTTTCCGCCAGTTCGTCCTCGCTGTGCAAAACAACACCGACTTCGAGATCGCCTTCTGGGATGTGTATGGAAAGGCCTCCGCCAGCAAACTCGCGGGCTATTACGATGAGGTTCTGGGCGATAATCCATCCGACAATCAGCCCGTTCAAGCCGCTCCCGCTGCCCCCTAAATTGAATCCAGTGCCATGAAACCCTATCTCGATTTAATGCGCCATGTGCTCGAAAAGGGCACCCGAAAAGACGACCGAACCGGCACCGGCACCCTGTCGGTATTCGGCTGGCAAATGCGTTACAACCTCGCCGAAGGTTTCCCGCTCGTCACCACCAAGAAATGCCACCTGCGCTCCATCCTCCACGAACTGCTGTGGTTTTTGCAGGGCGACACCAACATCAAGTACCTGAAGGAAAACGGCGTCTCGATCTGGGACGAATGGGCGGACGAGAACGGCAACCTCGGCCCGGTGTACGGCCATCAGTGGCGCAGCTGGCCCAAGCCCGACGGCGGCACCATCGACCAGATCAGCGAAGTGGTGAAGACGCTCAAGACCAACCCCGACTCGCGCCGCATCATCGTCTCGGCGTGGAACGTGGCCGATCTGGACAAAATGGCGCTGGCGCCGTGCCATGCCTTCTTCCAGTTCTATGTTGCCGACGGCAAGCTGAGCTGCCAGCTGTATCAGCGCAGCGCCGACATCTTCCTCGGCGTGCCGTTCAACATCGCCAGCTATGCCTTGCTGACGCTGATGATGGCGCAGGTGACGGGCCTGCAGCCGGGCGACTTCGTCCACACCCTGGGCGACGCCCACCTCTATCTGAATCACCTCGACCAGACGCGCGAACAACTGAGCCGCGAGCCGCGTCCGTTGCCGACGATGACACTGAACCCCGACGTGAAAGATATCTTCGCCTTCCGCTTCGAGGATTTCACGTTGAGCGGCTACGACCCGCACCCGGCGATCAAGGCCCCGGTGGCGGTATGAGCAGTTCGCTGAAAAAACCGCGCGTCAGCGTCATCGCCGCGCTTGCCAAAAACCGCGTCATCGGCATCGAAAACCACCTGCCGTGGCGGCTGCCGGAAGACCTCGCCCACTTCAAGGCACTGACGCTCAACCACCCGATTTTGATGGGTCGGAAAACCTTTGAATCGCTCGGCCGCCCGCTGCCGGGACGAACCAACATCGTCATCACCCGCAACCCCGACTACTGCAAGGACGGCTGCCTGGTCGCCGATTCCATCCCCGCTGCGCTCGCGCTGTGCGCGGACGTTGACGAGGTCTTCTTCATCGGCGGCGCCGACCTTTACGCCCAGGCCATTCCGCTCGCCGATCGTTTGTATCTGACCGAAGTAGATATCGAAGCTGAGGGCGACGCCTGGTTTCCCGACTACGACCGCAGCGTGTTCCGAGAGGTGTCGCGCGAGTCGCACACGGGCGAGAAGGGCGATGCGCTGGGGTTTGATTTTGTAGTGTACGAGCGAGTGGGTAACGAGTGAGTCTGGACAGACTCTACTTTTTCAGCCCCGGCAAATGATGAATGCGCTAATAACGCATTCATATTTACATTAGCCCAACAAATATGGAGATACTCAATGGACGTTGCAAAAATCAATCAGGACGAAGTGAATAGGTTGTTGAGTCTTAATGAGGATCACTTCAATGACGTTAAAAGCAAGCGAATTTCCCCGGCAAAACTCCAGGAAACGTTTGTAGCATTCGCCAACTCTGATGGTGGCGATCTATACGTTGGAGTTGAAGACTGAAAGGGTAATTGGTTTTGCAGATCAAGAAGAAGCGAATGCCCTCATCGCAACGCTTTTAGAAGAAACTAAACCTGCGGTAGAAAACGTCTTCCTAGAATTTCTACAAGTTGATGGTAAAGGGTTGATATTGCACATTGGGATACCCAAAAGCCCTAAGGTTCACTATGCAGCATCCGGTGATTGCTTTATCAGGGTCAACGCTGCGAAAAGAAAAATTAAAGGCGAACGTGTGACTCAACTTGGCTACTCAAAAGGAGCTGAACTGTACGAGCGGAGAACGGTTGACGATGTGGAAATTGACGATATAACCGACAGCCCAGCCCTTCATAAATATATCGAACGAGTCGGGTCCCAATTGGAACCAACCAGCTTTCTCAGGAAGCAAAGATTGTTAACCAAAAAAGACGACAAACGTATCCCTAATGTGGGTTGCGTTTTGTTATTTGATGAGAACCCACAAGCAACCCTGCAAACTCGTTGTGCAGTAAAAGTCTATCGGCTAAGAACTGCTGAGAAAGAGTACAAACGAGAGCAGCTTGCGGAAATGCCGACAACCATTAATGGCCCGATTGAGGAAGTTATAAAGAAAACAATAGATAAAGTGGCGCAATTCATTGATGGCGCATCTTTTAAAGACGGTGAAAAGTTGGTGAAGCTAGCTTACCCAGCAGAAGCCCTAAAAGAAATCCTTGTTAATGCTGTAATACACCGCGATTACAGTCTGAATGACGATATTCACGTTAGGATTTTTGACAACAGAATTGAAGTACGAAGCCCGGGAAAGTTGCCCGGTTACATGAGTGTGGACAATTTATACGAAGACCGATTTTCAAGAAATCCAAATATTGTTCGAATGCTCCACAACTTGCCAGACCCCGTTAATCACGACATAGGAGAAGGACTGGACACTGCAAAGAATGAGTTAAAAAAAGCCGGGTTGGTCCCCCCCGAGTTTGAAGAGGCTGAAAACGCATTCTTGGTCACAGTGAAGCATCAAAAAATCGCATCAATTGAGGATGTGATTGCTAAACATATCAAGGACAATCCTGAGTCTGTTCTCACCAACAAGTTGGTGAGGCACCTTAGTGGTGAAGACGATATGCAGAAAGTAAAGAAGGCATTGCAACGGTTAAGAGCTGACGGCGTTATCAAGCCAGTCGACGAGAATGCCCATGCCTTTAACTACAGTTACATTAGGGCTTGATTGGATTTTGGCACTATCCACAAAGTTGTCTGGACGTTAAAACAACAGGGGCTGACCACGGTTTAGGCTAGTTTCAGTGAGTAGTTAAAGGAAACCAGAATGAGTGTAAAAAATAGCGGACGTGCAGCATGAGCGGCGCGCCCAAATGCCCCCAGTGCGGTTCGGACTACGCCTACGAAGACGGCGTGATGTACGTGTGCCCGGAATGCGCCCATGAATGGCCGCAGGATGCGGCAGCGGGCGCAGAGGAGGCACGCGTGGTGCGCGATTCCAACGGCAATGTGCTGCAGGATGGCGACACGGTGACGGTGATCAAGGACCTAAAGGTCAAGGGCTCGTCGCTGGTGGTCAAGGTCGGCACCAAGGTCAAGAACATCCGCATCATCGAGGGCGATCACGACATCGATTGCAAGGTCGATGGCATTGGGGCGATGCAGTTGAAATCGGAGTTCGTGAAAAAGGTGTAGCGGATGGCGTGCCTTGCCAGCGCAATAAAAAACGGAGCCGAGGCTCCGTTTTTTATTGCCTGTTGCTGTTTGCGCCGCTGATCGACGCCAATCGTCCGATATTTAATTGAGTTCAGGCTCGGCTTCGGGTGCCAGCGTTTGCTGCATGGGGCGTCGCCCGACTTGAACGTTCAGCACCTGCGATTGCTGCTTGCGTGACACCGTCAGCTGCGCCTTCACACCCGGCTGCAGCGCGGCAATCAGGTTGAGCAGGCTTGCCGAGTCGGTCACTTTTTTGCTGTTGACCGCCAGCAGGATGTCGCCCGGACGGATGCCGCCGACGTCGGCCGGCCCGCCTTTCAATACGCCGGCGATCAGCGCGCCTTCGATATTTTTCAGGCTGAAGGATTCGGCCAGTTCGGGCGACAGGTCCTGCACCTCGATGCCGACCCAGCCGCGCGTGACGCCGCCGGACTGGATGATCTGTTCCATCACCTGGCGTGCGATGCTGACCGGAATGGCAAAGCCGATGCCTTGCGAGCCGCCGGTGCGCGAATAGATTGCGCTATTCACGCCGACCAGATTGCCGTTTGCGTCGACCAGCGCGCCGCCCGAGTTGCCGGGGTTGATGGCGGCGTCGGTCTGAATGAAGTTTTCGAAGGTGTTGATGCCGAGATGGGTGCGGCCGAGCGCGCTGACGATGCCTGCGGTAACAGTCTGGCCGACGCCGAATGGATTGCCCACCGCCAGCACCCAGTCGCCGACCTTGAGACTGTCGGCCAGGGCGAAGGTGATGGCGGGCAGTTTGTCGGCATCGATTTTGAGCACGGCCAGGTCGGTGTCCGGATCGGTGCCGACCACGCGTGCGGGCAGGGTGCGGCCATCCGCCAGCGCAACCTGGATTTGGTCGGCGGCCGCGACCACGTGGTGATTGGTGAGAATGTAGCCGTTCGGGCTAACGATCACGCCCGAACCGAGGTTGGACGCCTGGCGCGGCCGCGCCTCCAGACGGTCGCCAAAGAAATAGCGGAACACCGGATCCTGCTGCGAGGGGTGAGCCGGGCTGCGGATGGTTTGCTGGGTGAAAATGTTGACTACCGCCGGAATGACTTTTGTCGCGGCGGTTGCAAAAGATTCGCTGGGCTCATGTCCGGCCGGTGCATGCTGCGCCTGCTGGATGGTGAGGTTCTGTGGCTGCGATGACGTGTGCAGGAAGTCAGGCTTGAACAGGGTGACGACGAACAGCACGCCCAGCGCCACGGTGGCGGATTGGGCGAAGAGCAACCAGATTTTGCGCATATTGATTAAATTCAGTGACTTGGCGTAAATTGCCGCGCCGAGATTATAGCCGTGGACGGGGCTTGATATGACCAATACCCATATCGGGCTTCCGGAGAGGGCAGCAAATTGGTTAGAATGCCGGTTTTATCGCAACACGTTCAGGTCAGGTAATCATGAGCCAGGAAGTTGATGGACAAAAAATGAACCCAAGTAAACGCAAATTTCTGATTGCCGCAACCAGCGCAGTCG
>MGZO01000039.1:10041-11163 GCA_001802655.1 Hydrogenophilales bacterium RIFOXYD1_FULL_62_11
GTGTGGATTGTCAATCGCACCAAGGAAATGCTCGACAAGCTGGCTACGATCGACGGCCAGCTGACTGACCCAAAGAGCGAGCAGCCTCAACAGCCCGCGTACTGCACCAATGCCACCCGCTCGATCAAGCCGGAATATCTGGTGGCCGTCGGGATTTGTACGCACTTGGGTTGTTCGCCGACTTTCCGCCCGGAGGTTGGCGCTGCTGATCTGGGCGGAGATTGGCCGGGCGGTTTTTTCTGTCCTTGCCATGGTTCGCGTTTTGACCTCGCTGCACGCGTCTTCAAGAATGTCCCTGCCCCGACCAACCTGGTGATTCCGCCTCATCAATACCTCAGCGATGCCAAATTGCTGATCGGTGTAGACGCAAAAGGAGCCTAAGAATGTCTGCCCTGCAAAAAATGATGGGTTGGGTCGATGACCGATTCCCGCTCACCGCGACGTACAAGGCGCACCTGTCCGAGTACTACGCACCCAAGAACTTCAACTTCTGGTACTTCTTTGGCTCGCTGGCACTGCTGGTGCTGGTGCTGCAGATTGTCACCGGCATTTTTCTGACCATGAACTACAAGCCGGACGCAGAGCTCGCCTTTGCTTCCGTCGAGTACATCATGCGCGACGTCGACTGGGGCTGGCTGATTCGCTACATGCACTCCACCGGCGCGTCGATGTTCTTCGTCGTCGTCTATCTGCACATGTTCCGTGGCCTGATGTACGGTTCCTACCGCAAGCCGCGCGAACTGATCTGGATCTTCGGTGTGATGATCTACCTGGCGCTGATGGCCGAAGCTTTCCTCGGCTATCTGTTGCCGTGGGGCCAGATGTCGTACTGGGGCGCTCAGGTGATCGTCAACCTGTTCGCTGCCGTGCCTTTCATCGGTGAAGACCTGTCGATCTGGATTCGTGGTGATTACGTGATCGGCGATGCCACCCTGAACCGCTTCTTTGCGTTCCACGTCATCGCCCTGCCGCTGGTGCTGCTTGGCCTGGTGGTGGTGCACCTGGTGGCGCTGCATGAAGTCGGTTCCAACAACCCCGACGGCGTCGAAATCAAGAAACACAAGGATCCGGTGACGCACATTCCGCTCGACGGCATTCCCTTCCACCCGTATTACACGGTGA
>MGZO01000039.1:11175-20159 GCA_001802655.1 Hydrogenophilales bacterium RIFOXYD1_FULL_62_11
TTTGCCCCGGAAATGGGCGGCTACTTCCTCGAAGCGGCCAACTTCGTCCCGGCCGACCCGCTGCAGACGCCACAGCACATCGCGCCGCTGTGGTACTTCACGCCGTTCTACGCGATTCTGCGCGCGGTACCGCCGCTGTTCGGTTCGCAGTTCCCCGGCGTGGTGGCGATGGGCATGTCGATCGTGCTGATGTTCTTCCTGCCGTGGCTGGATCGCAGCAAGGTCAAGTCGATCCGCTATCGCGGTCCGATTTATAAAATCGCACTGGCACTGTTCATCATCTCCTTCGTCGGCTTGGGCTACTTGGGCTTGCTGCCTTCCACGCCGGTGGCGACCCTTGTTGCCCAGGTTTTCTCAGTGATTTACTTCCTGTTTTTCCTGTTGATGCCTTGGTATACCTCGATTGATAAAACCAAACCGGAACCAGAAAGGGTGACTGGCTAAATGAAACGCTTGAAGAACTTTCTTTTACTGCTGGCGGCTGCTCCCGTTCTGGCTTTTGCAGCGGGTGCCACCGTCCACCTGGACAAGGCACCGGTTAATCTGGCTGATCAGGATTCGTTGCAGCGCGGCGCACGCATGTTCGTCAACTACTGTCTCAACTGTCACAGCGCCAGTGCCATGCGGTATGCGCGCCTGCAGGACATTGGCCTGACCGAAGATCAGATCAAGGACAACCTGATGTTCGCCGCTGAAAAACCGGGCGAGCTCATGAAGGTCGGCATGACCAAGGCCGAAGCCAAAGCCTGGTTCGGTGCTACGCCGCCCGACCTCAGCGTGATCGCCCGTTCGCGGGGTGCGGACTGGTTGTATACCTATCTGCGCAGTTTTTATCGTGATGACACGCGTGCCACGGGTTGGAACAACACCGTGTTTGACAAGGTTGGCATGCCGCATGTGATGTGGAGCCTGCAGGGTGAGCAGGTTGCGCACTACAAGACAGTCGTCGACCATGAAGGCAAAGAGACGCATGCTTTCGATCGCTTCGAACTGGTCAAGCCCGGCACCGTCACCCTGGCCGAGTACGATGCCCAGGTCGGCGATCTGGTCAACTACCTGGTCTGGATGGGCGAGCCTGCCCAGCTCCAGCGTAAAAAACTGGGCGTGATTGTTCTGCTGTTTCTCGGGGTTTTCTTCGTGGTGGCGTATTACCTGAAGAAAGAGTTCTGGAAAGACATTCACTGATCCTGTTTTGTCGTTAGCCAACAGCCGGACTGTGTCCGGCTGTTGACGTTTCAAGCATCAAACACACGCAACATCACAATAAGGGAACCCCCGCCATGATGACCTTGTATTCAGGCAGTACTTGCCCTTACAGCCACCGCTGCCGCATCGTCCTGTTCGAAAAAGACATGGATTTTGAAGTCATCGATGTGGACATGCACAACAAGCCGGAAGAGATTGCGAGCATCAGCCCCAGCGGTAAAACGCCGGTGCTGGTCGAGCGCGATCTGATTCTGACCGAGTCCAACATCATCAACGAATACATCGACGAGCGCTTCCCGCATCCACAGCTGATGCCGCCGGATCCCGTCATGCGTGCCCGTGCGCGACTGGTGCTGTTCAATTTTGAGCATGATCTGTTCACCCATGTCGATACCCTGCAGCATTCGCTCGGCAAGGCATCCGACAAGGCGCGAGTGGAGATTCGGGACAGCCTGTCGCAGTTGTCGCCCATCCTGACCAAGCAAAAATACCTGATGAACGACGAGTTCTCCATGCTGGATGTGGCCATTGCGCCGCTGTTGTGGCGTCTCGAACATTACGGCATTGAACTGCCCAAGGTTGCTGCTCCAGTACTCAAATACCGTGAGCGTCTGTTCAGCCGTCCTGCCTTCATCAGCGCGCTGACGCCGACCGAAAAAGCCCTGCGTAAGTAAAGCCGATCAGGAAAGTCGGTGGCCGATCCCTCAACCAAACCTTATCTGATCCGTGCCCTGTATGAATGGTGCACGGATTCGGGTTACACCCCGCAACTCCTGGTTTCGGTGGATGCGCATACCCGTGTGCCGATGGGGTTTGTCAAAGACGGACAGATCGTGCTGAATGTCAGTGCTGGTGCCACCCGCAATCTCATGCTGGATAACGACTGGATCCAGTTTTCCGCGCGTTTTGGCGGGGTTTCGCACGAGATATCCGTACCGGTTGAAAGGGTGGCCGCCATTTTTGCGCGTGAAAATGGCCAGGGCCTCCACTTCGAACCGACTGATGTTGAAACGCCACCCCCTGATCAGACTGCGCCCGAGCCATCGGGCGACGCGCCTGTTCCGCCCAAAGGCCGGCCCTCACTTAAAGTAGTCAAGTAATCCCTCAACTTGCGAGCGACATCGTTATAATCTCGCCCGCGCCGCTTTAGCTCAGGGGTAGAGCAACCGCCTTGTAAGCGGTAGGTCGTCAGTTCGAATCCGACAAGCGGCACCAATTAATCATCCAATAATGTCCAGTAACACCCTGAAGCCCGCGTAAAAACGGGCTTTTTGTTTGCCTGCTCGTCCGGTAAGGTTTGGGATGATCTGAAGCGATACCCTCTCATATGGGGGTACTTAAGGGGGTATGCCCGAACTGTTGCGGCTCAAATATCGATTTGAGGGAAGGGAAAAGCTACTGGTAATTGGGGGAGCTCTGGATGTGGGTCTTTTATTTTGATCAGCCTATTCAATTCCCAATCGTTCCAGCCGGTAGCGCAGGCTGCGAAAGGTGACCCCGAGCACGCGGGCGGCGGCGGTTTTGTTGAAGCGCGTCTGTTCCAGCGCTTCGAGGATCGCGGCGCGTTCCATCTGGTCGAGATAATCCTGCAGCGGGTATTTGCTGCCGGGCGCGGCGTGGGTGGCGGGCAGGGCGGGTGCAAGGTTGAGGTCGGCCGCCTGAATGTGCTGGTTGTCGCACAAGGCCAGCGCGCGCTCCAGGGTGTTTTCCAGCTCGCGCACGTTGCCCGGGAAGGCGTATGCACTGAGCGCCTTTTCGGCGTCGCGATCCAGTTTGACGTCGGCTCCGCCCAGTTTGCCGAGTAGAAAACGCGCCATTTCGGGGATGTCTTCGATCCGCTCGCGCAGGCTGGGCATCAACAGGTCGATGACGTTGAGACGGTAGTACAGATCCTGACGAAAGCGCCCGGTCTCCACCAGTGAAGCGAGACTCTGGTGGGTGGCGCTGACGATGCGCACATCGATGGCCTCTTCGGCGGTTGCGCCGACCTTGCGCACCTTCTTTTCCTGCAATACGCGCAGCAGCTTCACCTGCATTGACAACGGCAGGTCGGCCACTTCGTCGAGAAACAGCGTGCCGCCGTCTGCCGCCTGAAAGAACCCGTTGCGATCGGCATCGGCACCCGTGAACGCACCTTTGCGATAACCAAAGAATTCGCTTTCCATCAGCGTTTCGGGAATCGCACCGCAGTTGACCGCAATGAAGGGCTGCTCCGCGCGGCTGCCCAGCCGGTGAATCAGGCGCGCCGCGAGTTCCTTGCCGCTGCCGGATTCGCCTGCGATGTGGACGGGTGCCTGGGTGCGTGCCAGTTTGGCGATGCGCGCGCGGATGTCCTGCATGGCGGCAGACTGGCCGATCAGGTCGCGTGCCGGGTCGTCGGCCTGGGTGCCGGGCACTTTGAGCGCGGATTTGATCAAGGCACGCAGCTGGTCGAGCGCCACCGGTTTGGACAGATAGTCAAAGGCGCCCGCCTTGAGTGCCGCAACGGCGTTGCCCGCATTACCAAACGCAGTGATGACGGCAACCGGCACCGGCAAAGGCAACGCGCTGGCAAGCGCGACGACCTCCAGTCCTTCGCCGTCAGTCAGCCGCATATCGGTCAGACAGAGATCGTAGTGGTTGCGCGTCAGCTGCACGCGCGCCTCGGCCACGCTGCTTGCCCGGTCGGTTTCCAGCCCCATTTTGACGAGGGTGAGCTCCATCAAATCGAGCAGATCAGGTTCGTCATCCACCAGCAGGACGCGTGGACTATTGGCCATCTTTATTCACTCCCATACAAACTGAGGCGGAAATGTGCGCCTCTCAAACCAGGCACATAGGACAGTTCCGCATGGTTGGCCTCGGCCAGCTCACGGGCGAGAAACAGGCCCAGCCCGGTTCCCTGCGCACCCGTCGTAAAAAAGGGCTCGAACAGCTTGCCTTGATGGTCGGTTGACACCCCGGGGCCGTCGTCCAGAATGTCGAGCTGCACCTGCTCGCCTTGTTTTTGCATGCGGATATGGATGCAGCCGGCCTTTTTGCCGCAAACATGCCAGGCATTGCGCAGCAGATTCCACAGGATCTGGCGCAAGTGATCGGGGTCGAACTGAAAGTGCAGCCGGTCGGGCAGGCTGACGATGACCGCCTTTTCCGGAATGCCTTCGGCCTGGCGCAATTCGGCGATCAGCGGCGTGAGCGACAGGGTGTTGATGATGGTCGGATTCAGGCGGTCGCGCCGGTTGAGCGTCAGCACCTCTTCCACCAGCCGATCGAGTCGCCGCGCGTTGTTTTCGATGATGCCGGTCAACTTGGCCTGGGTTGCATCGTGCGACTCTTCGCTCAAGAGCTGTGCCGCATGGCTGATGGCGGAAAGCGGGTTGCGGATTTCGTGCGCGATATTTGCGGTCAGCCGCCCCAGCGCCGCCAGCTTGAGCCGTTGCGCCTCCTGCGCGGCCTGGCTTTGATCTTCCAGCACCAGCACCCGGCTGCCGTCCGCTGTAGCCAGCGGGATGCAGCGTACCCGCAAGGGGCCGTTCGGCGCGTTCAAGGTGGGCGTGACATGGGCTGACAGTTGTCGCGATAACTGTGCCAGCTCGGGCGAGCAGGTTTCCAGTCGGGTGAGGCCCGGCACCACCGGGGTACTGACGCCCAGCAGCGCAAGGGCACGCGGACTGGCGTGGCGCACCACACCGTCGCCGCGCACGGCCAGCAAGCCATCGGGCGAATTCTCGATCGCCAGTGCATTGATGCGGTTCAGCAGCGCCAGTTCTTCGGCCTGTTGCTGTGCCAGGGTTTCCGAGCGCAGCGCACGTTGCGTCAGCGTGTGCGCCAGCCAGCCGATGGCGAAGTAGCCGGTGCAGAGCAGGCCGACCTGAAAGTAGGAGCTGCTGCCCGAACTGTTGCCCAGCACGCTCAGGCCATGTTGCAGCAGCAGGGCAATCGACGCGATGGACGCATAAAGCAAGGTCAGCCGACCGCTGCCGACCAGCCCGCCCGACGCAATCGACACCACCAGCAGCAAGCCCATGCCGTCTGCCAGACGCGGGCTGGTGCCCATCAACAGCATCGTGAAAAGGATGTCGGCAAAGATGTGGGCGGTAAGCTGGACCTGAAACCCCGGCCAGCGCGCGCGGATGCCCAGCACAAACAGGGCAGCGGAAACCAGATAAGCGTACGCATACGCCTGAAAGCGTTCGCCCGAGCCCTCGGCAAACATGTCGGACGCCCCGAACAGCAAGCTGGTAAACACCAGCGCCATCGCCAGGGTCAGGCGGTATAGATTGAAGTAGTCGAGACTGCGCCAGTGCGACGCGAAATAGCCCTGCGTGAACAGACGTGGCTGGGACGCTGCCTCAGCGTTCATTTTTTGCCGAGTTTCTGGTGCTCGGGAGAGCAAAACAGTTCGCCACCGCTATAGATCGCCTCGCTGCGTGGCAGATTGACCCCGCAATGCGCGCATTTCACCATGTCCTCGACCACCGACTCGCGCGTCGAAACAGGCGGTTTGTTCAAGGTACGCAGATAGGAGCGGAACAGTGCCCACACCACAAAACCAACCGCAATCAGCAGCAGAATTTTAATCAAGCCGTGCTCCCAAAAATGGTGCACAGAATAGCATGGGGCCGGGGCTGGAAGCGTGGCGTGGCATCGGGGCGGGGGGAACCCGGTGACGGAATGTGTCCGCTCGATGACGCACTGCATTTAGGTGTGATCTAGGTCAACGGTAACGCCCTGGCTACGGGCGGTTTTCTGTTCACTGCGGGTGGCAACATCGCCTTGGCTGCTCCCGAAGCCGAAACCTACGCCATGATGTTCGCTGGCCTGGGGCTGATTGCTTTCATGACACGGCATGCAACGGCTTCCGCCTGGAAGCCGTTTTTTATGGGCGAACCCTGTCCATCAGACGGTTTGCCTACCCGGACTGGCCAGCGCGACGGCTGATTTCAAGTTCAGATAACCTCGATCCGCAATATCTGTTGGATAATGTGCGCACCGCCATGACTTGTCTGGCTGGGGAGACACTAGATTAATTACGAGCCTGCCAACGAGCAGCCGAGGAAACCCGCATCGTGACGATGCCATTGAAGTAATGCCAAACCACAACCAGTGGCTGTTCCGGCAGCAACTTTCCGTTGTATCGCTGACCAAGATTCTGCTCGACCCGTTTGTGGCCGTGCTGGTGCTGATCGGCTGCGCGATGTATTTCGGCGAACCTTTCAAGGGGCCGTATCCCATCCTGGCACTGATCGTCTTTACCCTGACCTTTCCCGGGAAGTGGCCTGAAGTCACCTTGCGCGCCTTCTGGAATGAGTCCGTCATGCCCTGGTTTTTCCTGTCCGGGCTGATTCTGCTGTTCGGGTATTCCACCGGCTATCTCGATTTCTTCCCCCCCAATCTGGTCATGGCGTGGATGCTGGCGACGCCTGTTGCCATGTATGTCGCCCACCGCATTACCCGCAAGCTGCTGCCGCGCCTGCTGCTGCTCGAAGGCGGCCGCCGGCGCGCCATCATCGTGGGCGCGGGGAGCCTGGGCACCGAATTGCGCGGTCGTTTTGTCGACGACAGCTCGCTGGGCGTCGATGTGATCGGGTTTTTTGACGACCGCACCATCGATCGCACCGACCTGACCGACCCCAAAAAACTGCTGGGCAAACTGCCCGACATCCCCGAATACGTTAACGGCAACGGCATCGACCTCGTCTACATCACCCTGCCCATGGCCGCGCAACCGCGCACGCTGGGGCTGCTTGACGCCCTGCGCGACACCACCACCTCGGTCTATTTCGTCCCGGATATTTTCGTCTCCGACCTCATCCAGGCGCGGGTTGATCACATCCACGGCATGCCCGTCGTCGCGCTCACCGAAACCCCCACCCTCGGCGTCAGCGGCATCGGCAAGCGCCTCAGCGACCTCGTCATCGCCAGCCTCATCCTGCTGATGATCTGGCCGCTGCTGCTCATCCTTGCGCTGGGTGTCAAGCTGTCCTCGCCCGGTCCCATCATTTTCAAGCAGCGCCGCTACGGCCTCGATGGCCATGAAATCCTCATCTACAAATTCCGCTCCATGCGCGCCCATGCCGAGGCCGGCGTCATCCAGCAGGCCGGCCGCGAAGATCCGCGCATCACGCCTTTTGGCCGCTTCATCCGCCGCACCTCGCTCGACGAACTGCCACAGTTCATCAACGTGCTGCAAGGCCGCATGAGCGTCGTTGGCCCGCGCCCCCATGCCGTCTCCCACAACGAGCAATACCGCAAGCTGATCAAGGGCTATATGCTGCGCCACAAGGTCAAGCCCGGCATTACCGGCTGGGCGCAAGTCAACGGCCTGCGCGGCGAAACCGAAACCCTCGACAAAATGCGTGCCCGCGTCCAGTACGACATCGACTACATGCGCAACTGGTCGCTCATGTTCGACCTCATGATCATCGGCAAGACGCTGGCTGTGGTGTGGCGGGATCAGAACGCGTATTGAATTGCAAGACTCAAGCTGCAAGATTCAAGCTATCGAGCCTCGCGCGCGTGCCATAGCCGCAGCACCTAAATCGTGGATTCCTGAACTTCGTAGTGCATTTCATCGTGTCCAGCGAGAATCTGCCGTACATCGCGTGGTTCGAAACTCTTCCAGCTTTTCACCCAAACGTGGATTCGCCAGCAATGTGCTCGGTGCGGCCGTGAGCGCCTGCATCGTGTGTTCAGCGGCCAGCTTGTTTCACGGGCGCCAAAAAGTCGTATGCGCTCAGTGATTTCTTGCTGCACCAAACAGAGCAGCAACAGCGACGCGGTTTCGGTATGTGGCGCTCGCGAAGGATATCTAAACCTCTCCCGCCCGTTCGCGTCACGCATAACCAAGCGTTTCGAGCCGAGGGGCGCGCGGCGCTCAACACCGCAGCGCCACGGCCCAGGGTTTGACGGTCAGGCACCCGCTTCTTTGCTTATGCATAAATAAGTTTTATTTATCTGAAACTGTTTGTCGATAAATTTTACACGTGAGCGGATGGGGTGGGCGGATGGTAGTAACGTACTGATTGAACATGTGAAATTGTGCTTGTCGCGCAGGCGGATCGTTGCAGTAATTCCCGGATGGATCAGTTTTCTGCTCATGCAGCCCGAATTATGTCGGAAAAATTTACACATTCAGGGCTGGATCTTTCAGCCTGTGGAGACTTGAAGCCATTCAATGAACTTTTATCTTGTTGATTTGTAATGCGTATAAGTAAATGTTTAATTAGATTGGCATTGCCATTGCTTTATGTGAAGCGCCGCGATGGGAATTAATCGGAGCCAAGTACTCCGCCCAAGGGGGTAACAACACAATGTAGTTGTTTAATCGATCGATAATTTTTCTACATGAGGAGATTTACAATGAATTTCACAATGACAAAGATTGCTGCTGCTGCTGTTCTGGCTATTGCTGCTACTGGCGCACAGGCTGCACCGATTACTGATCTGTTCATCACCAGCGGCACATTTGAAATGCCGACCGTTACCATGGCTCCGGTTGCTTTCGGTGCTTTTGGCTTTGATCTTGCTGATGCTTATGGTTCCAACGCTAATCTGTTCCCCTTTTTCGGCGGTGCGGTCGGCGTATTCACCCAAGACGGTACAGCTACTTACATTCCAGCTGGCATGCCTTTCGGTACTAACGTTGTACCTGGCGGTCCCGTGCCGAATGGTGATATTACTGGCAGCGTAATTACCATGGATCTGTCGTCAATCACTGCAGCTTGGAATGGCAGCAACTTCAACCAAGGTAATTCCAGCGTGGTTGGTTCTTACGATGCAGGCACGGGTGCATTTAC
>MGZO01000039.1:20183-23142 GCA_001802655.1 Hydrogenophilales bacterium RIFOXYD1_FULL_62_11
TGGTGGCGCTTTTAGCGGTAAAACCGGTATTTGGAGCGTGCAGGGTACTGCAGCTGCTGTTCCCGAAGCTTCGACCTACGGCATGATGCTGGCTGGTCTGGGCCTGGTGGGCGGCATGGTGGCACGTCGCCGCAAGCTGGTTGCCTGATCCATCTGCAGGATTTCTGGTGTTGAGTCGGTTTATTTGACTGAACTACTGGAGCTAAAAAGCGGCGGGGTTAACCCGCCGCTTTTTTTGTGGCTCATTTGTGAAGTCGATGAGTCAATGCGTTGATTTAATGAAATTAAAAGCAATTTATCAGCTGGGTTTATCGACAATGGGGCGGCTTGTTGATAAGCTTGCTCGCTGTTTTTAATCGTGGCTTGGCTACGAAATATTCCAACTCAAAAACGTCAAGAGGAGCCTCTACCCATGAAACATGTCCTGAAACACGCAGCCTTGATCTCTGCGCTCATGGCCGCAACATCGGCGCATGCAACCAACGGTTATTTCCTTCCCGGTTTCGGCATGAAAGCCATGGGCATGGGGGGGGTCGGGATCGCCGCACCCCAGGATGCCATTTCGGCGGCCTACAACCCCGCCAACCTGTCTAAGGTCGGGATGCGCGGTGACATCGGCATCAGTGTATTCAACCCTGTTCGCAGTGCATCCGTCGGCAAGTCGTCCAGTTCGGGCGATCAATCTTTTTTTGGGTTCGATACGGCTTCCGAAAGCGACCAGGAGTGGTTCCTGATTCCTGAAATGGGATTCTCGATGCCCTTGACCGAGCAATTGTCGGCAGGGATCGCCGTTGTCGGCAACGGCGGCATGAATTCGACTTATTTAAGAAACTTTTTTGACGCCACCCTTAATGACACGGCTGGCTTGGGCAAGCTGGGCGTGGACATGATGCAGTTGCTGGTACCGATGTCCGTTTCGTACAAGCTCAACGAAGACCATGCGGTGGGGGCCTCGGTGGTGGGCGCAGTCACGCGCTTCCGCGCGTATGGTTTGCAGAATTTCAGGCCTATTTCCAGCGATCCGGAACATTTGACCAACAATGGTTTTGATTATTCCTATGGCGGTGGCATCAAGCTTGGCTGGCTGGGGGACTTTTTTGATGACCGGTTCAATATCGGTTTGTCCTGGACCTCGAGGATGTACATGACCAAGCTGGACAAATACCGGGGACTGTTTGCCGAACAGGGCGGCTTTGATATTCCGGAAAACTATGGCCTGGGGATTGCGTTCAAACCGACCAAATCACTGACCTTGGCGGCGGACGTGTCCCGGATTTTATATTCCGACGTGAAATCGGTTGGTAATCGGGGTCCCAGTTTTGATACTGATCCTGGTTTTTTAGGGATCCCTTCGGGTTTCGGCTGTGGCGGTGGGGGTGATCCGGCAAAATGCTTAGGCGAAGATGCTGGTATGGGGTTTGGCTGGATGGACATGACGGTTTATAAAATTGGAGCAGACTGGCAAGTCAACGACAGCTGGACGGTGCGGGCGGGTTACAACTATGGTGCAACCCCGATCAAGGATGACCAGCTGACGTTCAATACGCTGGCACCTGCAACGGTGGAACACCATTACTCAGTAGGCTTCACCTGGAAGTCCAGCGATTCGCCGATGGAAATTACGGGTGCCTACATGTACGTTCATAACAACAAGCAAAGCGCAGTCAACCAGAACATTGTCGGTGGCGTTGATATCGAAATGAGTCAGCATGTACTAGGCGTGAGCCTGGGCTGGGTCCTCGATGAAGGTGTTGGCCTGCATTAATTCAAATTAAGGCAATAAATTGAGCCAGGGATGCGTCCCTGGCTTTTTTTATGCGTAAAAACAGGAGATATAGCCGGGTACGTTTGTTTATTGATTCATTTTTATCCGATGGCGGTGCCAGGGAATGGTGCCTTCAGTGACCCGTTGGCGGCAGGCGTCGTGACTGGACGCCCCGGAAGTTGTCGGATTGTTTTACATCAAACGTACCTTTGTCAAGACAAGGGTTTTGTATGCCGATGATTTGTTTGGATAAAACATAAGGCATGGTTTTTGCGTTGATATTCCCCGTTGTGCCACTTAGCCATGTTTCGTCATTGCGTGTTGTGCCGACACGTTATTTGATGAGATTGGCCTACGAAAATTCGAAATATGAGGAGACCCGTTCCATGAATATCCGTTGCTTGTTTGCATTACTCGTTTCAATGGTTGTTTCCCCGGCGTATGCCTGGACGACCGAGTCCATCACCATCACCGGGGGGACGTTCACGATGTCAGACTCATCCAGTACGCTTGGTGCGGTACCTGTTCTCGCGGGCCCTTCAAACACCCTGGATGATGGGGTGATCAATGGGGTGGTGGATGCCGATGGTCTGCACGGCAGTGCCGCCAATCCGGTGACGACCTTCGATTTTCTAGGCATTTCCTGGAACACGTTTTTCGCCCACAGTGTGGAGACATCGGCGGGGTGCAATCCCACTTGCAGCACGATCACGATTGCAGATCCGGAACCAGGCGCCATCACGGTAACGGGCTCGCCTTATGAGCCAGCCCTGTCTGCTGATTTCTCCGGATTCTTTACCGAGTGGAATGGCAACCGTTTCTGGCAAGGCGGTCAAGCCACGGGTACCGGCGAATGGATTATCCAGCCAACGGTCGAGGGCGGGTATGGTGTTTACAACTTTACGCTGCACTGGAGCCTGATGAATACGGGCGGGCCCTTTCAAGGGATGACCAGCGATTGGGTTCTGACGGGAACAGCAGTTGCTGTGGTGCCTGAGCCTGAAACCTACGCCCTGATGCTGGCTGGGTTGGGGCTGATAGGGGGCGCTGTGCGCAGGCGCCGGAATTCCAGCGCTGCATGCGTTCGCGAAGAAACAACGTAGTTCACATCGGACTCGAAAATACTTTGGAAACCTGGGGCGGTTCAGTTGGGCCACCCTCTTCAAGGTAAGCCCGGGCATTTCATGGTGGGCT
>MGZO01000040.1:0-348 GCA_001802655.1 Hydrogenophilales bacterium RIFOXYD1_FULL_62_11
TGAGCGCGCCCAGCACCACGCCGGGCAAACCGGCGCCCAGAATGATCAGCGAGAAGCGGCGTTCGAGATGCGATTCCCTGAGGTGCCGCAGCGTGGCGCCCAAACCCAGCGCGACGCTGGCGATCTTGTGGGTGGCGAGCGCGGTGCCGAAACTCAAGCCCAGAAAAATCAGCATGGGAAACTGGATAAGGCCGGCGCCGCCGCCCGACAGGGCCGAAAAAAAATTCGCCGCCAGCGAGGCGGCGAACAGAATCAGTTGATCGAGCACAATTCAGATTGGCACGGTTCAGGTTGGCAAGCTTCAGGCAGTGATGCCCATTTCGGCAGGCAGTCTGGTGTACACCAGTT
>MGZO01000040.1:358-4790 GCA_001802655.1 Hydrogenophilales bacterium RIFOXYD1_FULL_62_11
TTCCCCGATGGCTTGCAGCAGTTGATCAGCAACGGCCGGCTCGACGAAAAACTCGACCACTACCGGCAGTTCGCCCGCCAGCTCAAAAAAGCCCACATCGTGCCGACCATGTCGCCCGAATCCCGCGATTGCCTGAAACACCGAACCGCCGGCGATCCCGATGTGCTGCGCGGTATCGAGCAGCCATTCGTAGGTGAGCTTGCCGTGATGACGGCTGGATTCGGTGACGAAGAGTTGCAGGCATACGCAGTTCATTTGAATAGCCTCATGGTGTAGAAACCCAGCCCGGTCGCCAGGAAAGAACCGATCATGTGGGCCAGGGCGATCAAGCCGCCCGTCAGCCAGAGGCCACGCATCAGCGTCGTGACCACTTCAGCGGAGAAGGTGGAAAACGTGGTGAGCCCGCCGAGCAGACCGGTGATCAGGAACAGTCGCGCTTCGGGCGGCAGCCCGGGGTGTTCGGCAAACCAGGCGATGATCAATCCAATGAAATAGCCGCCCAGCAGATTGGCGGCGAGCGTGCCGAGCGGCATGACGGGATAGGCCGGGTTAAGCCACAAGCCCAGCCCCCAGCGCAGCCAGGCGCCGAGTGCCGCGCCGATGCCCACGGCAAGGAATGCGGTCATGACGGGGTGGCGGAACGTGAAATCATGCTGGCATTTTAGCGCGAGGGCATGCCATGGATCACGCTCATGGTTTGTTCTGCCGGCGGCAGCGATCCGCCCACACCGCTGCTTCCACGCGCGAGCGCAGATTGAGCTTCTTCAGCAGGTGTTTGACATGCACTTTCACCGTGCCCTCGGCAATGTCCATGTCGCGGGCAATCAGCTTGTTGCTCTTGCCGTCGATCAGGTGTTCGAGGATGCGGTTTTCCTGGTCGGTCAATCCGGCTTCTGCCGGGCTCAAGGGGCGGCTTTTCTCACGCAGTGAAGTCACCAGCAATTGCGTGAGGCTCGCGCTGATGGTGATCTTGCCGTGCGCCGCCTCGACCAGTTGCTGCATCAGGTCTTCCGGCTCCATGTCCTTCAGCAGATAGCCGTCGGCACCGGCCTGCAGGGCGGCCATCAGGTCATCGGCATGATCGGACACGGTCAACATGATGATGCGCGCATCGAGCCCGTCATCCTTGAGGGTTCTCAACACCTCGATCCCGTTCATGTCCTTCATGTTGAGGTCGAGCAGGATCATGTCGGGGTGCAGGCTGCGAGCGAGCGCCATGCCTTCCTTGCCGCTGGCGGCTTCGCCCACCAGACGGAATTCGGGCGCAGCCAGGATCAGCTGGATCACCCCTTTGCGAAACAGCGGGTGGTCGTCGACGATCAGGAGGGTCTGGGGTTCGGCTGGATTCATGCGTCGTGGGTGTGTACAGGGTGAATCGGAATGATGGGCTCGCGGTGGCTGGCCGGCATGAAATGCAGGGTCACACGGGTGCCCAACGCAGGCAGGTTCTCGACGCTCAGTTGCCCGCCCAGGTTTTTCGCCCGCTCGTCCATGATAGTCATGCCGTAATGATGCACCCCTGCACTTTGCTGTACACCAATGCCATTGTCGATGATGGTGGCCGACACCGAGCCGTCGCTGTTGCACAGCACGCTGACTTCGGCCTCGCTGGCCCGGGCATGGTTAAGCACATTGGACAGCGCCTCGCGCACGATTTGCAGGGCATGGATTTCCTCGTTTGGGCTGAGCGTGCAGCCCGCCAGGTGCGCCTCCAGCGCGATGGGAATCGCGCCCCGACTGGAAAACTCCGACACCGTTTTTTCCAGCGCGGCCCCCAGCCCCTCGCCCTCGATGCGCAGGCGGAAGGTGGTGAGCAGCTCGCGCAGCTGGCGATAGGCACTGTTGAGCCCTTCGCGCAGCTCGGCCAGCACATCGCTCGCCTCGTTGCCGGCGCCGGGTTGAGTCTTGACGGGGTCGGGCGCGGGCAGCAACGGCTTCAGGCGGCTGACCTGGATTTTCATGTAGGCCAGCGACTGCGCCAGCGAGTCATGCAGTTCGCGCGCCAACGCGGCACGCTCTTCCAGCAAGGACACGCGGCGGCTTTGTTCGGCACGCCGCGCGGTGCCGATGGCGATGCCGATATGGCGCGACAGCGCATCCAGCAACTGGGTCTGCCAGGGCGCCAGCTCCTTGCCGGGCGGCATCTCCAGTTGCAGCACGCCGTAATGCTGTTCGGTGTCCTTGAGCGGCAGCGACAGCACACGCCGGTCATTCTGCAGCCGGTGTACGGTCAGGGTTTGATGCGCCATACATTCGGCGCAGCTCATCAGCCCGCACATATCGACATCGCCACTGTCCGGACGCAGCGTGCTGGCGATGATCCGGGCCTGCGTCGTGCTGCCGGCCTCGACCAGACAGGCCAGCCCGTGGCCGACGCCCAGCACGTTTTCCAGATCCTTCAGCAGGATGGCGTAGGTGTCCGGCGCCACCGGGCCGTTGTACAGCCGCGCGATCGAATGGTAGAGCAGCTCCAGCGAGCGGTTGGCGATGGTCAGCTCTGCCGTCTTTTCCGCCACCCGCGCTTCCAGATTCTGATACAGCCGGGAGAGGTCTTCCGCCATGTGGTTGAAAGCCTGCCCCAACCGCCCGATCTCGTCTTCGCCTGCCAGGTCGGTGCGCGCCGCCAAATCACCCTGGCCGATGCGATCGGCCAGACCCAGCAGGTCGCGCAGCGGGTGAACCAGAATCTGGTTCACCAGATAGATGGACAGGATCACTACCAGCAGTGTGGCAATGACCGCCGCGCCGAGGATGACGCGCATGACCAGGATTTTTGCTTCAGCGGCATTCTCGATCTGTTTGACCAGATCGTTGATGCGGGCGACGAATGCGGGGATTTGATCCAGCACCGCCGTATCCATTGCAGCAGACGCGGCTACCGGACCGGTCAGTCCGGGTTTGATTTGCGTATGCCAATGGCTGACCACTTGCCGGTAAATCTGCTTCAGCGGTGCGGTTTCATCGTCCGGCAAAACCGCCAGAATGGGCGCCGCATCGAGGTCATGTTCAAACCGGCCGATGGCCTGTTGCAGGCTTGCCTGGTATGCGGGGTTTCCGGTTTGCACCAAACGCTGATGGATCGAAGCCATGCGCCAGCTCTGCATCCGCAGGCTGCCCGCCACGTTGATCGCCTGGCCGCTGCCCTGGGTGGTTTCCGCCACCATCCATGAGGTGAACATGCTGGCCACTGCCAGCACGGTAATGGCAAAAAACATGCCCCCCAGCCGCAAAAGCAGCGAGTTCTGCAGTTTATTCCCCAATAAATGGCGCACGCGTTTCCTCCATGCAATCAACGCTTATTCCCTGTTACGCGGTATTGCGTTTTCCCGCTTAAAAGCAGAGTTTTTGCACCAGCCTATTTTCATGCCAGCGCAAACAGCCCATACCGGCGTTTGATTTTAGGTTTGCTGCTTATCCGGGCGCCATGAACAGACCGCTATTAATGGGTACCTACAAAGAGGTACAGGCCCGCTATAACGTCACAACCGAAGAGAATGTTATCCATAAAAACAACAAGTTAATCATTGTTTAACAATTAAGCGGAAGCACAGGCAGCTCACCACGCGGGTATTGGCCACATGTCCCCCCCGGATAACTCGATTTATCTATCCCAATATTTGCTAATCTGGGTGTGCGACATATTGACGCAGTAGCGGGTACATGCATCCCCGCGATTTTTACGGTCCGGATAGCAGCTTGCCATCCACCAACCGACAGTTAGCCGTTAACTTGATATAGGGAGCCAGGCAATCATGACACAGGGCGACAACAAAACACTCACCCCCCAGCCGGATATGAATCGCCGCAAATTTCTGAACACCACCGCCTTGGTGGGGCTCTCCGGCGTGGGACTTTCGGTCGGTCTGACTGCCTGCAACAAGGAGTCAGCACCCACGGCAGCTGCTCCGGGCGCCCAGGTCGATGCGGCCGAAGTCAGCAAATACGAGGTGTCACCCGGTCAACTCGATGAATATTACTCATTTTCCAGCGGTGGCCATTCCGGCGAAGTGCGCATCTACGGCCTGCCATCCGGTCGCGAACTGAAGCGCATCCCGGTCTTCAACATGGACTGTCTGGTGGGCTGGGGCATCACCAACGAATCCAAGGCCATCCTCGGAACCAAGCCGGACGGCACGCCGAAATACACCACCGGCGATACCCACCATGTGCACCAGTCTTACGCCGACGGCACCTACGACGGCAAATACATGTTCGTGAACGACAAGATTCATGGCCGTCTGGCGCGCGTCCGGATGGACACCATGGAATGCGACAAGATCACGGAAATCCCCAACATCCAGGGCTTCCACGGCACCTTTACCGACAAGCGCGACCCGGTCGACGCCAGCATCAATCACACCACCCGGGTGTTCTGCGGCGCCGAGTTCTCGATTCCGCTACCCAACGATGGGCGCGATCTGGAAGACGGCAG
>MGZO01000040.1:4830-11947 GCA_001802655.1 Hydrogenophilales bacterium RIFOXYD1_FULL_62_11
CTGGACGTACGCTGGCAGGTTCTGATCGACGGCAACTGCGACCTGGTGGCGAGCTCCTACGACGGCAAGCTGGCGGCGACCAACCAGTACAACACCGAAATGGGCGTCCATTATGAAGAAACCATGTCAGCCGAGATGGATGCCTGCCTGTTCTTCAACGTGGCCCGCATCGAAGAAGCGGTGAAAGCCGGCAAGGCAACCACCATAGGCAGTTCCAAGGTGCCGGTCGTGGACGGCACGCGGGCCGCCAACCAGGATCCGAAAACCGCGCTGGTGTGTTATGTGCCGATCCCGAAAAACCCGCACGGCGTGAACATCACTCCGGACGGCAAGTATTACGCCTGTGCGGGCAAGCTTTCACCTACGGCTTCGGTCATCGAGCATGCCCAGGTGCTGAAATGGTTCGACGGTGATCTGGCCAAGGCGCGCGATGCAGTGGTGGCCGAGCCCGAGATTGGCCTCGGTCCGCTGCACACCGGCTTTGACAACAAGGGCAATGCCTACACCACGCTGTTCCTCGACAGCCAGATCGTGAAATGGAACGTAGAAGCCGCGATCAAGGCGTTCAAGGGGGACAAGGCAGCCAAGGTGGTGCTGGACCGCATCGACGTGCATTACCAGCCGGGCCACGGCTTCACCTCCATGGGTGAAACCAAGGAATCGGATGGCAAGTACTTCATTTCGGACAACAAGTTCTCCAAGGACCGTTTCCTGCCCGTGGGTCCGCTGCATGCCGAGACCGCACAGATGATCGACATCAGCGGCGACAAGATGAAGCTGCTGGCCGACCACTCGGTGTACTCGGAGCCGCACGACTCGATCATCGTCCGCCGAGACATCATCAAGACACGGCAGATCTATAACCTCGACGAGTTCCCGCTGGCGGTGAAGGATCCCAAGGATTCGGGCGTCTTCCGCAACGGGAACAAGGTGACGGTCAAGCTCACCAGCCAGGCGCCGACCTTCAGCCTGCGGGAATTCAAGCTCAAGAAGGGCGATGAGGTGACCATCATCCTGACCAACCTTGACAAGGTGGAGGACCTGACCCACGGCTTCGCCATCCCAAAATATGACATCCAGTTCATCGTCAATCCGCAGGAGACCAAGTCGGTCACGTTCAAGGTCGATAAACCAGGCGTCTACTGGTGTTACTGCACCAACTTCTGCCATGCCCTGCACCTGGAAATGCGCAGCCGCATGATTGTCGAGGCCTGAGCAGCGACTCCGTTCCCGCTAAAGGGGACAAGTCGCGTTACGGACCCTTTACGATCATCCAGGTGGCAAATCAGCGTCCGCAAGGACGCTGCCTTTTTTGTGCTTGATCAAAGCGATGCAGCGAGGTCTTCTGATTCTTTCATGACTTATCTCCCCGGTTTTTTTACCCGTTTCCTGGCAGGGCTTTGCCTGATCTGCGCGTGGGGCCTGGCCGTTGGCGAAAGTGGAAGTTATGAGGCGCCCCTGCCCGTCCAGTTGTCCACCGACCCAGACCTCTGCGCGTACGTCCCGTGCAAGGAGGTGCTGCCCGGCGCCGACAGCTTTTCCCACCGCATGGGCAAGCCGGCCTATGTCGAGGCCTACCAGAGCAGGAAAGGCGACCCTGGCGAGAAAGGAGATCATGGCAGGAAGAACGCTCATGGCGAAAAGGAGGATCACGGCAATAAAGGCGACCCTGGGAAGAAAAACGATCGCAAGCTGATTGGTTACGTCTTTCTCTCCACCGACATCGTCGACATCCCAGCCTATTCAGGCAAACCTGTCGTGACCCTGATTGGCATGGATACCCAGGGTATCGTCACCGGTGTACGGGTGCTCAAACACTCCGAGCCGATCCTGCTGCTGGGCATTCCGGAAGAGGAACTCACCAAGTTCATCAAGCAATACCTCGGCAGGTTTGTCGGTTCAAAGATCGAAGTAGGAGCAGGCAGGCCGGATCAGGGCGTGATCGGCCTGGACGCCATCACCGGGGCCACCGTGACCGTGATTGCCCAAAACCAGGTCATTCTTCGCAGCGGTCTGGCCGTTGCAAAGCAGGTGGGCATCATCGAACCCACCGTGCTGCCGCAGGCGAAGTTCAGGCCGGTCGAAGGCAAACTGGATTGGAATGAGCTGATCAAGGAAGGCAGCGTCCAGCGCATCCAGGTCAGTACCGAGGCGGTCGGGATGCCCCGCTCCGACCAGCCCTACATCGATATGCATTTTGGCTACCTCAATGCACCGGGAGTTGGGCGCAGCGTGCTCGGCGACGCCGTCTACGAAAGCCTGATGTCCCGGCTCAAGCCCAACGAACATGCCATTTTCATCATCGCCAGCGGGATGGAATCGTTCAAGGGATCGGGTTTTGTGCGCGGCGGGATTTATGACCGGGTGCAGGTGTCGCAGGACATCGATACCTCCACTTTTCGCGATCTGGATTACCTCAATCTCTACGACATCAAGGCAGCCGGTGCGCCCGCTTACCGGGAATCGGCCATCTTCATCATCCGCTCGCCCACATTCAGCGCGGCCTATCCCTGGAGTCTGGTGTTTCTGGCCAACAAGATGGATCGGCAAACCCGCGCCAAAACCTTCGTCAACTTCGACCAGGAATACTGGCTGCCCAGCCGCTATCTGGAAGGCGGCCGGCCGGAAATCATCAAGCCGGAAGCGACCTGGGTGACCGTCTGGAAAACCCGCAAGATCGAGGTCATCCTGTTTCTGCTCTGGCTCACCGCAGCCGGAGCGGTGTATGCGCTGCGCGACAAGCTGGTGCGGCGCTCAACGATGAAAGACAAGCGCTGGAAGGACATCCCGAAATACCTGCTATGGGCTACGTCGATCGGCTTCGTCGGGTTTTACCTGCTGGCCGTGCCTTCCATCACGCAGGTGCTGACCTGGTTCCACGCCATCCTGTTCGAGTGGCGCTGGGAACTGTTCCTGTCCGATCCGTTCGTCTTCCTGTTCTGGATTTTCATTGTCATCTCGGTGTTTTTCTGGGGGCGCGGGATGTTTTGCGGCTGGATGTGCCCCTACGGTTCTCTCGCCGAGCTGGTCTACCACGTAGCCGGCAAACTGGGCCTCAAACGCTATCAGCGCCATCTGCTGCCGCAAAACTGGCATGACCGCCTGAAATGGATCAAGTACGGCATCTTTGCGATTTTGCTCGGGGTGTCGTTCTATTCCATCGGGCTGGCGGAAAAGCTCGCCGAAATCGAGCCCTTCAAAACCACTTTCCTGGTTGGGGTGTGGAACCGCTCCTGGCCTTTCGTCACTTTCTGGACGGTCTTGATTGTCGCTTCGGCTTTTTTCGAGCGCCCGTTCTGCAAGTATCTGTGCCCGCTCGGCGCAGCGCTTGCGGTGCCCTCGACGTTCCGCTGGTGGGGCCTCAAGCGCAAGCAGGAGTGCGGCCCATGTGCGGCGTGCCAGGTGGGCTGCGGATCCCAGGCCATCGACGATTCGGGCCGCATTGACCAGCGTGAATGCCTGCTGTGTCTGGACTGCCAGGTGCTGTATTACGACGACCACGCCTGCCCACCGCTGGTGCAGGAGCGCAAGCGTCGTACCAAGGCCGGGGCGCCGCTGACCGCGATCGGTTCTGACGGCTACTTCATTCCCATCATCCCGGTCGTCGCGGCGCCTGCTGCTGCGGCGCGGCAAAGCCTGCCCGCCTTCATCGGGCAGGAGTTCTTCGACCACGCGTTCCCCTGGAGCCGCAAGGTATTCCAGCAGCCGGTTCTGCTGCAGGCAGCCACGTTCGCCCTCACCGTGCTGGTGACCTGGGTGTGGGTGCTCGGTGCGGCCGGCAATATCGGCCCCGGCATCATTCTGGGCTGGTGGCTGGCCTGGAGCGTGTACGAAATGGTGGTACGCATGCGCTGCAAACCCTACGTCAAGGACGGCCCGTGGTGGGGGCGCAATCTGGTTCCGGCATCCTGGGCTGACATGGCCGCCTACGTGGCGTTCAAAAACCTGCTGATCGCTGCCGCCCTGTTCCTGATCATGAAAGGCGCAGGGGTGCTGGACTTCCTGCAAGGCCTGCCAGCGTTGCAATGGCTGTATTGATGCGCTGCCGAACACCCCTGCTTGCGGCCACCTGGCTCTGCTTGCTGGCAGCCGGCAGCGGGGTGGCTGCCGAGCTGACCGTGCAAGCTGGGCAGTCCATCGCTGCGGCGATTGCGCAGGCTTCGCCCGGTGACGTGATCCGGGTGGAAAAAGGCTATTACCAGGAGCAACTGCTGATCGACAAACCTCTGACGCTGAAAGGGATTGACCGCCCTACCCTGAGCGGCGGATTCAAGGGCGACACGATCCGGATCACTGCTGAGGATGTGGTTGTCGATGGGTTGATCGTGCGTGACTCGGGCGATGAACTGATCGACCAGAATGCCGGCATCTTCATCAAGCCGGGGGCGCATCGCGCGGTCGTGCGTAACTGCGATCTGACCTACAACCTGTTCGGCATTTATATCCAGACAGTCAAGAGCGTCGAGATCCGCAACAATGTCATCACCGGCAAACGCGATTATCGATCCCCCCGGCGCGGCAACGGCATCCAGCTCTATAACACCGAAGGCGCGCAGATCATCGGCAACAACATCAGCTTCGTGCGCGACGGCATCTACGTCGACGTATCGCACCACGCGGTATTCCGCGACAACCGCATCCACCATTCCCGCTACGGCACCCACTACATGAATTCCCACTACAACGTGTGGGAAGGCAACGACTCGTACCACAACCGTGGCGGCCTCGCGCTGATGATGACCCGCCATCAGGTGGTGCGCAATAACCGCGCCTGGGGCAATTCGGATCATGGCATCATGCTGCGCACCATTCAAGACTCGGTCATCGAGGGCAACATTGTGGCGGGCAATGAACGCGGTTTTTTCATCTACGACGCCGAGTACAACACCCTGCGCAACAACCTGATCGTAGACAACACCACAGGCGTGCATCTGGCGGCGGGATCGATCCACAACCAGGTCACCGGCAATGACTTCATCTCAAATCGTACCCAGATCAAATACGTCGCCAGCCAGGACGTGGTATGGGGCAAGGGCCGTGGCAACTACTGGAGCAACTACGTGGGCTGGGATCGCAACGGCGACGGCATCGGCGACGTGCAATACGAGGCCAACGACCTGGTCGACCGCCTGTCCTGGCAACACCCGATGATGAAGCTGCTGCTCGCCAGCCCGGCGGTCCAGACGCTGCGGCTGGTCAGCCAGCAGTTCCCGCTGCTGCGCGCGCCAAGCGTCGTCGATCCCACCCCTGTGATGCAACCGTATCAATCTGACTGGAGCCAATGGCGTGGCCGTTACTTCCATTATGCAAACTGAGACACAAACTGAAATGGGGTCTGCGGTCATCGTCGCGCGCAGCGTGCACAAGCACTACGGGCCGATTCATGCGGTCGATGGCGTCGACCTCGATATTCGCGCCGGTGAACTGTTCGGCCTCATCGGCCACAACGGCGCCGGCAAGAGCACGATGTTCAAGATGATGCTCGGGCTGATCCCCGCCACGGCGGGCGAAATCCGCATCGATGGCGCGCAGGTGAGTGGCGGCAATTTTCGCGCGGTGCGGCGCACGATTGGCTACCTGCCGGAAAATGTCGTGCTCTACGACAACCTCACCGGGCTTGAAACACTGCACTTCTTTTCACGCCTGAAAGGCGTGTCACCGGCCGAAAGCGGCGCGGCACTCGAACGCGTCGGTCTGGCGCAGGCGGCCCGGCGGCGGGTGCGCGAATACTCCAAGGGCATGCGCCAACGGCTCGGCTTTGCCCAGGCGCTGCTCGGCAAGCCGCGCATCCTGTTTCTCGACGAGCCGACTTCCGGACTCGACCCGGAGGCGATCCGCAGCTTCTACGCGATCCTGCGTCAACTTCGCAGCGAAGGCGTGACAATGGTGATCACCTCCCACATCCTCGCCGAGATCCAGGAACGGGTGGATCGCCTGGCCATCATGACCGCCGGCAAGATACAAGCCAGCGGCACGGTGCAGGCCTTGCGCGAGCAGATGGATCTGCCGCTGTGGTTTACCGTGCGCACCGCGCAGGAGGATTTCGCTGCGGTGCGCGCAGCGCTTGCGCATCTGCCTGTCGGCGCAATCGAGGCACACGCCGATCACCTGACCGTACCGTGCCAGCGCGAAAACAAAATGGCGGTGATCGAAGCGCTTGCCGCACTGGGCGGACGCGTACGCGACCTGACCGTGCGCGAACCCTCGCTCGAAGACGTGTTCTTCGGTTTTTCGGATTAAAGGGCGAGCATGGAAATCAAACAAATCACCACCGTCGCCAGCAAGGAGTTCTGGGACCGCATCCGCAATCGCTGGGTGCTGGCCGTGGCTCTGGTATTCACCGCCTTCGCACTGGTCATCGCCTACTTCGGCGCGGCGCAGCAGGGCTCCGTCGGCTTTCACGCGATCGACGTCACCATTGCCAGTCTGGTGAGCCTCGTCATTTATCTGATCCCGTTGATTGCGCTGATCCTGGGCTTCGATGCCATCGTAGGCGAACGCGAACGCGGTTCGCTCGACCTGCTGCTGTCGATGCCGATTACCCGGCTGGAAATCCTGCTCGGCAAATATTTCGGGCTCGCTGCTGCGCTGACCTTTTCCACCGTGGCCGGCTTTGGTGTGGCGGGAATCGTGCTGTCGCCGCAGCTCGATCTCAATGCGCTGTTCCATTACTTCGGCTTCATGCTCAGTTCGGTATTGCTGGGCTGCACCTTCCTGAGCCTGGCGGTGATGCTGTCAGTGTTTGCCAGTGACCGCACCCGCGCTTCCGGGCTCGCGATTGCACTCTGGTTTTTCTTCGTGCTGGTGTTCGACCTGCTGCTGCTCGGCGCGCTGGTCGTCACCGGCGGTCAGTGGGGCGGCGAGATTTTCCCCTATCTGCTGCTGGCCAATCCCGCTGACGTGTTCCGCATCCTGAATGTCTTTGCCCTCGACGATGTTCGCACCCTGTACGGCCTGACGACTGTTTTCCCGCCCACACTGGCCAACCCCTGGCTGCTGGGTCTGGTGATGCTCGCCTGGATAGCCGCGCCCTTAGGTATTGCAAGCTGGAGATTCCGCAAATGAAACCTGTACGACAGACGCTTGTTCTTGCCGCCTTCGCTGCCACCGTACTGGC
>MGZO01000040.1:11955-13819 GCA_001802655.1 Hydrogenophilales bacterium RIFOXYD1_FULL_62_11
AATCCGCAACCGAAACCGCAGTGATTCCCCTGGAAATCAATCAGGGCACATCCTGCAGCCTGGACGGCATGCTGCTCGCCGACTATCCCGGCCCCAAGGCACAGATTCATTATGCCGGGCAGGCCGAGCCGGATTACTTCTGCGACACGGTGGAAATGTTCCACATGTTCCTCAATCCCGAACAGGTTCGGGCCGTGCGCGGTATTTTCGTGCAGGACATGGGGCAGACCGACTGGGACCAGCCGCAGAATCACTGGATTGACGCAAAGACCGCCTACTACGTGTATGGCAGCAAACGGCTCGGCTCCATGGGGCCGACGATTGCCAGCTTCGCCCAGGAAAAGGATGCTACGAAATTTGCCGCGGAGTATGGCGGAAAGGTCTATCTTTTCGCCGACATCACCCCCGACATGGTGGTGCTCGACGGCGGCGCCTCTCACGACAGGAGCATGTAATCATGGTCGAATTCTTTGAACACGTCGCGTTCGAGACCGCAACGGAAATCGAACAGTTGTCCCGGCTGGCCTATGAGCTGCGGGAAAATCACCATGCCATTCTCAAGCAGCATGATGCTGAAAGCGAGATGGCGCTGCTGCAGCAAATCCAGACTGGCAAGGTGACTGAGCATCCGGCCTATGAGCACTATCTGGCAGCCAGAATTCTTGCCGACACCCGCGAAGAAGTCCGTGCCACGCTCGCCGAATGTCTGAAGGAGGCGAATCAGAAATGAGCCTCCATCTTGAACTCGGCGCAGCAATCGATACGGACTTTGGGGACGACCTCGAGTCCCCGGTCGAACAGAAGCAGGACGCCATGATCATCCGCCTGAAGAATGGCGTGACGCTGGAAGTGCGTTATGCCGCAGCCAATGCCTATTCGCTGCGCTGGGTCTATGGCGATGCGGCATCCGGAATCGACACCGCGCCCTTGCACCAAGGCCTGGCCACCTTCCCCAACCATTTGCACGATGCTGCTGGCCACATCGTGGCAGACCCGATCACCCGCGCCGATACGGCCCCGGCAGACAACTTGAGCCGTCTGATCCGCGCCTTGCTCGACGACCCCATGCTCGGGATTCCGACGCTCTCTTGATGCGGCTCGCCCCATCACGGCTGGAATGGCTGGGCATCGGTTTCGCCGTTGCCATCGCTGCCGTTTTGCTGTTGCCGCTAGACAAGCTGGCAGGCCATCACCCCGACTCGATCGACAACGAGCTGTGCATTGTTGCCCCGGCCAGCCCCTACGACCCGGCTTCCGGTCTGGCCATGCTCGAAGCCCGGCCCGTCCCCGCCGCTGCCCGCTGCCCGGTATGCGGCATGTATCCTGCCCGCCACCCGCGCTGGGCTGCGCAAATCATTTTCAGGGAGGGTGCAAGCCATTACTTCGACTCGCCGGTTGACCTGTTTGTTTTTCTGCAACGGGTTGAGCGTTACAACCGGGGGCACACGCTCGATGACGTCGCCGTCAGCTATGTAACCGACTTTGAAACCGGACGATCGATTGACGCTAAAACGGCCTGGTTCGTATATGGTTCCAGTGCCTTTGGACCGATGCGTAACGCTGATCTTCCCGCGTTTTCCAGCCAGGAGTCAGCCGCCAGCCTGACCCGCATCAAGGGGGGAAAGGTTTTATTGTTCAACCAGATTACGCCTGATCTGTTGCAACACCTGAACCATAACGTGCACCACGCTCACTGACGCCTCTGCGCTCAATCAGGACAGGCCGATTTGTACCGGGCATCACTTGCTTGATGTGAATTCTCCCTGGCCGCAGCTATTCGCTGACCGGACACCCCATGCAGCGAATCGACCATAACCGCATGGCAAGCGGTAGCCATAAAAAAAGCGGGGGAGACGAATGTCTC
>MGZO01000040.1:13836-18366 GCA_001802655.1 Hydrogenophilales bacterium RIFOXYD1_FULL_62_11
TATAGTCCACGGCAGCCTTGACGTCGTCATCCGACAGCGTTGCGGATCCGCCACGCGCAGGCATCACGCCTTTAGCACCGGTGAACCCTTCTATCGCGTGTTTGTGAAGCATATCCATGCCCTGCGCGATGCGCGGTCCCCAGTCAGCCTTGTCGCCGGGCTTCGGTGCACCTGCTGCGCCAGACGCATGGCACATTGCGCAGACATTGCCATAAATCTTTTTGCCAACAAGGTCCTCGGCCACCGGTGCCGGTGCTTCCGCCATGGGTACTTCTGCCATAGGTGCTACCGGTGCAGGTGCTTCCGCTGCTGCGGGGGCAGGCGCCTCCGTTACAGCAGCCTCCTCCTTGCCGCAGGCACTCAACAAAACCGCAAGTGAAGCGGCCAGAATGATCGAAGTTTTATTCATTTGTTCCTCCAGTGATGTCGAGGCATTTGAACGACCTCGGATAAGGGGCCGATGATGGGATTGCCACCCTTATTTGCATGGTGTGGGTCAAATAAAAACCGGACACGCATCATCAGCATGGCTTGAATATAGCACGCACCGCATTGCCTCCTGACAGCGCCGAAGGACTACCTCCAACGCGCCAAGCCTGCCTGTCCGCCTGCACACAAAAAACAATTTTCGATTCACAAACAATGCGTTATCGGCACAACACCGCTACCCATTCAGAGGTAGATCAGGCCAACCATCCTCCTTTTGTGGGCTTTTCATCTCCCTGCAAAGGCATACAGTGCAATCAGTTCTTCGGATATGCACATCTTAAAGTTTACTGGTTGGAGGGATCATGGCAACCCAGCATTACAAGGCATGGTCGGTCGTCATCATGAGCACACTGGCGTTCACCGTGTGTTTCATGATCTGGATGATGTTCGCCGTGATCGGCGTGCCCATCAAACAACAACTTGGATTGAATGAAACCGAATTCGGCATCCTGATCGCCACCCCGGTGCTGACCGGCTCGCTGATCCGCGTGCCACTGGGCATGTGGACCGATAAATTCGGCGGCCGCATCGTTTTCTTCATTCTGATGCTGGCGACGGTCATCCCGATCTGGATGATTTCGTGGGCGACGCAGTACTGGCACTTCCTGGTGACCGGGCTGTTCGTCGGCATGGCGGGCGGATCCTTCACGGTGGGGATTGCCTATTGCGCGCGCTGGTTTCCCAAGCAGCGGCAGGGTCTGGCAATGGGCATCTTCGGCGCCGGCAACACGGGCGCGGCACTCACCAAGCTGCTGGCGCCCATCATCGTGGTCGGCTACGGCTGGACCATGGTGCCCAAGGTCTACGCGGTGCTGATGCTGGTGACCGCCATCGTGTTCTGGTTCTTTACCTACAGCGACCCCGGGCACACGGTGGGCAAATCCGTCACCCTGCGCGAGCAGCTTGCCGCATTCAAGGACCCCAGGGTGTGGCGCTACAGCCAGTATTACTCGATCGTGTTCGGCGGCTATGTGGCGCTGGCGCTGTGGATGACCAAGTACTACATCAGCGAATACGGCTTCGACCTCCAGACCGCCGCGCTGCTGGCAGCAGCCTTCAGCATTCCGGGTGGGTTGCTGCGGGCGGTCGGCGGCTATTTCTCCGACAAGTTCGGCGCCCACACCATGACGTGGTGGGTGTTGTGGATTGCACTGGTCTGCCTGTTCTTTCTGTCCTACCCGCAGAGCGACATCACCATCCAGACCGTCAACGGCCCGTTCACCTTCCACTTCGGCCTGAATGCAACGCTGTTCACCATCATCCTGTTCAGCCTCGGCGTGGTGTTCGCCATCGGCAAGGCTTCGGTCTTCAAATACATCTCCGACGACTACCCCGACAACATCGGCGTGGTGTCCGGCGTGGTCGGGCTGGCAGGCGGCCTCGGCGGTTTCCTGATGCCGATCCTGTTCGGCGCGCTGGTCGACCTGACCGGGATCCGTTCATCGGCCTTCATGCTGATGTTCGGCGTGGTGTGGGTGTCATTGATGTGGATGTACTGGGCGGAAGTGCGTCCGATGGATGCGGCACGGGAATTGAAGCGGGCCCGGCTTGCAGACCGGATGGAGTAGTCAAACCCGGGGCGGGCGGTGTCCGGCTCCGTTGGTCAATTAACGAGGGGAAGTCAGCATGTCTACCAACGTCAAGGAATGGAATCCGGAGGACCCGATCTTCTGGGAATCCACCGGCAAGAAGATTGCCTACCGCAATCTGTGGATTTCGGTGCCGGCGCTGCTGTGCGGTTTTGCCGTGTGGCTGATGTGGGGAATCATCGCGGTGCAGATGTCCAACCTGGGATTTCCCTTCAGCAAGGAAGAACTGTTCACGCTGACGGCGATTTCCGGCCTGGCCGGCGCGACGATGCGGATTCCGTCGTCTTTCTTCATCCGTCTGGCGGGTGGGCGCAACGTCATTTTCCTCACCACCGCGATGCTGCTGGCGCCTGCCATCGGCACCGGCATCGTGCTGCAGCATCAGGACTGGCCGTTGTGGTCGTTCCAGTTGATGGCGCTGTGGTCGGGCGTGGGCGGCGGCAACTTCGCCAGCTCGATGAGCAACATCAGCACCTTTTTCCCCAAGCGCCTGCAGGGCACCGCGCTGGGACTCAATGCAGGTTTGGGCAACTTCGGCGTTACCACCATGCAGATCATCATTCCGCTGGTGATGACGGTCGGCCTGTTCGGCGCATTGGGCGGCGAGCCGATGACACTGGTGAAAGACAGCGGCTGGATTTTCGGCAAGATTCTCGCCGGCACCCCCACCTTCATCCAGAACGCCGGTTTCGCCTGGGTGCTGTCGCTGGTGCCGCTGGCCATCATCGCCTGGTTCGGCATGAACAACCTGCGGCCGGTCTCGCCCGATGCAGGCAATACCCTGGCGGCCTTCATCAAGGTCACCTGGCTCTACACCCTTGCCTTCGTCCCCGCCATCGGCGGCCTCTACCTCTACCTGCCCGCCCCCACCGGACTCGGCGTGCTCAACATGTGGCTGGCAATGCCGCTCATCATCATCAGCACGCTGATCATCATGAAGCTGGCGGCCTTCGGCGCGATGAAGGAAAACATCAGCAAGCAGTTCGCCATATTCAGCAACAAGCACACCTGGTCGATGACGGCGCTTTACCTCGTCACCTTCGGTTCCTTCATCGGCTTTTCGATGGCGCTGCCGCTGTCGATCACGGTGATCTTCGGCGACACCCACACCCTCAATGCCGCTACCGGGTTGTGGGAGCACGTCAAGAACCCCAATGCGCCCTCCGCACTGCAATACGCCTGGATCGGTCCCTTCGTCGGCGCGCTGATCCGGCCGGTGGGCGGCTGGATTTCGGACAAGGTCGGCGGCTCCATCGTCACCCAGATCATCTCGGCCATCATGGTCGCGGCCTCTGCCTACGCCGGCTGGATCATGCTGCAGGCCTACCAGTCGGCCACGCCCGAAATGTACTTCACCCAGTTCATCGTCACCTTCGTGGTGCTGTTTGCCGCCACCGGCATCGGCAACGGCTCCACCTTCCGTACCGTCGGCGTCATTTTCGACCGCGTTCAGGCCGGGCCGGTGCTGGGCTGGACCTCGGCGGTTGCCGCCTACGGCGCCTTCATCGCCCCCGTGGTGATCGGCGAGCAGATCAAGGCCGGTTCGCCGCAGTACGCGATGTATGGCTTCGCCATTTTCTACGCCGTGTGCCTGGTGCTGAACTGGTGGTTCTACCTGCGCAAGGGTTCGGAGATTAAAAATCCGTGAGCGGTAAGCGGTGAACGGGAAACGGTAAAACCGCTCCCACCCCACCGCTCACCGCTCACTGCTAACCGCTCACCATGAGCGACAAAGGAGCGAAACAATGAGTCACTTCCTCGATCGATTGACCTTCTTCAAGAAGACTGTCGCCGAATTTGCAGATGGCCATGGTGCCGTCGTTAACGAAGACCGCAGCTGGGAAAACGCCTATCGCAACCGCTGGCAGCAGGACAAGGTGGTGCGCTCGACCCACGGGGTGAACTGCACCGGCTCATGCAGCTGGAAAATCTTCGTCAAGAACGGCCTGATCACCTGGGAAATCCAGCAGACCGACTACCCGCGCACCCGCGCCGACCTGCCCAACCATGAGCCGCGCGGCTGCCCGCGCGGCGCCAGCTATTCCTGGTACGTGTATTCGGCGCAGCGCGTGAAATACCCGCTGATCCGTGGCCGCCTAATGGAAATGTGGCGCGAGGCAAGGAAGACGATGGAGCCGGTGGAAGCCTGGAAGTCGATCAGCCAGAACCCCGAAAAGGCCAAGCGCTACAAATCGGTGCGCGGCCTCGGCGGCTTCGTGCGCGCCAAGTGGGACGAGGTGACGGAAATGATCGCCGCCGCCAACGTCTTCACCATCAAGGAATTCGGTCCCGATCGCGTCGCCGGTTTCTCGCCGATTCCGGCCATGTCGATGGTGAGCTACGCAGCCGGCTCGCGTTATCTGTCGTTGATCGGCGGCACCCCCTTGTCGTTCTACGACTGGTATTGCGACCTGCCGCCGGCCAGCCCGCAGGTGTGGGGCGAGCAGACCGA
>MGZO01000040.1:18489-23433 GCA_001802655.1 Hydrogenophilales bacterium RIFOXYD1_FULL_62_11
CTGTGTCGTCGGATTACGGCGAAATGGTCAAGTTCGGCGACATCTGGCTCGCACCCAAACAGGGCACCGATGCCGCGCTGGCACTGGCGATGGGCCACGTCATCCTCAACGAGTTCCACAACAAGAACCGCAGCGAGTATTTCGACACCTACTGCCGCCAATACAACGACATGCCGATGCTGGTGATGCTGAAGGAGCATGAAGGCAAGCTGATCGCCGACCGCTACCTGCGTGCCTCGGACCTCACCGGCAACATGGGGCAGGACAACAATCCCGAATGGAAGACGGTGGTGTACGACGAAAACACCGGCTACCTGGTCGCGCCGAATGGCTCGATCGGTTTCCGCTGGGGCCAGTCCGGTGCATGGAACCTCGAAATGCGCGACGGCTACTCGGGCAAGGACGTCAAGCCGCAGCTCACCCTGTTGGACAATCACGACGAAGTTGTGGAAGTGGCCTTGCCCTACTTCGGCGGCGACCACACCGATCTGCTCAGCCGCAATCTGCCGGTCAAGGTGATCAGCATCGGTGGCCGCGACGTGCGCATCGCCACCGTCTATGACCTGACCATGGCCAACTACGGCATCGACCGCGGCCTCGGCGGGCCGAACCTGCCCACCAGTTACGACGACGACGTGCCTTACACCCCGGCCTGGGCCGAGAAGCACTGCGGCGTGCCGCGCGCCGACATCATCACGGTGGCGCGCGAGTTCGCCGACAACGCCGACAAGACCCACGGCAAGTCGATGGTCATTCTCGGCGCGGCGCTGAACCACTGGTACCACAACGACATGATCTACCGCGGCATCATCAACATGCTGATGATGTGCGGCTGTATCGGCCAGTCGGGCGGTGGCTGGGCCCACTACGTGGGGCAGGAAAAACTGCGCCCGCAGACCGGCTGGGCGCCGCTGGCGTTCGGTCTCGACTGGCACCGGCCATCGCGGCAGATGAACGGCACGTCGTACTTCTACGCCCACACCAGCCAGTGGCGCCACGAGAAGCTGGCGGCTTCCGAGATCCTGTCGCCTACCGCGAGCAAGGATCTGGGCGACTACCGGCTGATCGACTTCAACGTGCGTGCCGAGCGCATGGGCTGGCTGCCGTCCGCCCCGCAACTGGAAACCAATCCGCTGGAAGTCACCCGGATGGCCGAGGCCGCCGGCATCGACCCGGTCAAGTACGCGGTCGAGCAGATCCAGAGCGGCGCGCTCAAGTTCTCCTGCGAAGACCCGGACAACCCGAAGAACTTCCCGCGCAACCTGTTCGTCTGGCGCTCCAACATCCTGGGTTCGTCCGGCAAGGGCCACGAGTATTTCCTCAAGTACCTGCTCGGCACGCAGAACGCGGTGCTGGGGCCGGATCTGGGTGAGCTCGGCGAGGCCAAGCCGAAGGAAGTGGTGTGGCATGACAAGGGCGCCGAAGGCAAGCTCGACCTCTTGGTGACGCTCGATTTCCGCATGTCGACCACCTGCCTGTATTCCGACATCGTGCTGCCGTCGTGCACCTGGTACGAGAAGGACGATCTCAATACCTCGGACATGCACCCTTTCATCCACCCGCTGTCCGAAGCCGTGCAGCCACTGTGGGAATCGAAATCCGACTGGGAGATCTACAAGACCATCGCGAAGAAGTTTTCCGAGCTCGCGGCGACCCACCTCGGCACGCAGAAAGACCTGGTGTTGACGCCGCTGATGCACGACACGCCGTCCGAACTGGGCCAGAGCTCAGGCGTGCGCGACTGGAAAAAAGGCGAGGTCGATGCCATCCCGGGCAAGACCATGCCGAACATGACGGTGGTGACGCGCGACTACGGCGACACCTACAAGAAGTTCACTTCGCTGGGGCCGCTGCTGAGCAAGATCGGCAACGGCGGCAAGGGCATCAGCTGGAACACCGAAGATGAAGTCCATCAGCTGGGCGAACTGAATTACACCGTCACCGAGGCGGGCATCAGCCAGGGCCTGCCAAAGATCGAATCGGCCATCGACGCCTGCGAGGTCATTCTCATGCTGGCGCCGGAAACCAACGGCCAGGTGGCGGTGAAAGCCTGGGACGCGCTGTCCAAGATCACCGGACGCGACCACACGCATCTGGCGATCCCGCGCGAGGACGACAAGATCCGCTTCCGCGACGTCGTGGCGCAGCCGCGCAAGATCATTTCCTCGCCCACCTGGTCGGGGCTGGAATCGGAGCACGTGTCGTACAACGCCGGCTACACCAACGTCCATGAGCTGATCCCGTGGCGCACCCTCACCGGTCGCCAGCAGTTCTACCAGGATCACCAGTGGATGCTGGATTTCGGCGAGGGCCTGTGCGTGTACAAGCCGCCCGTCGACACCAAGACGATTGAGCCGCTGCTGGGCAAGAAGCCCAACGGCAACCACGAGCTGGTGTTGAACTGGATCACCCCGCACCAGAAGTGGGGCATCCACAGCACCTACACCGACAACCTGCGCATGCTGACGCTGTCGCGCGGCGGTCCCCACGTCTGGGTGTCCGAGATCGAGGCGAAAGAAGCCGGACTGGTCGACAACGACTGGGTCGAGGTGTTCAACGTCAACGGCACGCTGACCGCGCGCGTCGTGGTCAGCCAGCGCGTGCCCAAGGGCATGTGCCTGATGTATCACGCGCAGGAAAAGATCATCAACGTGCCGGGCGCGGAGGTGAGCGGCTTCCGCGGCGGCATCCACAACTCGGTAACGCGCACCATCACCAAGCCCACGCACATGATCGGCGGCTACGCGCAGCTTTCGTACGGCTTCAACTACTACGGCACGGTGGGTTCCAACCGTGACGAATACGTGATCGTGCGCAAGATGAAGAAGGTGGACTGGATGGAAGGCCCGCTGGTCGAGCGCTAGACAGACAAAAGTTTCGAGGGCGGCGTCTCCCGCTGCCCTCACCCGCGCCACCTCTCTCCGGTGCGGGGTTTTTATAACAGCCAGCAGCCACCGGTTGCTGGCAGGCAAGGAGTCAAACATGAAAGTACGTGCCCAAATTGCGATGGTGCTGAACCTCGACAAGTGCATCGGCTGCCATACCTGCTCGATTACGTGCAAGAACGTGTGGACCTCGCGCGAAGGCATGGAATACGCGTGGTTCAACAACGTCGAATCGAAACCCGGCATCGGCTACCCCAAGCAGTGGGAAAACCAGGACATCTGGAACGGTGGCTGGAAGCTCAAGGGCGACGGCAAGCTGGTGCCGCGCCAGGGCAGCAAACTGAAAATTCTCGCCAACATTTTCAGCAATCCCAACATGCCGGAAATCGACGACTACTACGAGCCCTTCACGTTCGACTATCAGCATCTGCAGACAGCGCCGCTGTCGGAGACGCCACCGACCGCGCGCCCGATCTCGGCCATCACCGGCAAGAAGATGGAGAAGATCAACTGGGGGCCGAACTGGGAAGACGACCTCGGCGGCGAGTTTTCATCGCGCAGCCGCGACAAGAACTTCGACAACGTGCAGAAGGAAATGCACTCGACGTTTGAGAACACTTTCCTGATGTATTTGCCGCGCCTGTGCGAGCACTGCCTCAACCCGACCTGCGTCGCCTCCTGCCCCTCCGGCTCGATCTACAAGCGTGAGGAAGACGGCATCGTGCTGGTCGACCAGGACAAGTGCCGCGGCTGGCGCATGTGCATCTCCGGCTGCCCCTACAAGAAGATCTATTTCAACTGGAAGAGCGGCAAGGCCGAGAAGTGCATCTTCTGCTACCCGCGCATCGAGGCGGGCCAGCCCACCGTGTGCTCGGAGTCGTGCGTCGGCCGCATCCGCTACCTCGGCGTGATCCTGTATGACGCCGACCGCATCGAAGAAGCCGCCAGCGTGGCCGACGAGAAGGAACTCTACGAAGCGCAGCTGAAGATCTTCCTCGACCCCAGTGACCCCAAGGTCATCGCTGCCGCGCGTGCCGAGGGCATCCCGGAAGCCTGGCTCGACGCCGCGGTGAAGTCGCCGGTGTACAAGATGGCGATCGACTGGAAGATCGCCTTCCCGCTGCATCCGGAATACCGCACCCTGCCGATGGTGTGGTACGTGCCGCCGCTGTCGCCGATCCAGGCCGCGGCCGAGTCCGGCAAGATGGGCATGAACGGCATCATTCCGAACACCAAGTCGCTGCGCATCCCGATCACCTATCTCGCCAACCTGCTCACCGGCGGCAAGGAACAACCGGTGGTCAGCGCGCTCGACCGTCTGCTGGCGATGCGCGCCTACATGCGCGGCAAGTCGGTGGAAGGCATCCCCAATACCGCCGCGCTCGACCAGGTGGGGCTGACATCAAAACAGGCCGACGAGATGTACCGCTATCTCGCGATTGCCAACTACGAAGACCGTTTCGTCATCCCCAGCACCCACCGCGAAGAGACCATCAACACCTTCGAGGAAAAGTCGAGCTGCGGTTTCACCTTCGGCAACGGCTGCTCGGACGGTGTTTCCAAGACCAGCCTGTTCGGCAACCGCAAGAATTCGGTGCCGGTCGATCTGTCGCAACTGCACGCCAAGAAGAAAACCGGATAAGGAGCCACGCCATGAAAACCTTCAAAGTTATTTCCATCCTGCTGACCTATCCGGAGTCCGACTGGCTGGCAGCCTTGCCCGAGCTGGAAGAGGCGCTGGCAGCCGAAGCCGACTTCAACGGCGCGGCCATAACCAAACTGTCACCGCTGTTCGAGCAGTTGCGGCAAACCGAACTGATTCCCCTGCAGGAAAACTACGTCGCCACCTTCGACCGCAACCCTTCGCATTCGCTGCATCTGTTCGAGCACATTCACGGCGAATCACGCGATCGCGGCTCGGCGATGATCGATCTGCTGGAGGAATACTGGAAGCACGACTTCGACGCCAGCGCCACCGAGCTGCCGGATTACGTTCCGCTGTTCCTTGAATTCCTGTCGCTGCTGCCGGCCGACGAAGCCCTGGCCCTGCTCGGCGACG
>MGZO01000041.1:0-3229 GCA_001802655.1 Hydrogenophilales bacterium RIFOXYD1_FULL_62_11
ACCTCTACCTGCCGTTCAAGCAGAAGCGCCGCACCAAGGGCCAGATCGCGCGCGAGTTCGGCATCGAGCCGCTGGCCGACAAGCTGTTTGCCGACCCGACACTGGACCCGATGGCCGAGGCCGCGGCCTTCACGAAGCCGCCCGAGGTGCTGGACGACGGCAAGCCGGGCGCCGATTTTTCAACCGTGCTCGCCGTGCTCGACGGCGTGCGCGACATCCTGAGCGAACGCTGGGCCGAAGATGCGGCGTTGCTGCAGAACCTGCGTGAATGGCTCTGGGCCGAAGGCCTGTTGCAGAGCAAGCTGGTGGCGGGCAAAGACGAGAACCACCCCGACGTGGCCAAGTTCCGCGACTACTTCGACTACGACGAGCCGATCAGCCGTGTGCCCTCGCACCGCGCCCTGGCGGTGTTCCGTGGCCGCTCGCTGGAGATCCTGGACGCCAAGCTGGTGCTGCCCGAGCCCGAAGCCGTGCTCACCGCCAGCGGCAGGCCCGCGCCCACGGTGTCCCTCGCCGAAGGCCGCATCGCGCTGCACCTGCGCTGGAGCCACCAGGGCCGCAAGGCCGACGACCTGCTGCGCAAGTGCGTCGCCTGGACCTGGCGCGTCAAGCTCAGCCTCTCCAGCGAGCGCGACCTGTTTGCCCGCCTGCGCGAGAGCGCCGAAGCGGTGGCGATCAAGGTGTTTGCCGACAACCTGCGCGACCTGCTGCTGGCCGCACCCGCCGGCCCGCGCGTCGTGATGGGACTGGACCCAGGCATCCGCACCGGCGTGAAAGTGGCGGTCACCGACGAGACCGGCAAGGTGCTGGACACCGCCACCATCTATCCGCACCCGCCGCGCAACGACTGGGACGGTTCGCTGCACACGCTGGCCCGGCTTGCCGAGCAGCACAAAGTCTCGGTGATCTCGATCGGCAACGGCACCGCTTCGCGCGAGACCGACAAACTGGCGCGCGACCTGATCAAGCTGCGTCCCGAACTGAAACTCACCAGCGTGGTGGTGTCCGAGGCGGGCGCGTCGGTGTATTCCGCGTCCGAATTCGCCTCGCGCGAATTGCCCGAGCTGGACGTCTCGCTGCGCGGTGCGGTCTCGATCGCGCGCCGCCTGCAGGACCCGCTGGCCGAGCTGGTGAAGATCGACCCTAAGTCGATCGGCGTCGGCCAGTACCAGCACGACGTCAGCCAGTTCGATCTCGCGCGTTCGCTCGATGCGGTGGTGGAAGACTGCGTCAACGCCGTCGGCGTCGACGTCAACACGGCTTCGGTTCCCTTGCTGGCGCGCGTCTCCGGCTTGAGCAGCAGCGTGGCGCAGGCCATCGTCACCCACCGCGAGACCCAGGGCCGCTTCGCCAGCCGCGCGCAACTGCTCGACGTGCCGCGCCTGGGCGCCAAGACCTTCGAGCAGGCAGCCGGCTTTTTGCGCATCATGGACGGCAACGATCCGCTCGATGCCTCCGCCGTCCACCCCGAATCGTATCCGCTGGTGCAAGCGATCCTCGCCGACATCAAGCAGGACCTCAAGGCCGTGATCGGCAACGGCAGCCTGCTGAAATCGCTCAATCCGTCGAACTACGCTAGCGAGAAATTCGGCATCCCCACCATCACCGACATCCTCAAGGAACTCGAAAAACCCGGCCGCGACCCGCGCCCCGAATTCACCACCGCCACTTTCCGGGAAGGCGTGGAAAAACTCGCCGACCTCAAGCCCGACATGATCCTGGAAGGCGTCGTCACCAACGTCGCCGCGTTCGGCGCGTTCGTCGACATCGGCGTGCATCAGGACGGCCTGGTCCACATCTCGGCGCTGGCCAACACCTTCGTCAAAGACCCGCACAGCGTGGTCAAGGCCGGGCAGATCGTGAAGGTGAAAGTGCTGGAGGTGGACGCGAAGCGCAAACGCATCGCACTGACGATGCGGCTGAGCGATGCGCCGGGACAGACGGCTGAGAAGCCACCAGCGGCCCAGCGTCCGCCGCGCGACAATCGCGGTCAGGATAAACCGACAGGCGGCAAACCGAACCGTGCGTCCGCATCAGTGCCGATGGGCGGCGCCATGGCGGCAGCGTTTTCGAAGTTGAAGGGCTGAAGTGGCTTACCGGGAAGAATAGCCGGTTCCGAAATCGTCACCGACAAGCGCCAGCTTCTTTGGCGATGGCGTCACCTTCGGTCAACACGTTAAGCCAGCCCGTGAACCCATATTGACTGGCCCGTCTCAGCGTCGCCCTGCCTTGACTACGGTCGGCTAATGGGTGATCCCTTTAACTCCTGTCGAATTTATCCAGCGTTTCGACCAGATCCGCAAACAAGGTGCAGATTTCCTCATCCTGTTTGGAAAGGCGCAAAAACAGATCACGGCTGGTATCGCGCAGACGCCATTCCAGTTCCCGGGGAAATGACTTCCATCTCCAGCAGGATTTCAGGCTGCATCTCGTTATTCATCTGATCCTGATCCGCTTCCAAGAGGCAAGCACCGACGCCGCTCGATGCGAGCGAACGCTTGATCACTGCGATACGGTATGACACGCGCTGCTGGGCATCCAGCACGGACTTCTTGTGCGCCAGAGGGACAAGGCATTGGGTGAGCGCGCACTCCAGTTTCTGATGCAGGGTCCACTGCGTTTGATCTGCCAAGGGCGTGTCGCTATCCGCGGCCAGGCAACTGGTTGCGGACTTTTCGATGGTGCTGACGATGGAGACGACCTCCGGGGCGAAGCCGATTACGACTGGTTCAGCGTGATCAGCGGACCTGTGGAAACCCAAAATGGGCGCATGAGGGTCCCGTAATCGACCCGGGCCAACCCTGTCTCCTTTACAAGACAAAAAATGTTCAATCCATGCAATGCGTTGCATGTGAGGCCCTGTTTCTTGTCGTCCAGCTGCGACGAAACGAAGGCTGCTCCCAACCCGGAATTTCTATAAACCAATGAAAACAATGGAAAAAACGTTCTGGCATGACATGTGCTGGAGAAAGGTGTTGAAGAAGGGTGGCCTGTCTAAACGCAATCCGTCCATCCGAAGCCTGCCTTGAACTTTTTTGGAACGGCCTTTTCAACAGGCTGTCCGCTTGTGAGGAGAAATATCAGATGAAAGGCAACAACGCTATGCGCATCGAAAATGCATCGGTGGGTTCCTGGAGGAATGAGGGGAGCGTCATGAAGCGTTCATGGAAAGACAGCATCCACCAGCAGCGCACGGAACTGGCGCGCATGCTGCGGGAGCCGCTCGGCC
>MGZO01000041.1:3329-7877 GCA_001802655.1 Hydrogenophilales bacterium RIFOXYD1_FULL_62_11
GATGGGGTGCTCACGGAAAATTTCTCCAGCATTCCGCATTGCTCGACCCTGTACTGCGTAGACATTAACGGCAGACAGATCTGTAACAACGTCGGCCCCAGCGGGGTCATCCCGGATCATTTTGGGAATGATCGCTCACAACGCCCCTATATGCAGGAAGCGGTGCCGATCTGGGGGTTTCTGCTCTCGGATGCCTACATTGGACAGAACGGACACCGGCCTTCCCTCACCGCGCTTCAGGTGGTGTACCGCGATACCCAGACCATGGGCTATCTTGGGGCCGCCTTCGACCTGCGTGATCTGCCGGTGACGTCCGAGCTCTACGAAGAGCCAGGCGACTGGCGCCAGGTGAAAGGCGATCCGGCAATCCGCCGCACCGTGTTTCAGCAAAGCCGGGTGGAAAGTCCGCTGGATGGCAATCTGGAAAAGGGACTGTCCATCCTGGAGGAACTACTGACCGAGCGCGGCGTATTTCAATGCCAGATTCATTTTTCCAGCAGCCTGGCCACGATCTGGACACTGGACGATCCCTTGCGTTACCGCATCCTGGATCACGAGACCCTGAGCGATCCGGACATCTGCCTGATTTATCCGTCCCACCCCTACCCGCCCGATGCCGCGATCGCGCCGGGCGAAATCAGCCGTATCCTGAATACCCTGCAAATCTTGCGTCTCACCGATCCAACAATCTACCTGCGCATGGCTTCGATCAACATTTTCAACGGCATGGTGAGCCTGACATTTTCCTGCGATGGCTCGCACTACATGCCGCACGACGAACTCCTGGCGAAGGACACGTCGTTCTGGTTCTGACCCGGCCATTTTTCGATCCCGCTGCTACTTCTCAGGGTAAGGAAAAGCCAGGCAGGCCGGGTCACTTTGATTCGCTACCCGGCATGGCTGAACGGGGATTCATTCACCCACACGCACCTATGCAGTCCGGAAAAAAGATCAGGATCCAACACGGGTAAGCACCAGAAAATTGCCGAGCAGTACGTGGCCGTTCAACGGCTTTTCAACTGGCGTCTTCCAGCTGACTACCTCAAAAATCTTTTTCTTCGCCTCATCACCTATTCCCTCCATTGTTTTGTCTCTTGCATTTTCTCGCGATAATTCGTGGCGCTATGGCTCCTGGCGGCAGCCGGCAATATGTGGGTGGGCGTATCGCAGGCCGGTTATTCGGTGCAGGCGGAACTACCGATTTTCCTGCTGCCGGCCAGCGCGGCGGTCTTCACGAAATGGAAGTTTCTCTGAACGCGGACGGGAGCGCATATGGGCAAGAACCGGCTGGAAGCCTTTAGCGATGGCGTGATCGCCATTCTGATCACCATCATGGTGCTGGAATTGAAGGTACCGCATGGCGACGATCTCGCGACCCTCGCACCGCTCTATCCGGTGTTCCTCAGCTATGTGCTGAGCTTCGTCTATCTCGGCATCTATTGGAACAACCACCATCACATGCTGCATGTGAGCCACCAGGTGACCGGAGCGATCCTGTGGGCCAACCTGCATTTGCTGTTCTGGCTTTCGCTGATTCCGTTCGCCACTGGCTGGATGGGCGAGAATCATTTTGCCCCCGCCCCGGCTGCGCTGTATGGCCTGGTCTTGCTGATGGCGGCCGTCGCTTACTGGATTTTGCAGCGGCTGATCATCGCAGCCCAGGGTCGCGATTCGATCCTGCAAAAAGCCGTGGGTCGCGACTGGAAAGGCAAAGTGTCGCCGCTGCTGTACGCGATCGCGATCCCGCTGGCATTCTGGTCGCAATGGCTGTCGATCGCCCTGTATGTGCTGGTGGCCGTGATGTGGCTGGTACCCGACCGGCGCATCGAGAAGGCGCTCAAGGCGCAGGAAAGCTGAGCCCACGACAACTCAACGGAGCTGGAGTAATTGGAGAGGAAGGTGACACGATTGGCGGCGTTCGGCACGTGGGTGGTCAAGCGTGACTCTTCCATGCCCATCCGACACCACCAAGTAAATTGTGACTCCACTCAAGATGTCCGAAATACCTGGGTCAGTTCAGACGGGCCTCTTTAACGTTAGCCATCCGCTTTGAATCCTTCATGGAAACCGACCGTGCCCTGCGGAGATTGCCCGTCGAAGGACAGCGCGAAGAAGACCTCCTGCGGCACGCTCTCAAGCACCAGTCCCGGCATGTTGATGAACCCGAATTTCCGGTAGTAATCCGGATGTCCCACCAGACAACATCCCTGCGCATTCATGGCTTTCAGCCGCGCCAGCCCTTCCCGTATCAGGGCTTTGCCTACGCCTTGCCGCTGGTACGCCGGCAACACCGAAACCGGTCCAAGACCGTACCAGTTCGGGGTGCCATCCGAAAGGGTCACGGGAGAAAAAGCAATATGCCCGATCACATGGCCCTCCAGTTCGGCGACGAGCGATAGCGTGAGCGCCCCGGCGGCGCGTAGTGCCGCGATGATGAACTGCTCCGTGTGATTGCTGACCACCAGGGTCTTGAACGCGGCGACGGTCACTTCGGTTATCGCGCCCACATCGGCATCGGTTTCGCTCCTGATAACAATCTTCGGGTTCATGGCGGTCCTGTTTTTCTTCCTTGCAAGTCAACGTTAAATAGCCGTCGCATGACGGAATGAAAGATTATCGCCCCCGTCAGAACCGATGGGCGGCGCAATGGCGGCAGTGTTGCAAAGGACAAGACCCAACCGCGTTAAGCCGTGTTCTTCCCGAAGGAAACCCAACCGAAAAAGGAATCTGTAACAGGCTTGAACCGCGACATGGAAAAACTATATTCAAAGTGGGAGCTTTGATATGAAACGCAAAGTCATGATGATGGGTTTGGCCATGGCAGCCGGTTTGCCGCAGGCCGTCTGCGCCAATAGTAGCCATGAGGATAGGTCACAGGCCTATTCTTTCTGGAATACGTCCTATATGCCGCATTACGGTGTCAAAGGGGCGGAGAAACCCTTGATGGATCATGTTTCTGTGGCCAGCGTTAGCGCACCAGCCGGGCAAGGCATCGACAACACATGGCGGCTGGAATTCATCCCGCTGCCGGCCGTTTCCAAAGCGGACACCCCCCTGATGGCCAAGGATATACGAGCGGGTTTCAGTTTGAAGCTGGATTTCTAGATGCGAAAATTAAGTACCGGATGAGATCTGCCCCCTTTTGTTCCTAAGCCCGGGCTCCGCCACGTCAGCGTTCGAACACCAGGCTTTCCACACGCGTACCGAGACCCGTCAGGGCAGCATTGACCGCCTCCATGAACGGCGGCGGTCCGCAGACGTAGAAGCGCTGGTCGAAGTCGCTGATCTTCTCTTCCAGATAGGCACGGTCGATGCGCCGGTGCGCATAACCCGGGGCATCGGCTGCGGTGCAGAGCAGCAGGCAGCGTTCCCCCAGCAGATGCCGCAGTTCCTGTTCGCAGATCACATCGCGCGGCGTCTTGTTGGAGAAGATCAAGGTCTGTCCGCCCAGCTCTCCCCGCCGCGCCAGATCGCGCAGGATGGCCAGGAAAGGCGTGACGCCGGCACCGCCGGCGATGAACACGCCGGGGCCTTGGTAGCTGATGGTGCCGAATGGTTCCGACATCAAAAGCTCGGCGCCGGGCTCCAGCTGATGCAATAGCCGGGTCACGCCGTCGGCGTGGTTCGCATAGCCCTTGATGGTGAACTCCAGCACCCGGTCGGCGGCCAGCCCGGTGGGCGTGAACGGCCGGCCCTGCTCGCTCAGGCCCGGCCGGTTGATCGCCAGTTCCACCCCCTGGCCGGGCATCACAGAATATCCCGATGGCTTGCTGACGATGAAGCGCTTGACGTCGTGGGTGACGAACTGACTCATGAGCAGGTTGACGGTGTAGTTCATGGCCTTGATCCTCTGCTGGCTGGATGCTCTCCATCTTAGACATTCGGGCGAGAGGCATGCGGGCAACAGCTGCAAACGAGGCGCCGCGCCCCCCTTTTCTTTTCAAGTCCGTGCAAAACCACGGGGATAGGGTGTTTGACCCAGCGTTTGACCCCATTTACGTTTGATTTAACGCTCAACGGCCAGGTGCAGTGCCGAGCACCTTCTTCAATATCGTGTCGGCGGACGTCCACAACAAAAAGGGTTCCTCGTTGCCGTCTGCGCTGTCATTGATGGCAACAATTCCGGATGGCCGTATCCAGCCGACGATGTTGTTGCCAAACGCATCGGTACGCTGCCCAAATCTACGCTCCGGGCCAAATCGCTTCTGCATCAGCGAAAGCATTTTTGGATGGTCTTCTGCAGAAAAGGAAACCCGTACGGACGACAACTTGTCGTTGCGAAAAAAGAAGGCGATAAGCCGGGCATCAATGCCATTGAAGTCGGAGACGGTTGCCCAGCAGACGAAGTCGCCAAGAATGCCGTGTTCAGGAGCACACGTGTAGCGGAGGTGATGATAGGTCTGCTTGATGCTTAGTTGGTTTTCCCCGCTCAGCGAATCCACATCCAGCACGACCGGCTTGGCGCGCAGCCGATCCACCAGGCTCGAACCGGGAATGCTCATGCGGTAATCCACGGCGATCCCCAAACCGGCCAGAAGCATTAGCAGG
>MGZO01000041.1:7996-19819 GCA_001802655.1 Hydrogenophilales bacterium RIFOXYD1_FULL_62_11
AATGGGTACGGATTCAGGTGCTTACCGCACCGCCCAGCGCCCGCGCCCGCAACTGTCCGCAACCGCCCTCCACGTCCTGCCCCGCCGAGTGGCGCAGCTTGGTGAGCACGCCGCGCCGGTGCAGGCTGCGCGCCATCTCGGCCGCGCGCTCCCAGCTTGGGCGCCGGAAGTCGAAACCTTCGCCCCCCTCAACACTGTTGTAGGGGATCAGGTTCATCACCGCGTATTTGCCGGCCAGTAATCTTGCAATGCCATCCAGCTCGGCCTCGCTGTCGTTGATCCCTTCGAGCAGCGTCCACTGGTACTGGATCGGGTAGCCGGTGCGGCGGGCATAGGCCTCGCCCAGCTCGATCAGTTCAGCGGGCGCGATGTCCGCCGCCTTGGGCAGCAGGCGCCGACGCAATTCATGATCCGTGGTATGCAGCGAGAGCGCGAGCGCAGGCTTCACCGTGGACTGCGGCAGGCGCTCGAACACGCGCCGGTCGCCGACGGTCGAGAAGACCAGGTTCTTGTGGCCGATGCCGCCTTCCACACCCAGCAGTTCGATCGCCTCCAGCACGTTGTCCAGATTGTGGGCCGGTTCGCCCATGCCCATGAACACGACCTTCTTCACCGCGCGGCGGCTGCGCGCCAGCACCACCTGCGCCACGATCTCCGCGCTGCTCACCTGGCGCAGCAAACCGGCGCGGCCGGTCATGCAGAACAAACAGCCCACCGCACAGCCGACCTGGGTGGACACGCACAGGCCGTCGCGCGGCAGCAGCACGGTCTCCACCGTCTGGCCGTCCGCCAGCCTTACCAGCAGGCGGGCCGAGCCATCCTCGCCGGCGTGCTCGGAATGCACCCGCGCCAGCACGTTCAGTTCATCGAACAAGCCCGGCAGCTCATTGCGCACCGCCAGCGGCAGAAAGTCTTCGGCGCGCCGCCGCCTGGTGTCGAGCGAGCGCCCCTGAACCCATGCACGCAGCACGCGCCCCTCATGGCATGGGGCCGCGCCCAGATCGCGCAGACGTTGTCGGAGTTGTGGAAGTCGCATGGTGGTGTGGAGGGTAGCACGGGGGGCTTCGCCGAATCGGGGCAGGCTACGACACACTCGCGCGGCTCCGCAGGGGAGCGTTCAGGTGTCGTGTTGCTGCGCCATTTCCCGCAGCAAGTGTTCGATCTCGTCCGCCCGCGCGGGCTTGCAGAAGTGATGGCCCTGGATTTCGTCGCAGTGATGCGACAGCAGGAATTCGCGTTGCGCGTCGGTTTCCACACCCTCGGCTATCACCTTGCGTTTCATGCTGTGTGTCAGCGAAATAATGGCGGACGAGATCGCCGCATCCTCCGGATCGGTGGTGATGCCCTGTACGAAGGACTGATGGATCTTGATCTTCTCGATCGGAAAGCGTTTGAGGTAGCTCAGCGAGGAATAGCCGGTCCCGAAGTCGTCGATGGAGAACCGCACGCCGAGGTCATTCAGTTGTTCCATCACGCCGATGCTCGCTTCGACGTTGAACATCGCCAGGCCCTCGGTGATTTCGAGCTCCAGATGATCGGCCGGCAATCCGCTTTCCTGCAACACGGCGCAGATTCGATCCACCAGGTCCTTTTGCCGGAACTGCCGCGGCGACAGGTTGACCGCGACCGGCGCCGAGCTCAGGCCCTCGTCCATCCAAGCTCGGGCCTGCATGCACGCGGTGCGCAGCACCCATTCGCCGAGCGGCACGATCAGGCCGGTTTCCTCGGCGAGCGGAATGAAGTCGGCCGGCATCAGCAATCCGCGGCGCGGATGCTGCCAGCGCACCAGCGCTTCCATGCCGGTGATCCTGCCGGTGCTCAGCTGGACCTGCGGCTGGTAATGAACCAACAGTTCGCCAGTGTCGATCGCGTGGCGCAAATCGGTCTCGAGCTCGAGGCGCTCGACGGCCAGCGTGGTCAACTCCTCGGTATAGAACTGGTAGGTGTCCCGCCCCTGGTCCTTGGCCCGATACAGTGCGCTGTCGGCATTCTTGAACAGCGTCACGACGTCTTCGCCGTCCCTGGGATACACGCTGATGCCGATGCTGCAGGTGACGAAGACCTCGTGGCCGAACAGCACGGCCTTCTCGGACAGCGCGCCGAGGATTTTCCGGGCGACGCCGCTCGCCGCGGCGGCGTCGTCCAGATCCTCCAGCAGGATCGTGAACTCGTCGCCGCCGACTCGGCTGATCGTATCCTCGTCGCGCACGCATTTCCTGAGCCGGTCGGCGACCTGCTGCAACAGCAGGTCGCCCGCAGGATGACCCAGCGTGTCGTTGATGTACTTGAAGCGGTCGAGGTCCAGAAACAGCACCGCCATCTGCTTCTCGTTCCTGCGCGCCCGCGCCAGCGCATGGTCCGCGCGCGCGTTGAGCAGCAGCCGGTTGGGCAGGCCAGTCAGCGGATCGTGGTGGGCCAGCTGGTCCAGTCGCGCCTCGGACTCCTTGAGCACGGAGATGTCGGAAAACACGCTGACATGGTTCGTCACACGGTCGTCGTCGTCACGGACGACGCTGACGCTGAGCCACGCCGGATACTCCTCGCCGTTCTTGCGCCGGTCCCGGGTTTCGCCTTGCCAGTGGCCGCTTTCCCTGACCGCCTCGCCCATGTGCCGGTAGAACGCGGCGTCATCGCGCGGCGCGTGCAGCATCGCCGGGGTGCGGCCAACGATGTCGTCCGCGCTGTAGCCGGTGATCTCGACGAACGCGCGATTGACTGCCACCACGTGGTGGGCCGCGTCCGCGATGATCACGCCCTCCTTCGTGTTTTCGAAGACCGTCGCCGCCTGCCGCAGCGCCTCGTTCGAGCGCGTCAGCCGCGTCGCGTAGCCGCCGATCTCGCGCTCGACCCGCCGCGCCACCCACGCCATCAGCCCGCTGAGTAGCAGCAGCGCGGCGCCGGCGATGGCGACCTGCCCGCGCACGCGGTCCCAGAAAATGCGGTTCACGTCGTCGACGTAAACGCCCGAGCCGACGACCCATCCCCAGGGCAGGAAACCCTTTACGTAGGAGATTTTCGGGACCGGGCGCGTGAACCCCGGCTTGGGCCACAGGTAATCGACGGCGCCCTCGCCACGCTTGCGCACGGTCTCGGCGAATTCGACGAACAGCCGCTTGCCGGTCGGATCGGTGTAGCCCGACAGGTCGCGGCCCTCCAGCTCCGGCATCACCGGATGCATCACCATGCTCGGCTGCAGATCATTGATCCAGAAATATTCGTTGCCGTCATAACGCATCGCCCGTATCGCCTCGATCGCCGCGCGCTGCGCCTGCGCCTCGGTCAGCGTGCCCGCCTGCTGCAAACTACGAAAGTGATGCAAGACGCCGTACGCCGACTCGACCAGATGACGCGTCTTGGTTGCGCGGTCCTCCATCAGGCTGGAGCGCTCGTGCAGCAACGCCAGCGTGGCAATCGACAGCATCGCCACGAACGCCACCGCCACGATCAGGAACAACCGCGGCCTCAGATTGAAATCTGACGCAGGTTCACGCTTCATGGCTTGGCCAGGTCACCCGGTCCCGGGGCTCAGCCTCCCCGCGCTGGATCGCATTTCTCTGCGCCGCGACCACCGCGTCGTAGTTGGCGATCTGCCCGTTGAGTGGCGAAAGTGCCGGCATACCATCAAGCGGCCGGAGGCTGCCACGTTGTACTTCCTGCACCATCTGGAAGTGCTGATAGACCACCTGTTGCTGTTGGTTGAGCATAGTCAAGGCGCTTCGGTTGTCGGTTGCGGCGGCGAACTCAGCGGCAGCTGTAATGCATAGATGAGGCGGCGCATGGCTCCTCCGTAAACGAAACAAATGCCTTCAATATAGATAAGGCGCAGAAATCCAGCACGCGGGTTGTTTTTCGGTTGAACGAAGGTTGGGAGGTTGTCGCCTTCTTCTTCACGTCCCATTCGAAGTACGCCTTGGCGCGTTTGCACAGTCGACCCTACGGTAACCCAGAATGGGAAACCAAGGTGCCTGAGCCCATTCATGCTTGCTGCCCATGTAGTAAATTCTGCGCGACCGAATGCGATCGGATGGGTTAATGCAAGACCTACCCCCGTCACACGTCCACTCAGCAAAAGACAAGACCTCGTTTTTCCATCAGGCGCCTGTGATCAAATCCGTCCGCAGGGCGTTACAGCTGAGCTAACCCGGTACTACGCCTCGCAAGGATGCGCCTTAACCGCGTTACGGCCCGCCGCTTTCGCCTGGTAAAGCGCGACATCGGCCCGGCGGACGATGTCGTCTATGCCCGTATCATCCGGATGGCTTCTGCATAGCCCGGCGCTCATGGACAGGATGGCGCTGCCGTTCGGCGCACAAAGATTCACCTGATTCACCTCATCGCGGATTCTTTCAGCCAGCAAGAACGCCCCGGACTGTGCCGTGCCGGGCAACAACAGCCTGAATTCATCGCCCCCCGTTCTGGCAAAAATATCCTGCTCGCGCAGATTGGCCCTGACGACCTGGACGAATTTCCGCAGCGCGTCGTCCCCCGTCTCGTGGCCGAGCGTGTCGTTGATCTGCTTGAAGTGGTCGAGATCGAGCACCAGCAGCGAGAACGCTTCGCCGGTACGCTTGAAGCGCGCGAATTCCTGGTCGGCCAACTCGTAGAAAGTGCGCAGATTCACCGCACCGGTCAGGAAATCCTCCCGGGCCGCCTTGGAAAGTTCGTTTTCCAGACGCTTGCGCTCGGTAATGTCGAGTATCACCCCCGAGATGCCATCGGGATTGCCTTCCGCACTGTGGAACACCGACTTGTAGAAGATGACATCGCGGTGGCTTCCGTCGGCGTAGCGCACACTTGTTTCGTAGGTTTGCGTGCCACCGTCGGCGATCAGATCGCGATCAGCCTTCTCGTAGATGGCGGCCAAATCGGCAGGGGCAACGTCATGCACGGAAGCGCCAATAATCCGGGCGCGCGGCAGGCCAATATATTGCTCAAATGCGCGATTGCAGGCCATGTAGCGGCAGTCCGCGTCCTTGATGAAGATCGGGCTGGGCAGCATATCAATCGCATTCTGAATCCGCCGGAGCATATCCGGGTCAGCTTGTTCGTCTCTCAATTCCAGGAGTCTCCCTAATGCCTCATCCCTGCGCGCGCTGACACGGCGCCAAACGGCAACCGGGCGCGAAGGAAAATATCCTGCAATGTAACACCGGCCTTCGCCCCGGGTCAGCATGCGGCCGAATGGGGGGCATGCAAGCCCTTGCCTCGCGCAGGGCCGACGCACCCCCATCGCGAAAAGACAAATCAGTTCAGCCAAGCCTCTTTAACGGACCCGAAGTCGGGTGAGTGAATGGCAAAAGGCAAGGCTTGACCCTGGAGTTTGCTGGGGTTTGCTGCTGCTGGCGTTTGCTGGAGTTTTCTATCGTTCCTTAATGGAGTCTGACTGACTCCATTAATCGCAGTGCTGCAAGCAGCCCGTGACAAAGGAATGCGGCCGAATCGGCCATCCCTCTGGGTTGCAGCGAGAAATGAGTGTTAACACCCCCTAGCGATTCTGATAGCGCTCCTCGTTCTCTTTTTTCTTCCGCTCATACTCTTGTCGGGCATCCCTGTCCTTTTGAACCTGGTCTTGTGGCGCAGCCTTGTGGTCCTTAGCCTTGCCTTTCGGTTCAGGTTGGGAGCGTTGCAGCTCTTGCTGACGCTGCTGGTCTTTTTGGCGTTGCTGCTCTATCTGACGCTGCTGCTCTTGCTGGCGCTGCTGCTCTTGCTGGCGCTGCTGGTCTTTCTGGCGCTGCTGGTCTTGCTGGCGCTGCTGCTCTTGCTGGCGCTGCTGCTCTTGCTGGCGCTGCTGCTCTTGCTGCACACGCGGTTTGAAATACTGCTGCGTGACAGCCTCACGCGGCTGGTAGCGGTACTGCTCGGACCGGATCGTATGCTGCTGCTCTACTGCGCGAGGATAGCGGTCGCCGGGATAATTCCGCTGGTAAGCCGGCAACGGTGCGGGAGCTGGGGCGGAGCCGCGGTCCCAACGGTCCCACCCGCTTCGACGCTGTTCCCAGTCGCGACCCCAGTGATCCCCCCAACGTGGCGGCGCGTCGGCACGCCAGCCCCGGAAATACGGCGGAGGCTGGCGATAGTAGCGAACCGGTACGCGCAGCACATAAACCGGCACGTCGTAATAACCCACCCTGTCCCATGGCCCGTCGTACCAGCTGCTCGCATACCAGTTATCGCCCTGGAACACCCAGTAGAGGCCGTCGTAAAAGAAGTAATTCGAATCCACCCGGGGAGCGTAGTAGACGGGATAGCCCGGTATCCGGACAAGATCCGGGTACGTCGAATAATGGATACCGACCGAGACATGGCTGGATGGTTGGTAGGGAGGAGCGGTATAGCAACCCTGGACAAGGGTCATCGATATCGCAATGATCAGGTAGCGTTTTTTCATTTTCTGCTCTTTCTGCTCTTCATTTAATCCCTTGCGCCATGGCCCAACTATCGGGCACGACCCCATTTATCTGGATGGCATGGCTTCACATGATGGCGACGCCCCTCCCTGGAGATGCGTCAGCCGCCAACACGAATGTTGCCCAGCGAACCGATCACGCCGAACACCTGTAGCAACCATATAACGACAACAATGACGACGACGATATTCAGGATCTGTTTGATCTTTGAGTCCATGGGGATATAGGTGTTAACGAGCCAAAGCAGCACGCCAATCACAATCAAGACGACGACCAAGTTAATCAGGGGCATACAGATTCTCCGGTGGGGTTATCAATCATCAAGGGCAGCGGCCGAATCCAATAGTCGAGCATGCTGATCCCCCTTGGATACTTTCAATATAGTAGGCAATTGCGATTAGCTGTTCTGTTCGACAGCGAACATAGCAAAGCCACTGCCGCAGCGGCAGACAGTGGTAATGTGGGCACTACTGCTTATCCCAGACGCTCACCGCATGACAGATGCAGACATCCCTGCCCCGGACCACCGTCTCCACCTGCTCAAAGGCTTTGCGGCTGCGGCTGCGGTCATCGTGGTCTGGTCAGGGTTCAACATCGTCTCCCGGCTGGGCGGACGCAGTCCACTTACACCCTATGACATGGCAGCCATACGTTTTGTCGTCTCGGGAATCGTGTGTCTTCCATTTGTGTTGATCAGATGGCACCGACTCAAGTGGCAGCAACTTGCGATGCTGGCCGCGTTTGGCGGAATGGGTTACGCGTTATTGGTTTACTCGGGCTTTTCCCTTGCGCCAACCGCACATGCGGGCATTCTGGTCAACGGCGGCATTCCCTTTGCGAGTGCATTGATCGCCTGGCTCGTACTCGGGCATCGCCCCGGCATCCGGTCTGAATTCGCCCTGCTGGTCGCAGGTTTGGGGATCGTGTTGATTGGCCTCCACAGCTTTGGTCAACTATCCGGAGCACCCGCCCATCAATGGTTGGGGGATGTGTTCTTTCTCCTTGCCGCAGTCAGCTACGCATGCTTTGGCTTGCTGCTCAAGCATTGGCATGTCTCGCCCCTCGAAGCAACGGTCGGTGTCGCCGTGATTTCAATGGTTTGCTACACGCCCGTTTATCTCCTGTTCCTGCCCAAGGCCATCACCACCGTCCCCCTGTCCTTCATACTGTTGCAAGGCATTTATCAAGGCATCCTGGCTGCCTCAATTGCCGGCCTGCTCTTCGCCTACGCCATCCACAACATCGGGCCGCAACGAGCAACCCTCATGCTGGCCATGGTTCCGGGCATCTCGGCAGTGGCAGCCGTACCCTTGTTGGGGGAATCCCTCGACGCCGTCACCATTGCCGGCGTCGTGCTGGTGACGATCGGCGCGGTGCTGGGCGCGACACATCGATCAGCAAAACGAGGATGAAGAGGCCCGTTCAGTCTGAGCCCATTCATTCGATTCCAAGGGAGTGGATGATATGAGTCCAAAGGACCTGGAATTGCTCGTCACCCGGGAGATGCCATTTGGTATGCACAAGGGCCGAATCATTGCGGATCTGCCTGGCAATTACCTCAACTGGTTTGCGCGCAAAGGATTCCCTGCGGGTGAAATTGGCCGCTTGCTGGCCCTGATGCAGGAAATCGATCACAACGGCTTGACGGACATCCTCACGCCACTCAGGCAGCGATATCTTTGATCCGGGAAAGCGCATGATCCTTGATAGGCGTCAGCCTCCACGCGGTCATGGCCCTATCGGCGCTGCTGCTGTTGGTGTTTGGGTACACGCATCCCTGAGCCAACCCCATTTGTTTGACGGACTCTCACAGTCCTTGCCAGCAATCTGTGCGCACAGGCGTTCCTCCTGCTCCCGCAGTTCAGGGGTGAACTCAGTCCCCAAGTCGTCTGCTTCGTATATCTGCCGGATTTCAATCTCCGAATCTTCAGGCATGCGATTGGGACAGCGCTTCACACACTTGACGGCCTCTTAGCCCCACAGCCCGTTCATCGTGACCTTCTGCGGCCACGACAAAACCCGGTTCCAGCATTTTCAGACAAGTCTTACACGGAAGTCGGACGCCCCTCCACTGCCAATCGCTGTCGTTATGCGCATCATTCAACTGTGTTTGCAATTAGCCATATTGCCGCGTAGCCGGCATTGATTGACAGGGTTGAGCTGACATCAGCAGCCCTGCACACAGGACAAGAACATGAACCCGACCGCCGTGGAAGACCTGAGTTTCCTTTTTGACAAGGATGGTTTCTTTATCAACCCCGAGCAATGGGATATCGCGCTGGCGCAGCGCATCGCGCATTCCGAGGACATGGGAGAAATGGATGACTTACAGCAGGAGCTGTTGCTGACCTTGCGCGATGAATTCCAGAAATTCGGCGCGGTCACGGCCTTGAGCCATATCTGTCACCTCAACGGCCTGGAGGCGGATTGTCTGCATCAGCTGTTCCGTTCCCCGCGCCAGGCATGGCGTATCGCGGGTCTGCCCAATCCGGGTGAAGAAGCCAAAGCGTACCTGGCCTGAATCCCACCCCAATCACAGCGCCGCGATGACGCGAAATCAACATCAACCCAATCATCCTGAACCCAAGCTGATTTTTCCAACCCTGTAAATGAGGTAAATCGAATGCAGAAACACATGATTCTCGCTACCTGCCTGATCTTGACACCCTATCTGGCAATCGCAGAAACCGAGCCCGCAGCAACCGAAAAGCCCCTGGTGCATGACGGAGACGCCAGCAATACCGGCATCAACAAACGTGACCGGGATGACAAAACCTTGACCCCGATGGATCAGATGAACAACCCGTCTGATTTGAAGATTACCCAGGAGATTCGCCAGGCACTGATGAAAGGCGAATTTTCCATGGCTGCTAAAAACATCAAGGTCATTACCCGCAATGGCACGGTGACCTTGCGCGGTCCGGTAGAGACGGCTGCCGAACTGAAACAAATCAGCGTCCTGGTTAAAGCCATGCCGGGCATCAAAAGCATCGACAACCAATTGCAAGTCAAATAATTTTTAAAAGGAAACCATCATGTCAAAAACCGTTATCTGTCTCGCCAATACCGAAGCTCAAGCTGAAACCATCGTTCAGAATCTGAATGAAGCCGGCATTCCCACCAGCGATGTGTCCGTGCTGTTTCCGGACAAAACCGGCAGCCGTGATTTTGCGCACGAGCACAACACCAAAGCGCCTGAAGGCACTGCCATCGGCGCCAGCGCAGGGGGTGTAACCGGTGGCGTGCTGGGTCTGCTGGCCGGCATCGGCGCGCTGGCCATTCCGGGCGTGGGTCCGTTCATTGCGGCCGGCCCGATCATGGCAGCACTCAGTGGCGCGGCCGTTGGCGCAACCATCGGGGGCATCGCCGGCGCCCTGATCGGCATGGGCATTCCTGAATTTGAAGCCAAGCAATACGAAGCCAAAATCAAGGAAGGCAACATCCTCATCTCGGTGCATACCCTTGATGGTGATGTGGTCGACCGGGTCAAAGCCATCATGAAAGACGCTGGGGCGGAAGACATCTCCAGCACCGGTGAAGCCAGCGTCAGCGACGACGAGCGCATGCCCCGCGTCGGCGGCATCGCCGGCAATCGTTAAGCGAGCCATGCCGCGGGCGGCGGTATCACCGCCGCCCGTTGTTCATGGCAACACTAGGCTGCGCAGAAGCCCCGCACGCATGACACTCGTTAAATGAAGGCAAAATTCTCTATGCCGGGGCTACTCGTCGCCGTTGTATTGACGCTGATTGCGGGCGTCCTGGTGCTGAACTTCACCACTGGCGAGAAGAAAATAGAGCAAAGCGTCGAGCGCCTATACGCGACTGATGATCCGGCCTTTGCGCGCGCGATGGGTGTGCTGCTCGGGCCAGCCATCCTGCAGGGCAACCGTTTCGAAGCCCTGCTGAATGGCGACCGAATTTTTCCCGCCATGCTCGCTTCCATTCGCGACGCGAAGAAGACCATCACGTTCGAGAGCTACATTTACTGGTCGGACGCAATCGGCAAAGCGTTCGCCGACGCGCTGGCCGAACGTGCCCGCAGCGGCGTCAAGGTGCACGTGCTGCTCGACTGGGTCGGCAGCAACAAGATGGACCCGGCGCATCTCGCTGTCATGGAGGCGGCCGGGGTCGAAGTGCGCAAGTTTCACAAGCCCGCCTGGTACTCCCTGGCGCGCATGAACAACCGTACCCACCGCAAAGTGCTCGTTGTCGACGGCAAGGTGGGCTACACCGGCGGGGTCGGCATCGCCGGGCTGTGGACGGGCGATGCCCAGGATCCGCAGCACTGGCGCGATACTCACTTCAGGGCCGAAGGTCCGGTCGTGGCGCAAATGCAGGCCGTATTTCTCGACAACTGGATCAAGGCTACCGGTGTCGTCCTGCACGGCGACAACTACTTCCCGGAGCTGCCAGCAGCCGGGAAGGACGCCGCCCAGATGTTCAGCAGTTCGCCCTCTGGCGGCAGCGAGAGCATGCATCTGATGTACCTGCTGGCGATAACGGCGGCACAACATACGATCCACTTGTCGAGTGCCTATTTCGTCCCCGACGAGCTAAGCAGTCAGGCGCTCGTCAATGCGCTCAAGCGCGGGGTCAAGGTGCAGATTATCGTGCCCGGCAAGCACAGCGACGCGGCAATCGTCCGGCGCGCCTCGCGTGCCCGCTGGGGAGACCTGCTTGCCGCCGGCGCCGAGATTTACGAGTACCAGCCGACGATGTATCACTGCAAGGTGTTGATCGTCGACAGCCTGATGGTGTCGGTCGGCTCGACCAATTTTGACCCCCGCTCCTTTCGCCTCAACGACGAAGCCAATCTGAATATTTACGCCGCCGATTTCGCTCGGCAGCAAGTCGCCGTGTTCAATGCCGATCTGTCGCGCTCGCGCCGGATCAGTCTGCACGAGTGGCAGCAGCGGCCGCTGTTCGAAAAGTTTTTGGAACATACAGCGTCGCTCATCGGCGCGCAGCTGTAGATAACGGCCCGAGCGCCGGACAAAAAGTAGTAGCAACGTGCGGCGACGCGTGCGCAGGTCACATGCGCAGCGCGCTGATCACGACAACTAATCCGTTTTGGAGGGCAACCATGTTTTTTCAGCGTGTGAAGACACCCGGCCTGGGACACAACGCCTACGTCCTGGCGTGCGGAGACGGGCTCGCCGTCGTGATCGACCCGCGCCGCGATGTTGACGACTATCTGCGTCTGGCCCGGGAAAACGACCTCTCTATCGCCTACGTGCTGGAGACGCATCGGCAGGAGGATTTCGAGTTCGGTTCGCGTACGCTGGCGCAGATGACCGGTGCCAAGATCGTCGGCGGCAGCCACGCGCTGTTCGGCGAGACGGAGGTGAAACTCGAAGACGACGAAGAACTCAAGGTGGGCACCACCCGGTTCGTCGCGCTTGAGACGCCGGGTCAC
>MGZO01000042.1:0-4939 GCA_001802655.1 Hydrogenophilales bacterium RIFOXYD1_FULL_62_11
GGCGCCGACGCGCAACTGCGTCGCCTTGTTCGTGCGCGTGTCGTAAGCCACCGGAAAGCCGCCGCCGGTTTCGGTGTAGGCATCCGTGCGCGTTTCGCTGTGGCTCAGGTCGGCGTAGGGCGTGGCGCTGATCTGCCCGAACGACAGCGCAGCATCCCAGTCGAGCCGGGCGCGCAGTCCCCAGGTGGACGTATCGGTATTGCCGTCGGACGTCGTCGGCAAACCCGCATTCAGATAGCCGCGGCGAACCTCCGCCTCGCCCCACATGCCGTAGGCAGCAAATGTCGCCCATAGCTTCTGCGGCAGCGGCAGCAAGGCTTCGGCCATCAAATAGGTGCCATCGGATTGGGCTTCGCCCGCCAGCGTGAAATTTTGCTTGCCCCAGGCTTGCCCCAGCGACAGATTGAGTTGCACGCTGCCCAGATTCGCCCCGCCCCCCAGTTCGGCCGCGCCCAGATCGCCGTCGCGCGTGTCGTGGTTGTCCGTGCCCCAATCGCCCGATACCCAGATAACCTTTTTCCCCGCGGCCACCCGGCGCGCCAGCGGCCGGCTGTGCTCGCCATGCATCACCAGATTGCTCATGCCAAGCGTCATGTCGCCCGCACGGCTGGCTTCAAGCAGACTTTGCTGCAAGCCGGCCAAGCTGACCGAGCCGCTGCCCACAGCCGACACGCGCGCCAGAAAGGCTTCGGCGCCAGACGGGCCGTACGATTCCCCGACCACCGTACTGCCATCCGCCGAAACATCCTTAGCACTAGCCAGTAAATAGCCCGGCGCGACCGTCACGCCCGCGGCCGCGAGCCAGTCGGTCACGCTTTGCATCCCGCCCGCCTGCGTCCAGCGGAACGCCTGCTGGTGGTTGCTGGCGTTAACGCCGCGTCCCACCACGACTGAGCCATCGCTGTTCACGCCATTGGCAACACTGTCGAATACCCCGCCAGCCAGATCGCCGAGGCCCACCATTCCGCCCGTCTGGGTCCAGCGAAACGCCTCCTGGCCGTTGGCGCTCGTGCTATATCCCACCACCACCGAGCCATTGCCACTCACGCCGAAGGCTTCACTGAAGAAAGACCCGCCGGCCAGATCGCCGAGGCCCACCATCCCGCCCGCCTGGGTCCAGCGGAATGCCTCATAACCGCTGGCGCTGCGGCCCATTCCCACCACGACCGAGCCATCGTCGTTCACGCCGAGGCCGACACTGTAAAAGCTTCCGCCTGCCAGATCGCCGAGACCCACCATCCCACCCACCAGCGTCCAGCGGAACGCCTCATAGGCGAAGCTGCCGTTTTTGCCATATCCCACCACGACCGACCCATCGCCGTTTGTGGCGAAAGCCTCACTTTCGAATTGTCCGCCCGGCAGATCGCCTAGGCCCACGATCCCGCCCGCCTGCGTCCAGCGGAACGCCTCAAAGTTGCTGCCCGCGTTACTGCGTCCACGTCCCACCACCACCGCGCCATCGCCGCTCACGCCGTTGGCCAGGCTTTCGAATATTCCCCCCGCCAGATCGCCCAGGCCCACCATGCCACCCGCCTGCGTCCAGCGGGTCGCCTCGTAGCCGCTGGCACCGGTGCTGCGCCCCACCACAACGGTGCCGTCATCGCTCACGCCAGTGGCATAACTTGTAAATCCCCCGCCTGTCAGATCGCCCAGTGGCGTGAATTCGGCTGCGCCGACTGCCAGCGGGGCAAGGCAGGCTGCATACAGTGCGGTCCGCAACAAGGGCAGGGTGAATTTTGGCGGGGATGAAAAAGCCAAGCCGGTAGAGCGGATGGGATGCATGGGTTTCCTTGGCTTGAGGGGAAGCACTTCCGGGGACACGAGGCCGCTGTGGGCGACATCGTTGGATGTAACGTGTTAACGCGTCAAACCCGGCGTTCTTGAGGAGACGGACAAAGGCCGGGCTGAGTCGAGTCTTTAGCTGCTTACCCGAACTGCATCAAGACAAGGCTTGCTACCCTATGAATGCATACCGGATAACGGAACTACGCCGGGGCTTGCAATGCCGCCTTCATTGCCTGCTCTGACACCGGATAGGTCAACACGGCATGGATGGGAAACAGCTCCAGCAGCTTGCCGATATGGGGTTCTTCGCGAGGGTGCACGAACACGATCACCTTCGCCTGCGGCGCAAATCGTTGCAAGGTCCGGATCGTGACATCCAGGTTCGAGACGTTTGCACCGGCGTAGTTGTTGCCCCAGCCGTAGACGAATTCCCCAACGAAGAAATCGGGCGGCTGCTTTTGCAACGCCCGATGGAGATTGCGGGCCGTGTCGAAGCGCTCCGCCACGATGCCCAGCTTTTGATACAAGGCGTTGAAGTCGGGCGGGAAGGGGGATTCGATCAGGGAGAAAAGTGTTGGCATGCTGCGGGCGTTTACGTCGGAACGCATTGATTATCGTCCCGACAGGCTCGCGCAGGAAATGGGGCATGCGCTTTTATTTCCGATGCAGCTCTCTTCAGTCTGTAATCCTTCAGTCGTAATGCAAGTCACCGCCTCTGCTGTTTGATTGCCATCGTGCACGCCTTGCATGCACTGGCGGCGGGGCAGGCGAGGGAGGGGACGGCAAAGCCAGACTGCGCAAACGACTGCACAGACCAGGAAAGTGCCCTCAGTCATGAGGCCAGGCTCGAATGATTTTCATGGTGAAAATCAATTCAGCCTGGCCCCTTTGAATTTCGTCGGCGACCAGGCGGGCGGGTCGGTGAGGTGGTGGGTGACGCGACGTCCTTACCCGACCGTGCCTTTCTTGGGATGCGGCAAGCTGAAAACGATGGATTGCCGTTCAAACTTGTCCCCCTTGCAGATGAAGGTGTCAGTCGCGAATGGGAAGACGCGATGCTTCGACTCGGCGTGCCATGTGATGACGATCATGTCGTGCCGGGCGTGCAGCGTATCGAGGGTCAGCCCCGGCGAGTCGCCGTTGTCGATGATGCCGAACTCCGCGAGCAGGCCGCCGTAGAGTGTGCGGATCTGCTCCAGGCCTTCGAATACGCCATCTGGCGTGATCACGATCGAGTGTTCACCGAAGTCGTTCATTACCGCGTCGAGGTTGCCGGCGTTGAAGGCTGCGACGTGTCGCTCGAAGAGGGCCTGTGCCTGCTGTTCCCGGGTTGTGTGGGTCTGTGTACGTGTGAGCATGATGCCTCCTGCTTGCATTTGCCGGCGGGCGGGCCGCTTGACCGGCGACCCCGCCGGCGTTGCTGGGTTACTTCCGCGTGATCACCACTTCCAGATACTCGCTGGGGACAACCAGCGAGTGCGTCCCGCCCACGTTCAGGCGTTCGAGCAGCGCGCCGATGTCCTGGGTCAGGCTCGCCTGACGATCGGGATCGAGCGCGGCGTACACCTTGTAGGTCGGCCCGTAGAAATTGCGGAACACCTCGATCCAGTGCGCGGGAGATTGATAGCGGAAGTTGAAGTGGCGCCGCTCGCTGCGGATGTCGGTGGCGTCCGGGCCGAACAGCTCGACGATGCGCGGCTCGGTTCCCCACCGCATCGGGGATTGCAGGCCGGCCGACGGCGGCACATAAGACCCAATCAGACGAAACAGGTCGCCGATGAAGCCTTCGGGCGTCCAGCTCGCCAGGCCGATGCGGCCACCGCTGCGCACCACGCGCGTCAGCTCCCGCGCCGCCCTGGCCTGGTCGGGCGCGAACATCACGCCGAACGTGGACAGCGCGACATCGAAGGCACCGTCGGCAAATGGCAAGTCTTCTGCATCGGCTGTCTGGAAGCGGACATCCAGTCTATTGGCGCGGGCGCGCTCGGCGCCTCTTTCGAGCAGATCCGGCACATAGTCGGTCGAGGTCACGTGCGCAAAGCGGCGCGCTGCCGCCAGCGTGGCGTTGCCGTTGCCTGCGGCCACGTCCAGCACCTGCTCGCCGGCGCACAGATCCACCGCTTCCGCCAGATGTTCGCCGACGATCTGCAGCGTCGTGCCGACGATGGCATAGTCGCCGCTGGCCCAAGTGGCCTGCTGGCGCTGCTTGATCGCGCTGAAATCGACTTGGGTCTGGCCGGGGGGAAGTGTCCGGCCTGATGCGGCCGGGGTACAAGCATTCAGTTCGTGATTCATTTTGATTCTCCTGATGAGTGGAAAAAACCTGCTGACTGATGGTTTGCCGTGCTCACATGCCGACCAGGCGGGCGTCGAATCCGCGGCGCACGACTGCATGGAGGATGTGCTGCGTGTCGGTCTGCTCCGCGTCGAAGTCCACGAGCAGCAGACGCGGCGTGCGCGGGCTCACCCATGCCCGGCTGACGCCCTGCAGGCAGCCAAGCTCGCTGACCAGTTCGTCGCCGGATTGCTGGCTGAGCGGCTGCCTGACGTCTACCAGGATGTTTCCCAGGGTTGCTTTCATGATGACTCTCCTTGTTCGGATGAATGGGGCTGGCCGGGTCGGTCTTTCGCTGTCGGGCCGGCCTGTTTGCGTGCCGTCGAGTGTTCCCGGTGAGGCTTCACAGGCTGCGTTGTCCTTGCGTCATCGCCGCTCAACCAGCGACACCATTGTCTCGAATATGCTTTATTGATACTTCACCCTGCGTCGCGCAAACATGCCCGGGCGTCCGGGATTCGCGGGTCACTTGATTGCGTGTCCGCGCTTTCTGATCGAACGTCCGTCGAAAGGATCCTGCCCATGAGTCGAGACACACTTTCCGATCTGCTGCGTGCCGTGCGTGTGCGCGGTGCGGTGTTCTATTACGTGAGTTGCAGCGAGCCGTGGTCCACGGAGGCGCCGCCGGCCAGCGAGATCGCCGAGGCGGTGATGCCGGGCTGCGAGCATGTCATTGAGTACCACATGATTGCCAAGGGAAGCGCCTGGGCCGCGGTCTCCGGCCAGCCGCCGGTGAAACTGGGCGCCGGGGACATCGTCATGTTCCCGCAGGGCGATCGCCACGTCCTGTCGAGCGCCCCGGGAATCGAGCCGCTGCGC
>MGZO01000042.1:4959-16804 GCA_001802655.1 Hydrogenophilales bacterium RIFOXYD1_FULL_62_11
CGTCCCCAAGCCCATGCCGATAGCTTTTCATCATGGCGTGGTCGAGCCCGGGTCACCGCTACCCGTCGAAGCGGCAGACATGGTTGCCGTGTGCGGCTTCCTCGGCTGCGACCTGCGGCCGTTCAATCCCTTGATCGCGGCGCTGCCGCACATCCTGCATCTGCCGGCAGAACGCGCCAGCGGCTGGGCCGGTCGTGTGATCGAACAGGCGGTCGTCGAGTCCAACAGCCCACGGCCCGGCGGCGACGCCGTGCTCGAACGGCTGGCGGAGATGATGTTCGTCGACGCCGCCCGCCGCTATCTCGACAATCTGCCCGAGGATGCGACCGGCTGGCTTGCCGGCTTGCGCGACCGCTTTGTCGGCAAGGCGCTCGAACTCATGCACGAGCATCCTGAACGCGCCTGGACCGTCGATGATCTCGCCCGCGAAGTCGGCTTGTCGCGTTCCGCCCTGCATGAGCGCTTCATGCAATACCTGGGCGATCCGCCGATGCACTACCTGGCCAGCTGGCGCATCCAGCGGGGCAGCCGGTTGTTGCGGGAATCGAATCGCACCGTGGCGACCATTGCCCTGGAAGTGGGCTATGAGTCCGAAGCCGCCTTTTCGCGCGCGTTCAAGCGCATGGTCGGCATGCCGCCGGCAGCGTGGAAAAAGGCGCAGGCCAGCCGATAACCCGTGGCTTGGACGCAGGGAATATTGCAGGGGCAGGCAATAAAGTGCGGCTGAGGGAGCCTGATCAGAAAACCTTCATCCGCGCTGAGTGATTACCCTTCAAGCCCGAACGTAAAACGGGGTCGGGTCATGCATTGCCGGATCACGTTGCAAGCGCTGATCCCGATTTTTCGTGACTCCGATTTCTCGAAATGCACTACGAATTCGTAGGCTATTCTGAGTAGTCAATTCAGCAAAAGGAGTGAACAACATGACCCAAAACCAACGTATCGAACAGAAATTCGATTTCTATGAATCACACCTGAAGCATATCGATGAACTTTTGGAACGCTCCAGCAAAGGCGTAACCAATAGTCCGGAACATGCGGATATCCCCGCACAGATAACGACCCTGAAAAATGAACGCGATCAGTACGCCAAGCACATTGATACGTTGAAACAGGGGTCTATTGCCGATATGCAGGAAAAAATGATTGAGGGGGCTGGCCCAATGGGTGTGTGGGATGCGCTTGCCCAGCAATTGGAGAAACTGGTTGAGCGTATTGAACGCTAGTGAAGCGCGATCGGCGAGTCCGTCCGCGCCTTCCTCGGGGAAACGGCGCAGCCGTTTGCAGGCGGTGCGCACGCTGACCCCGCCCCAGTTCCCTGGGTATGCCCCGAGTGAACCCCCAGCTGTGAAGTCACACCCGGAGCAGCGATCGCTTTAACAGGAACGGGTTTGCTTCCCCGGCGTTCATCCCGAAGGCTTAATCGCCCTGTTCAACTGCTTTCGCCTGCCACAGTGCAAAAGTGGCGCCGGTGGGATCGGTCAGGATGCTCAGCCAGCCATACCCCGCCACCTCCATCACATCCTGGCAAATGCATGCACCAAGCGACTTGGCCTTCTCGGTGGCGGCAACGACATCGTCCACGCCGACATAGGCCAGCCAGTGGGGTGGCACGTCCGCGGCCGGCATACCCATCATCCCGCCGCCGACGCCTTCACCGACATCGATCATGGTATAGGCGCTGCCGTCTGGCATGAGCAGGTCCTGCAGTTTCCAGTCGAACAGCGTGGAATAAAACGCCTTGGCCTTGGCGAGATCGCCGGTATGCAGTTCGACATGCATGAAAGGATTTGCCATGTTCGTTTCTCCTTTGAATCAGGTAACCCCGGTCAGCCATCCAGGCGCCAGAAGGCAACATCCGCATGAAGCGCCAGGCCGCCTGAGGTGAACGACAAGGGGGAAATTCAGTTTAGGTCAGGTCAGCAGAACTGGCACGACAGGGTGGTCTACGATTCGAATTCCACCCGTACAGGCCACGCCCAGGTCGCCGGAATCTAGCGAGCCGTCGCCCGCCGTCACAAAGGAGTGATCCATGAACCACGAACACGTATTGCAAACCACGATCGACGACCTGGTGCAGACAGGGCGCGGCATTCTCGCCGCCGACGAGAGCTCACCGACCATCGCCAAGCGTTTCCAGGCCATCGGCGCCGAATCCACTGAGGAAAATCGGCGTGCCTACCGGTCCCTGCTGCTGACGACGCCGGGGCTGGGTGAATTCATCAGCGGCGTCATCCTGTACGAGGAAGCCCTGACCCAGCAAGCGGATGCGGCGACGCTGCTGCCCGCGGCCGCCTGGGCGCAGAAGATCGTTCCCGGCATCAAGGTGGACAAAGGCAAGATACCGCTAGCCTTGCACCCGGGCGATGAAATTACCGAGGGGCTGGACGGCCTGGCGAAGCGGCTGGCGAATTACCGCGAGCAGGGCGCGCGCTTTGCCAAGTGGCGCGAGGTGTACACCATCGGCGAGCACATCCCCAGCGCCAGCGGCATCGAAGCCAATGCGGAAATGTTGGCGCGCTATGCGGCGGTGTGCCAGAACGAGGGCTTCGTGCCGATCGTCGAGCCGGAAGTGCTGATGGATGGTGACCACAGCCTGGCGCGTTGCGCCGAGGTCACCGAGGCCGTTTTGCATGCGGTGTTCCATGCCCTGCATCGCCATCGCATTGTGCTCGAATGGATGCTGCTGAAACCCAGCATGGTGCTGCCCGGCAAACTGCAGCCCAAGGCCAGCCCGAAAACCGTCGCCGACGCCACTCTCAGAGTACTGCGGCGCACGGTTCCGGCTGCGGTGCCCAGCATCCATTTCCTGTCCGGCGGCCAAGGGCCGGAAGAGGCCACCGCCAACCTGAATGCCCTGAACCAGGGCAAGGGACCGTCTCCCTGGCACCTCAATATCTCGTATGGACGCGCCCTGCAACAGCCTGCGCTGCAGGCGTGGGGCGGCAAGGCCGAGCATGTCCAGGCGGCCCAGCAGGCACTGCTCAAGCGCGCACGTCTCAATAGTTTGGCGATGCGCGGCGCCTACCTGGACGAGATGGAGAACGGCTGACGCTGCCACCAGCGCGAAGCAGTCAGACCACGCGAGCTGTCCTGGCCAGGCGTACGCCTCGCGCAGGATGAGAAGGTGGATCAGCAGACTGCCTGCCGGGTAACGAGGAAACGACGGCTGGCCGGCGCCCGGGTAAAACGTAAAACGAGGTCAGGTCTTGCATTGCCGTACTGCATTGCAAGACCTGACTCCGATGCTGTGTGCCGATGCTGTGTTCGGTCGGATTTTAAATACCAAAGAGGCTGGAAACTGAAGGGGCCAGGGTCGAATGATTGTCGTTGCAACAATCAATTCGACCCTGGCCCCTTTGATTGAATTTCCAGCCGGGTCCGCTGGACGGCTCCATTCTATTGGCTAGACTCAGTGAGCGCAGGTATCGAATGTCCGCATGCACAAACGAAGTCCCAACCAGGAGCATCGCCATGCACAATGATTTGAACGACACCGGCAAGCTGATTTTGCGTCTGACCCTTGGAATCCTGATCCTGCTCCACGGCATTGCCAAGCTCACCCACGGCATCGAACCGATCGAGGGCATGGTCACCGGCATGGGCATGCCCGCCTTTTTCGCCTATGGCGTCTACGTAGGTGAAGTGGCGGGGCCGCTGCTGCTGATCATCGGTTTCTATGCGCGCATCGGCGCCGCCCTGATCGCCATCAACATGCTCTTCGCCCTCGCGCTTGCCCACACCAGCGAACTCACGATCCTCACCCAAACAGGCGGCTGGGCGCTGGAACTGCAGGGCATGTTCCTGTTCACCGCGGTCGCACTGATGGTTATGGGCCCCGGGCGGTACGGCGCCAACCAGCGCTGAGAAACACAGGCCGGCAGGGCGTCCAGCAGGCGGGCGATTGACTGGAATGGCGTGATGCTCATGCCGTGCCAAGCATGGAACGCAGCGCTTCGGCTCCCGAACTTGAAAAGAACCAGGCGAGGACGCCGCAATTGAGAGGATCAAAGGGGCCAGGCTCGAATAATTTCCATGTCAAAGATCAACCCGCCCCCGTTGATTGGGTAAATGATCCTGCCACGCCGGGCGCAAAGCAGCCTGCTTGCCCGGCCAGCACGTTGCGCATGCCATCAGACCAGTCCGAAACGAATATCTCGATCGACTCGGCGAACTCGGGATCGGGTTGCGCCTTGTCGATCGTACAGTGAACGATCAGCGCCTCATTCGCCTCATCTGCGGTGATCGTCCATGTCAGGGCATGCGGGCAGTCGAGCAGCGCATAACGGACCCCGTTCCGAATCTCGTCGCGCCGCAGACTGAATGCGCCCCAGAGGCAGTAGATGTTGCCGGCGTTGTCGCGGTCCGGCGTGGCCGAACTGATGGACGCGCACAGGCCTGGCAGGTTGTCGATGGTCAGCAGATTCTTGAGCTCAGGGATGTCGAGGTGAGGGTGTTGGATTGTGCTAAAAAATTCCATGCGTATTTTCTTTAGAACGTGTGAGCTGAAAGCCGAATGGACATTGTGGGGATGGCACGGAAACCGTGGTCTGTCCCTATTTATTCGATTCAAGACGTATTTGAACCTGGAGTTCGATTAGATCACTAGAGAAATGGTGTCTGAGTCCATTTGTCTGTGCTTTCCGTTGATTGAAAAGTGTCATTGCAAGAACTGACCCCAAAGCTCAAGGAACGCGGGGGTTAACAACAATGAAGAACAACAATAGGGGTCAGCATCGAATGCTGGCATCAACGATATTCTAAGCTGACCCCTTTAGCGCTTTAGCGAGACGGGCAAGCCGATGCCAAGCGTGTAAGCGGCGGCGAGCTAGAAATATATGGTGTCTGAACTGACCCCATTTGTTTTTCCGCTAACGTGAAGTTGGGCCGCCCTGTGGGGGGACCGCTTCTATGAATTTACTTCAGTTGCAGACAGGGTAATTTGGTAGTGCTACTTGAACCCAAATACTTCACACGAACAAAGGCGCGGGCAAAGGCTGATACCGATCCAACAAGTCCTTGAGCCATTCAGTGCCAGTAGCCAGCGCTGCAGCGGTGGGTGAATTCAAGGCATGCCATTGCTTATTCAAGTAAGGCACCCACGATGGGTTGTCTTGTGTAGGTGCTCGAGTTTCAGTTTCGAGCCATGCTTGCACAGCTTGTTTTGCGTGATCGCGTTCGTTTCCACTCGAAGAGGTAGATTGCAAGGTCTGCAAATACCTCCACAGCCGGGTCTCCAGTGGAAATTCTTGCTGGGCGGCAGGTTCGTAACGGTCAAGCACATCGGCATCCAATTTGCTTTGTGCCACGGCCTGCCGCAAGGCTTTCGGAAGAGGCAACACCCGGTCAGCCGAGAGCGCATCGTCGGTGGAGAGGACGGGTGTCCCCTCAGTAGCCGATGCGGCTATCCAGGAGCGAATCGACTCGGCGAAGGCGCGCCAAGCGAGGTCGGTTTCGGGCTGAACAATGTCCGTGCTGGAGGGTTGTTTGTTGTCTTCGTTGGTCGGTAGTTGGCCTTGCGCCGCCGACTGCTGACGTTGCAGCAGTTCTTGCAGATAGTCTTCGGATTTTGCATTCCCAGAGTATCGCGTCACAAAGCGCTGCAAATGCTCGATGGCAGTTTGTAAATCGCCTGGCCCATTGCGCCTGGCATAGGTCGTGGCCAGCAGCAGCGAGCACGGCGCATTGGCTGGGTCGATCCGCAATCCATGTTGTGCCTGGTCCAGGGCCTGGGCCCAGTCCTGGCGGCGTATGGCCAATTGCGCCAAGGTTGAATAGGCATGCAGGTGTTCGGGGTCCTGCTGCAGCACCTGCTGCAACAGGCGCTGGGCTTGAGCTTGATCGTCGGGGGCGGGGGAGTCGGCCAGCAAACGTGCCAGTTCCACCCGACAGGGCAAATTTTCAGGAAAGCGCCGGGTCATCTCCCACAGCACCCATTGTGCCCGCTGTGGGTGACCGGCCTGGCGCAAGGCCAGCTCCCACAGCATCCACAGCCTGGAGTCATCGGCATCCACACGCAAGGCCAGATGTATCCACTGGAACAGGCGTGCCTGGATTTCCGGGTCGTGCAGGGAGTATTTCTCGCACAGTGCCCGGGCGCACCTGTCTAGGTTACGCACGAAGTAGTATGCATCGCCCGACTTGTGCAAGAAGTCTTCGTGTGCGCTGAGCAGGGGGCGGATGGCATTCCAAGCCTGCGCCAAGCTGCCGGATTGACGCACGGCACGGACGGCTTGGTCGGTCTCTTCAGCCTGACCCGGTGGCTTGAGTTTGTAGGCGGCGCTGGGGATTGTGGTGGCGTAGCGCTGTGTGCTCGGGGCAAGCCCCAACAAGCTCAGCACCGACGCGGTCTTGTCGTCACCCAGAGGAGAGAGCAAGGCGCTCAGGAACGCCCGATAGTGGGCGGCATCCAGGCTGGGGTTGCGCGCCATGACGCTGCGCAACATTTCGGCCAGTTCCTCCAGTGCTGCTGTGCCCCAGCCTTTGCGGCGTTGATAGCGGTTGATGAGGGCTTGTGCTTGAAGCCGCAGGTTGTGCAAGCTGTCGTCTTCCGACAGGGGGAGCTTGGCCAAGGCCAGCAGGCCCAGATTGAGGTAACGCGCAGAGCGGGTGTGCCCCGCCTCCACCACGAAGGATTGCCAGAAGAACTGCAATTTCTCGTCGGCCTGTTGCGCGGCAAGCATCTGCCAGTAGTCGAACTCCGGGTCGCGATAAGCGGAGAGGGTGAGCGAACTCAGCCACGTGAACCATAGTGCGCGGTCGGCCTGCAATGCGGCGCGGGTTTTCGGAAGTGCGAAATACAGCGGCCATTGCAGGGCTTCACATACTTGGGCGGCGTAAGCACCGAGTTTTCTCGCGGGTGGCTGGGGGGCCTCGCGTTGGGTCAGCAGCCAAGCCGACAAGCCGGTATCCAAATGGGCTGGAAGGTCGACGCTTGGGTCGAGTTCTGCCGAGCCAGAACGAGGCTCACCGAGCAGTGTGCGCGACACGTTACGGCTGTTGCGAGGCAATACCGCCAGCAAGAATTCGTGCGCCGATGCGCGTTCAAAAGGGCCGATGTCCGCAGCGCCACGCAGCAAGTCCGTCACGGCCTGCTGCGGAGTCTGGCGCAACTCGTTAGCCCATTGCTGCCAACTCATGCCAGCACCTCGCCAAAGCTGTCGCAGCCTGGTAATCGTTGCAGTCCCTGCACATGAAGGTTGCGCGCCACGAAAATGGTGTCGTCGGTTTGCAGCGCATGTTCGCGTGTAATGAAGCCGAGGGCCTTGATGTGCCTGGGTTGGTACTCGATGGGGAAAGCCAGCAGTTCCGGCGTGAAGGTTGCGGGAATCCCGGTACACGCCAAATCCAGCGTATAGCCGTAACTTTCACCGCCGGGCAGCAGCGGTGCGGGGATGAAGGCGGAGGACATTTCCGCGTCCAGCACGGTGGGGCGAGCAAAGCTGGCAACCGCCCCTTTCTTGGTGGCTAATAATCTTGCCTGGCGTACTTCGTCCACGGTGTAGCACATCAAGGCGACCGGTAGCGGTTTCCCTGCCGTGCTGGGCCAATGAGTTAAACCCAGACGATCACGCAAGAGGTGGGGCCAGTCGGCCTTCACCAGTTCTTTCAGATTGCCGCCAAAATCGTTAAGGAAGGTGGCGAACATGGGGCGGGCTTGCGTGCGTTGCGCATTCCATTGCGTCACAAACTCGGCGCGCAATGCGTCATCGATGTCGGACAAGTTGTTCTTGAGCAGGTCTTTTGGGTAATTGAAGAATCGCAGCCAAAAACGGTCGACGATATCGGCTACTAATGGTTGGTCGAACAAATGGCCTATCGACTCTAGGCGCAACAAAAAGGTATTGTCCAGCGACTCATTCAAATGCGCCTGGCCATTGACGGCCATGAAGCATTCAGAACTCCTGGGCAGGTCCTTAGGGACATGGACGAATGAACCCAGGTAACCTTTGTGCTCAGCTATCCATTCTTTGTGCGTGGGTGCATCACCGACATAAGTGTTGTATTCGGTCGCGCGCTCGTCCGAGACCGAGTGTTCCCAGCGGAAGTTGGCTGCTGCACAACGAACCGTAGCGCCCGCTGGGGTAGCGAGCGCATCTGAAGCAAATTGCTGAAGGTGGGAGCTTAGTTTCATGGGATCGAGAATCTTACCTCAATCGACTTGGGAGTTGTGCCCGTGACTTTATTTGTACAGCGCGCAACATAAGCTTAGGCAAATAAAAAGCGCGACTGATCACTCAGTCGCGCTTGGATACAGTTTAATACCGTTGGTGTTTCGACAAGCTCAACACGAACTGCCTTTTATCAGTTTCAACTCGGCAACATCGCCAGCAACCCATTCAACCGCCGCACAAAACTCGCCGGATCTTCAAGCTGTCCACCTTCTGCCAGCAGCGCCTGTTCGAACAGCAGGTTGGCCCAGTCGGCGAAGCGGTCTTCGTCGGACTCGGTGTTGAGCCGCGTGACCAATGCGTGTGACGGGTTGATTTCCAGCGTGGGCTTGACGGTGGGCGCGGCCTGACCGGCGGCCTTGAGCAGGCGTTCGAGGTTGGCGCTCATGTCGGCTTCGCCGGTGACGAGGCAGGCGGGCGAGTCGGTGAGGCGGTGGGTGACGCGTACTTCTTTGACGCGCTCGCCGAGGGCTGTTTTCACGCGCTCGACCAGCGGCTTCATGGCGTCTTCGGCTTCCTTCTGTGCGGTCTTCTCGGCTTCGTCTTCCAGTTCGCCCAGATCGAGGCCGCCCTTGGCGACGGACTTGAGCGGCTTGCCGTCGAATTCGCTGAGGTTGCCGGAGAGCCATTCGTCGACGCGGTCGGACAGCAGCAGGACTTCGATGCCTTTCTTGCGGAAGATTTCGAGGTGCGGGCTGTGCTGGGCGGCGGCGAAGCTGTCGGCGGTGATGTAGTAGATCGCGCTCTGTCCTTCCTTCATGCGGCCGATGTAATCCTTGAGCGAGACGATCTGCACGTCTCTGTCGGTGTGGGTGGAGGCAAAGCGCAGGAGGCCGGCGATGCGGTCCTTGTTGGCGTAGTCCTCGCCCGGGCCTTCCTTCAGCACCTTGCCGAAGGCTTTCCAGAATTCGGCGTACTTCTCCGGCTGATTTTCGGCCAGGTCTTCCAGCAGGCCCAGCACTTTTTTCACCGAGCCGCCCTTGATGGCGTCGATGTCGCGGCTGTGCTGCAGGATTTCGCGCGAGACGTTGAGCGGCAGGTCGGCCGAGTCGATCACGCCGCGCACGAAGCGCAGGTATTGCGGCATCAGCTGTTCGGCGTCGTCCATGATGAAGACGCGGCGCACGTAGAGCTTGATGCCGTGGCGGTGGTCGCGGTCATACAGGTCGAACGGCGCGAGCGCCGGCAGATACAGCAGCGAGATGTATTCCTGCTTGCCTTCCACCCGGTTGTGCGACCACGCCAGCGGCGCTTCGGAATCATGCGCGACGTGCTTGTAGAACTCGTTGTACTCGTCTTCTGAAATGTCTTTCTTGGCGCGCGCCCACAAGGCCGAGGCGCGGTTGACGGTTTCGTCCTCGTCGGTCGGCGTTTCGACGCCGTCTTTCCATTCCGTTTTCTTCATCACGATGGGCAGGGTGATGTGGTCGGAATAGGTGCGGATGACCGACTTGATCTTCCAGTCCGACAGGAACTCATCCTCGCCTTCGCGCAGGTGCAGCACGATCTCGGTGCCGCGCGTGGGCTTGTCGACGGTTTCCAGGGTGTAGTCGCCGGCGCCTTCGGATTCCCAGCGCACGCCGTGCTCAGCGGTGAGGCCGGCGCGGCGGGTGGTGAGCGTCACGCGGTCGGCGACGATGAAGGCGGAGTAGAAGCCGACGCCGAACTTGCCGATCAGCGCGGCGTCCTTTTGCTGGTCGCCGGACAGTTGCGAGAAGAATTCGTGGGTGCCGGATTTGGCGATGGTGCCGATGTGGTCGATGACTTCCAGACGGCTCATGCCGATGCCGTTGTCGCTGATGGTCAGCGTGCGCGCCTCGCGGTCGAAGGCGACGCGGATTTTCAGCTCGGAATCGCCTTCAAACAGGGCGGGATCGGACAGCGCCTCGAAGCGCAGCTTGTCTGAGGCGTCGGAAGCATTGGAAATCAGTTCGCGCAGGAATATGTCCTTGTTGGAATACAAGGAATGGATCATCAACTGCAGCAGTTGTTTGACTTCGGCCTGAAAGCCCAGGGTTTCTTTGGTAGTGGTGGACATGCCGTCTCTCCATGGTTCAAACGATGGGACGGTATATTGGGGCGGCGTGGGTTTATTTCAAGCGCTGGGGGGCCGCGATGCGGCGGCGTGAACGGTGAGTTCAGGCCGCTGAGGTTTCGGCTTGCCGGGTTTCGGTCCCGAATGGCCGCAGATGGCCGACGAACTGCTCGGTGGCCGCGCGCCATGAGAAGGTTTCCGCATGGGCGCGGGCGTGGCTGCGGTCGATGTTGAGCGCGGCCAGGCAGGCGGTGCGCAGGTCGTCGTGCATGACGCCTGCGGTGGAGTTGCCCAGCACGTCGATCGGCCCACTGACCGGATAGGCCGCGACCGGCAGGCCGCAGGCCATGGCTTCCAGCAGCACCAGTCCGAAGGTGTCGGTTTTGCTGGGAAACACGAAGACATCGGCGGCGGCATAGATTTCGGCCAGCTCGGGCTGCTTCATCACGCCGAGGTAGTGGGCGTCGGGATACTGCGCACGCAGGCCGGCCAGCGCCGGGCCGTCGCCGACTACCCATTTGGAGCCGGGCAGGTCGAGCTGCAAAAACGCTTCGACGTTTTTTTCGACCGCCACCCGGCCGACATAGAGAAAAATCGGATGTTCGCTGTCCAGCCGATGCGAGGGCTGCAGTTTGAACACGTCGAGGTCGACGCCGCGCGACCACAGCACCACGTTGTCGAAGCCGAAGGCTTCGAGGTCGGTCTTGACCGCCTGGGTGGGCGTCATCACCGCGCTGGCGGGGCCGTGAAACCAGCGCAGGAAACGGTAGGTCCAGGCCAGCGGCATGCCGGTGCGGGCTTTGACGTATTCGGGAAAACGCGTGTGGTAGGCGGTGGTGAACGGCAGCTTGTTTTTGATTGCGTAGCGGCGCGCGGCGAGGCCAAGCGGCCCTTCGGTGGCAATGTGCAGCGCGTGCGGATCGAATTCGCGGATGCGCTTGTGTGCCGCGTTGCCGGCCAGCACCGACAGGCGGATATCCGGATAGGTGGGGCAGGGCAGGGTGCGGAATTCGAGCGGGGTGAGGATGTCCACCTGGTGTCCCATGGCCTGCATTTCACGCCGTGTGGTGGTGAGCGTGCGCACCACGCCGTTGACCTGGGGCGACCAGGCATCGGTCACGATCATGACTTTCATGAAGTTTCCATGGCGGGGGTGACGGCTTTGGCCGGCGCCCTGGATTCATCCAGGCAGTGCGTCCAGTGGATGATTTCAAGCGTGCCGTCGGCGTTCTCGGCCAGCGCAGTCAGGCTTTCCACCCAGTCGCCGTCGTTGCAGTACAGCAGGCCGTCGAGCATGCGGATCTCGGCCTTGTGGATGTGGCCGCAGATGACGCCGTCGCAGTCGCGCCGGCGCGCTTCGTCGGTCATCACTTTCTCGAACGCGGTGATGAAGCTGACCGCGTTCTTGACCTTGTGCTTGATGTATTGCGACAGCGACCAGTAGGGGTAGCCCATGCGCGTGCGCATGCCGTTGAACCAGCGGTTGAGCGTGAGGATCAGGGTGTAGCCGCTGTCGCCCAGATAGGCCAGCCAGCGCGCGTGCTGCATCACGCCGTCGAACAGGTCGCCGTGGGTGACCAGAAAGCGCCGGCCGTCGGCGGTGACGTGGATCACTTCGTCCGCCACCTCGATGTCGCCA
>MGZO01000043.1 GCA_001802655.1 Hydrogenophilales bacterium RIFOXYD1_FULL_62_11
CTGCACAACAACCGGCTTGAACTCTACTTGCAGCCCATCATCGACGTGAAATCCGGACAGCCGGCGCACTACGAAGCACTGCTGCGCGTCCATACGGCCGATGGCCGGACGCTCCCACCGGCGCCCCTGATCGCCGCAGCCGAAGCCTCCGGCCTGATCCGTGAAATCGACCTGTGGGTGCTGCAGCACGTCATTGAACTGATCGCCCGCTGGCCGGGACTGCACCTTGCCGCCAACCTCTCCGCGCGCAGCCTCGACAACCCCGAGCTTCCCACCCTGTTGCGCAAACTGCTGCAGGAACACCGCGTCGATCCGCAGCAGTTAACGCTGGAAATCACCGAAACCGCCGCGCTCAACCAGCTTGCCCATGCCGAAGCCCTGCTCAGCGGCATCAAGGCGCTGGGCTGCAAACTGGCACTCGATGATTTCGGCGTCGGCTTTTCAACCTTCCAGTACCTCAAACACCTGCCGGTGGATTTCGTCAAAATCGACGGCTCGTTCATCCGCACGCTGGATCAAAGCGAGGACGACCAGCTGTTCGTCAAAGCCCTGGTCGAGGCGATCCATGGCTACGGCAAGCAGGCGGTGGCGGAGTACGTCGAGAACGAGGCCATTCTCAAACGGGTTACTGCATTGGGCATCGACTTTGCACAGGGCTACCATTTTGGCCGTCCCCAGCCGGTTCAGGCCGTACTTGGAGCCAGCCCGAATCAGCCTTGAACCGGGGCTGGCCATTCGGCCGGGCAATGTCATATAAAAGGCCGTAGCCTCCGAACAAGGCATTGCCATGACCACTTCGCCCAATCCCCAGTCCCGCCCTTTTCGATACCGACGGGTTCCTGCTTGACTCTGACGCAATCAGGGCAGCGCCGCCTCACTCAGCGAAAATCGCTGAATGCAGAATCGTGATTGAGCGCACTGCGCGCCGCATGGATTCCGGTAAAATCCGGCTTTTCCCATTGTTACGAGACCCCCATCATGTCCATGGCCGACCGCGACGGCGTCATCTGGTACGACGGCAAGCTAGTCCCCTGGCGCGAAGCCACCACCCACGTCCTCACGCACACCCTGCACTACGGCATGGGCGTATTTGAAGGCGTTCGCGCATACAACGCTGAGCAAGGCACGGCCATTTTCCGCCTGCAGGAACACACCGACCGCCTGTTTCGCTCGGCCCACATCCTGGGCATGAAACTGCCCTACGACAAAGCCACGATTTCCGAAGCGCAACGCACCGTCGTACGCGAAAACGGACTCGAGTCCGGCTACCTGCGCCCGATGGCGTTTTTCGGTTCGGAAGCCATGGGCATTTCAGCGAAGAACCTGTCGGTGCACGTCATCGTCGCCGCCTGGCCGTGGGGAACCTATCTGGGCCAGGAAGCGCTCGACAAAGGCATCCGCGTAAAAACCAGCTCGTTCTCGCGTCACCACGTCAACATCACCATGTGCAAGGCCAAGGCCAACGGCAACTACATGAACTCGATCCTGGCGCACAAGGAAGCCGAGACGGACGGCTACGACGAAGCGCTGCTGCTGGATGTCGACGGCTTCGTCGCCGAAGGCTCGGGCGAGAACGTATTCATCATCCGCAACGGCAAGCTTTACACGCCCGACCTCACCAGCGCGCTGGAAGGCATTACCCGCGACACCATCATCCAGCTCGCTGCTGAAATCGGCCTGCCGTTGGTGGAAAAACGCATCACCCGCGATGAAGTGTATTCCGCCGACGAAGCGTTCTTTACGGGAACGGCAGCCGAAGTCACCCCGATCCGCGAACTCGACAACCGCGCCATCGGCGAAGGCACCCGCGGCCCGCTTACGGCGAAATTGCAGGCAATGTATTTCGACTGCGTACATGGCCGCGCGGCTGCCCATACCGGCTGGCTGAGCCCCGTCAAGTAAGCGTGGCCGGCATGAGTGAATTGCCTGACAACACCCAGCGCGTCATTGAGGTTTCCGAGGACGATTTGCCCCTGCACTGTCCGATGCCGCAACACGCGGACTGGAACGCCCATCCGCGCGTCTACTTGCCAATCGAAGCGCGCGGTGACGCGCTGTGTCCCTATTGCGGCACGCTCTATCGCCTGAAAGGCAAACCCAGCGGCGGCTCGCACTAAAAGGCCTGCCCTGACTGCGCCCCTCCGTGCGAACCGCCCGGAGGGGCGCAGTCACGTTCGCCTTCCTCACCCTCACGCCGCAGCCAAGTGCCTGGCATGAGTATTGCTATTAATCGTTAAGGAAGTCCTTTAATCCATAACGAGAAAACACCATGAAACCGCAATCCTTCACCCCTTATCTGCTGTTCAGCGCATTGATGTTCAACGCCACCGCATCGCAGGCAGTGGTCGTCTATGAAAACGACTTTCAGTCGGGTGTCGGCAGCGAGTGGTCGCACGCCACGCTGCAAGATGCGCCCACACCCTACGCCTTTGGACCGCGCAGCTTTTTGGGCGAATTCGGCAATGACACGGTTTCGCTCAATTTGTCCGGACTGACAACCCACAACGCCCTGACGCTGTCATTCGATCTCTACCTGATCCGCACCTGGGACGGCAGTTCGAGCGGCACCGCGTTCGATTTTGGCAACGACAGTTTCAAGGTCGCCGTGGAGAACGGCCCGGTTTTGCTGGACGAAACCTTCAGCAACGGCAATCCGGCTGGCCAGAGCTTCGGCCCCGCCGCCATCAACCCCCAGTTCACCGGCAAGGCGGAAACTTATTCGCTGGGCTATTTGGTACCAGACAGCATTCTTGCCAAGCCGCAAGTCATGGATTCGGTCTACACGCTGAGCTACACCTTCAGTCACAGCAGCGACCAGCTCACGATCGGTTTCAGCGGCTACGGGCTGCAGGCGATGGGCGACGAAAGCTGGGGCCTCGACAACGTGCACGTATCAATGGTGCCTGAGCCCGCCATGGCGCCGATGCTGGCATTGGGCATTCTGGCCGTGGCCTGGGGTGTTCGCCGCCGTGTGACGGCTGCCTGAACACTGCGACCCACGCTGAAGGGGCGGCCAATGGCCGCCCCTTTTTATTCGTCTGCTCCTGCCAGGCGTGTTGCCAAAAGTGCCGAAATCCCAACACCTGGCAACCCTTCCTGCGACTCAGAACGGTATATAAAACTCGGTTCCAAGATACAGCGACGCCGACTCATTCAAAGTCTGGCTCACGCCGCCCTTGAGGGTGAGGGCGCTGCGCTCGCCCAGCGGGATATTGCCCACAAACAGGCCCAACTTGTAGGCGTCGTAATACGCGTCGCCCTGCACGACCAGTTCAGGCCCGACATGCAGCCTGTTTGCCAGCGTGGTCTGCACACGCAGGCGCGCCCAGTAATTGAAGTCTCCCAGCAGATAACTCACGATGACGTTGCCGCGCCAGCCTGCGGCAAGATCGGTTTCGCCCTCGAATTGCAGCTTGGCGTGCAATTGCTTGCCCTGGTTGTCGTTATCCGGATCGGCCGGACTCAGGCGCGTATCGGAATAATGCGCGCCCAGATAGCCCGCCCACCAGCTGCTGGCCGAACTGTGCTGGTATCCCAGCGCGGCTTCGACCGCGGTCACTTCTGAATCGATGGTCCGGAACGGATGCTTTTCGTAACGGTAGCCTGTGTAGTCAACCCAGTAGCGCTGCACGAATCCCTGACCCAGACGCTGGCCGGACAGCGGCAGCACCGTGCCCAGATAGGCCGAATGGTTATCGCGACTGCCTTCCAGGCCGGTCAGAATGACGCCGTCCCGTGCCCATGCGGGCATGCCCCACAGTGCAGCCAGCAAGACGCTCAACAGGCCCGTCATCGCGGGTATCGCTTTCATGGACAGCTTCGCTTTAAAAACTGGGGGGATCGCGTCTGCCATCACGCGGCAATCGCCATGCCGGATTCCGGCGCCGCGGCTGGCAGCGGCAGCGAACCCTCAGCCGTCGCAACAGACTGCCTCAGCAGGGTCATCCGGTACAGATACAAACTACCGAGGCCGGTCAGAATCGTTTCATATTGACCGGAAACGACCTGCAGGGTACGCAGCCCCGAGCGGCTATGCGCCTGAATCCGGTAGTAGCGATTGGCGTTCAGCACTTGATCGACCAGCAGCCGGATCTCGCCGTTTTCCAGTACCGAATCGACCAGGCCAACCAGACTGATCTGTGTACTCGCCGACTCATTCACCACCTCGCACCCCGCCCAATGGCTGACCTGCAACGGCAGCGGCCGCGGCTTGCTGATCACCCCAATTCGTTGCAAGGGCGTCAGGCTGTCTTCGTGATAACGGTTGATCCGCCATTGCGCATCCGTGCCATACAAAAACTGTTCGATGCGCTGGATCGATTCCTGCGACAGATTCTGGAAAACTCCGCCGATCGATCGGGTGTAGGTCTCATCGCCCGACTGCGCCTGCTCGAGCTTGCGAATTTCCAGGGTGGCGTTGAGCACACCGTCCGGCAAATACAAGGTAACCGGCATCACTTCGTATGCCGAAACCGGCCGCAGCAAACCATAAAATTTGAGGCCGTTGGGCGACAGGTCGTCGACCGTTCCCAGCACCCCATCGAGGCGCGCGGCCAGCGGCATGGCGAAGCGGTAATCATTGCGCCGGTTGATTCCGCGCGCCAGGGTAAAGCTCACCACCAGCACCGCCAGCCAGATGTTGATCGCCGCCCACACCACGTTTGCCCACATGCCATCCGCGGGCAGATGGCCCTGAGCGTAGAACAGCGCAATTCCGACCGGTATGGCCAGCACATTGAGGCCCACCACCGCGAGCTGCGGCAGCAGAAAGCCGAGGCTGGAGGTGCGCGCTTCCAGATGCTTGGCCGTCACCCCAAAACGCGTGCGTATCCTGAACAAGCCCAGCGTCGACCAGGCGAAGCTGGCGAAGCGCGCCATGTTGTATTGCTCGATCATCACGCTTCGACCATAGCCACGCGAGATCTCCTCGAACGCCAGAAAGTTCAGCAGGTAATACGGCACGAAATGCAGCAGGAAAACCCAGCCATCCGCGGCGACCGGCATGGCGCCTGCCATCAGCACATACACCGGCGCAAAGTAGAAAAATGCCTTTTGCCAGCCGTCGAAATACGCCAGCACCGTGGCCAGATAATTCAGGCGCTGTGCCAGCGTCAGGCCACGCGCAAACAGGATGCCTTCCTTGCGCCACACGTTCATCGCGCCGACGCCCCAGCGCACCCGCTGCTTGAGAAACGGCTCGATTTTGGCCGGTGCCACGCCATACGCCAGCGCCTCGTCGTGATAGACCGATCGCAAGCCTTTTTTATGCAGCAGCAGGCTGGTGTGGATGTCTTCGGTCACCGTACCCGTTGCAAAGCCGCCGATCGTATCAAGCGACTGGCGACGGATCACCGCGCAGCTGCCGCAATAGAATGCGGCGTTCCAGTAGTCCTTGCCACGCTGGATCACCCGGAAGAATAGCGACTGCTCCGACCACGCCACACGGCTGCCGGCATCGGTGCGGTTCTGGTAAGAGTCCAGGTTGTAGAAATCCTGCGGCGTCTGCACGAACGCCACCAGGGGATCGGCAAAATAGCCGAGAGTTTTGGCCAGAAAATCACGTCGTGGCGCATGATCGGCATCAAACGTGGCAATCAGATCCGCCGTGCTGTGCGCCAGCGCATGGTTGAGATTGCCTGCCTTGGCGTGCGCATTGTCGGTCCGCGCCAGATAGCGCAGCCCCAGCGATTGCGCCAGGTTGCGCATGGCCTCCCGGTTACCATCGTCGAGAATCCATGTTTCATGCGGATAATCCATCGCCTGCGCCGCCATCGCCGTGCGCCGCACCAGATCGACGTCCTCGTTGTAGGTCGGGATGAACACATCAACCTTCAGGCCTGCCGCCGGCAAAGGCGCAACGCGCACCGACAGCCGCCAGGTCATGAACACATTGAGACAGGCCGTCATGAAGCCGAACAGCTCGGCGCTGTAAAGCAAGACGGAGAAAATCGGATGGGCCGCGTTGAAACTACCCAGCCGCCAGTTCAGGTACCACACCCCGCACGCCAGAAACAGCAGAATGACTGCTTGCCGGGCACGGTGGAGTGAGCGATATTCAGGCTTCATAAGAAAAGACAGTTAACCCAGAGATGTTTGCAGCCCATATCAGCAAAATCCAGGCCAACTAACGCCACCCCTGCGCCATCCCGCGACAATCCAATCAGATCAATGCTTTGAAACCATTCATGTTCGACACACCAGAATCAGCCGAAACCGCTTTCTACATGGCGTTTGAATCTCGCGACCTCGACGCCATGATGGCAGTCTGGTCCAGCCACGATCACATCGCCTGCATCCATCCGCTGGTGGCGCCGCTGAACGGGCGCGCGGCTGTCGCGGCAGGCTTGCACAGCATGTTCGAGGCGGCCGGACAGTTCCGCGTGCAAGTGGAGCTTGCGCATGAAATACGCGTGGCCGACCGTGTCATTCGCATCGTGCGCGAATACCTGTTCATCGGCCTCGAAAGCGAACCGCGTGCGCCCATTCTGGCGACCAACGTGTACCATCACGAAGCCGATGGCTGGCGCATGGTGTTGCACCATGCCTCGCCGCTACAGGTCGGCGGGTCGCCGCCTGCGCGCACCCCATCCCGGGCGCTGCATTGAGGCTCCATAAAAATGGCGCCCCGCGATGCGCCATTCTTGTTCATGACCGGATCAGACCCGTTGCAGACGTCCGCAACGACGCACTGCACGCGCACCCAGCTCCGTTAAAAAACGGATGGATGCGGGCCAGCACTAAAAACTCTACATCCAGTTCGCGCCGGCCTGCGAGGGTGATGGCGCAGGGTCGAATGAGCGCCGGCCGGCTGGCTTGCCTGGGTCTGGCGTTCACCGCCATCATGGCGGTCATGCCTGTACATGCCGCCCCCTCCATGCCGCTTGCGCATGACCCGAATGTGCCCGATCCCTATGTTGCGCCTGCCTGGCTCCCCGGCGGCCACCTGCAGACGATTTACACCAGGCTGATCATCAACGTGCCGCCGGTCACTTACCGGCGCGAACGACTGGAACTGGATGACGGCGATTTTCTCGACTTCGACTGGGTGGACGGCACGCCCGGCCAACCCGTCGTCGTGCTGTTTCACGGGCTCGAAGGCGACTCTTCCAGCCACTACGCGCATGACCTGATGAAGCATGTCCGACAGAAAGGCTGGAACGGCGTGGTGGCGCATTTCCGCGGTTGCTCGGGCGAAGACAACCGCCTGCCGCGTGCGTATTTCGCCGGCGACAGCTCCGAAATCGAACGCATCCTGCGCCATGTCAAAGCCCACACACCCGACGCGCCGCTGTATGCCGTCGGCGTCTCGCTGGGTGGCAATGCGCTGTTGCGCTGGCTGGGCGAATCGGGCGAGGCCGCAGCGGATCTGGTCGAGCGTGCGGCTGCCGTCTCGGCCCCGCTCGACCTCACGGCTGCAGGCAACGCGCTGGACCAGGGATTCAATCGCAGCGTGTATACCGCACGCTTCCTCGTCACGCTCAAAGCCAAGGCGCTGCGCAAGGCCGCGCAGTTTCCCGGCACACTCGATGCCGACGCGATTGCCGCCGCCACCACCTTCCGCGAATTCGACACCCTGGTGACCGCACGACTGCATGGATATCGCGATGCCGACGACTACTGGCTGCGGGCATCCGCCAAGCCGGTATTACCCGCGATCAGCATTCCCACGCTGATCATCAACGCCAGAAACGACCCCTTCCTGCCAAGCTCTGCGCTGCCAGCAGCCGCCGACGTATCGCCTTCCGTCACGCTGGAGCAACCGGAAACCGGCGGCCATGTTGCGTTTCCCTCCGGCCCCTTTCCCGGCAACATCGACTGGCTGCCCCGGCGTTTGATGAAGCATTTCGACGCCCAGCACAGGTAGAATCGTCGCATTACCCATCACGGAGCGCGCTGTGGAATACCCCAAGGAAATCTTCAAGGCTTACGACATTCGCGGCATCGTCGGCAAGACCCTCACCCCCGAAATCGTCGAAGCCATCGGCCATGCCATCGGCTCCGAAGCCGTCGCCCGAAAGCAAACCGAAATCTGCATCGGCCGCGATGGCCGCTTGTCCGGTCCCGACCTCGCCGCTGCGCTGGCGCGCGGCATCCGCAAAGCCGGCATCGGCGTGGTAGACCTCGGCATGGTCGCCACGCCGATGACCTATTTCGCAGCCTATCAATTGAACACCCACAGCGCGGTGATGGTCACCGGCAGCCACAACCCGCCCGACTACAACGGCCTGAAAATGGTGCTCGGCGGTGAAACCCTGTCGGGCGACACGATCCAGAAACTGCGCGAGCGACTGGTCAACAACGATCTGGTGCACGGTGATGGCGGCTACCGCCAGTATGAAATTGCCGAGGAATACCTCACCCGCATCGTCTCCGATGTGAAACTGACGCGGCCGATGAAAATCATCGTCGATTGCGGCAACGGCGTGCCCGGCGCCTTCGCACCCCAGCTTTACCGCAACATGGGCTGCAAGGTGGAAGAGCTGTTCTGTGAAGTCGACGGCACTTTCCCCAACCACCACCCCGACCCATCGCAGCCGAAAAACCTGCAGGACCTGATCGCCGCGCTGAAAACCAGCGACGCCGAAATCGGCCTGGCGTTCGACGGCGACGGCGACCGTTTGGGGGTGGTCACCAAGGACGGCAGCATCATTTTCCCCGACCGCCAGCTGATGCTGTTCGCCGATGACGTGCTCTCGCGCAACCCCGGGGCCGAAATCATTTTCGACGTCAAATCGACGCGCAAGCTGTTCGGCTGGATCCGCGAACGCGGCGGCCGCCCGTTGCTGTGGAAAACTGGCCACAGCTTCATCAAGGCCAAGATGAAGGAAACCGGCGCCCTGCTGGCCGGCGAAATGTCCGGCCACGTCTTCTTCAAGGAGCGCTGGTTCGGCTTTGACGACGGCATGTATGCCGGCGCGCGTCTGCTCGAATACCTCTCCAAGCAGGCCGACATCAACGCCACCCTGCATGGCCTGCCCGACACCATCAACACGCCCGAACTGAATATCCAGATGGCGGAAGGCGCGCATTACACCCTGATGGACAAACTGCAAAATACCGCGACCTTCCCCGACGCCGAGGAAGTCATCACCCTCGACGGTTTGCGCGTGGAATACGCCGATGGCTTCGGACTCGCCCGCCCTTCCAACACCACGCCGGTGATCGTGCTGCGCTTTGAGGCCGACACCACCGAAGCCCTGGAAAAAATCCAGGCTGATTTCCGCCGTGTATTCAAGCAGGCAGCGCCTGAACTGACGTTACCGTTTTGAGTTTCGTGCCTGTGCGTGAAGTCCACGCTGTCGCCGACCTGAAATCATGAAGGTCGGCGATGAGATCCGGGTCCGCGTCAATATGGACTGCGCGCCAGGCGGGATGGAGTTGCTCACGCCAGGCAGCAGCATGCGCTGGGGAAGGTGCCGATTCGAGTTCAACCCCGAGCCGGGCGGTCACGCCGATTTTTACGTGGTTCTCGGCAACGCGCGACCCTATGACCGCTTCACCTGCGCACCGCAAAACACGCTGTTCATTGCGGGTGAACCGCTGTCAAAAAAACTGTATCCCCAGTCGTTCTATCGCCAGTTCGGACATGTAGTGGACAGCCATGCCGGGTCGCGTCATCCGCATCTGCATGTGAGCGCGCTCGGGCTCAACTGGCACGCAGGACTGGATCACAGCACCAGTCGCTACCGTTATGGTTATGATCATCTGACCGGCCTGGCCTGCCCATACAAGGAAAACCGGATTGCCATCGTCTGCTCCAACGCCAGCAAGACTGAAGGCCAGCGCCGACGTCTGGCGCTGCTCGATAGTTTGAAACACCGTCTGGGCGACCGTTTGGTGCATTTCGGGCGCGGCTTCGAACCGATCAACGACAAAATGGACGCCATCCTGCCATACCGCTTTCAGCTGGTGCTGGAAAACTGCGTACAAGCGAATTACTGGACCGAAAAACTGGCCGATGCGTATCTCGGCTGGTCCTACCCGGTCTATCTCGGCTGCCCCAATGTCGGCGACTACCTGCCGGGCGACGCGCTGCTGTCGATCAATGATCTGGATGTTGACACGGTAGCTGCGCGCATTGCCAACTTGCTCGACCAGCCTTTAAGCACCGCACGCCAGGGTGCGCTGGCGGAAGCCCGTAATCGTGTACTGAACGTTTACAACCCTTTCGCCTGGGCGGCGCATTGGGCCGAGCAGCTTTATCAGCCCGATCACGCTGCCAAAACCATGACGCTGCGTTCGCACAAGGCATTCCGCAGCTTTCCGCGGGGGCACTGGTTCAGGTTGCGGCAGACGCTGCGGTGAGCCGCTCAGTCACCAGCCCAGCGGTGACGGTTGCGCACATAAAGCTTTTCCAGGCCGTAACGCAGTCCCGGCAACCATTGCCGGTGCAGGCGGCGGCGACTCTGAATGAAGACAGGCGACGCCGGCATGGTGCGATTGGCGGCGCGCCTTTCATTGACCAACCGCACCACCGTGGCAATCGGGCCATATTGTTCCAGCACGCGGCGGCGGCTTTCCAGAATGGCCGGCAGGTTCTTTTCCCATAACTGGTCACGGATGGCGCGCTGGATGGTTTCGGCAGCCGCATCGACATCGGCAATATCGATGCGGATAAAGCTCTCCGGCGGGAAATAGTCTTCAGCGTTCTGGCAGCCGTAGTAAACCGGCATGCAGGCACCGATGAACGGATCGGCGAGTTTTTCCGTCCAGTGATGCAGCCCCATGTGGTTTTCAATTGCCAAGTGGTAACGGTAGGGGTCGAGCGCGTCGGCTTTGTCGACCATAGGCCGCACGCCGTGACCATAGATTTCCATAAACGGCAATTTGAGCTTGAGTGCCTGGGTGAAGTCATAGCGTTTACGGTGCAGCGTATGACCCTGCCGTTTACTCGAGCATACCGTCGACAGGTCTGCTGATTTGGCCAGCGGCACGTGATTCACCAGGCTGTCGTAATCACCACGCGGCGAGCTGGTGGCATAAAACCAGATCAGCGCAGGCTGTTGAAAAATCAGGCCCGGATGCTTGCCGGTCGCCCACGCCTCCTGCGTACTCAGCAGCCAGGTGAATTGGCGCAGGTAGGTTCTGCCATAGGTCTTGATCGAAGACGGCTCGACCGTAATCAACAGGGTATTTTCCGGTGGGCAGGCCAGCTCTTCCACCCACAGCGGGTGACGCTCGCCAGCCAGCGAGGGCAGATCATCGTAGACCACCAGCCAGTCGTAGTCGCGGCAGTCGCGGTCGAAAATGAAGTCGCAGTTGCCCCAGCGCGGCTGCCTGCCGGGAAAGCATTTCAGCCAGCCTTCGCCGTCGAAGCCGGGCTTGAACTTGCCGAGGAACTTGATGCGCAAGCGCGCGGGTTCGGTCTGTTGGTCGCCCATGGACATTCAGAATCCGCGCAGCTGCTTGATGCGTCCGCGCAACCAGTCGCGCGGCTCGGCCAGCCTGTAATTCAGCCAGCGCCATGCGCCAAATAGCCGGAAGCCCAGCGCACCCTGACGCGCATCGGGAACGCGGGTGGTGTGCACCTTCTCGTGCATGCGTTGGGTAATGTCGGAAAAACCGCCCTGCTGGTTGATCACTGCAGGCGACACGGCGCACACCTTGAAATAGCGCGCCAGATTGCGGTAATACCAGCGGTCAATGGCGC
>MGZO01000044.1:0-11461 GCA_001802655.1 Hydrogenophilales bacterium RIFOXYD1_FULL_62_11
GGCTGATCCAGGGCCAGATGGTACAAGCGGTGGGCAGCTTTTCCAGCAACCTATCGTAGGTACTGTCACGAAGCAGGTAGGCATGAGTCGTGCTGCATCCGGTAACGGCACACAGGCTGTGCCCCGCAGGCAGGTCGGCGAGCGTGTGATAGGGCGACACCGGGTCGGTAAACCCCAGGTAGCACACGTCCCAGTCGCTGGCTTGCAAGGCTGCGGGCAAGGCTGCCAGCACGTCGGCCAGCGCCACTTCAAGTTCGATGTCATCTTCCAGGATCAGCACCGTGCGCCAGCCCTGTTGCCGCGCATGCTCAATCGCGGCGCGGTGCGACAGCGTGCAACCGGCGCGCCCGGCCCAGGTCTTGTCGCGCTTGCGGCCACGAAACCAGGGCGGAACACCGAACCCCGGCAATTCCGCCCCCAGGGTGGCAGACAGCCGGTGCAACTTGTGCACCGGGATGAAACCTGCCGTGCGGTTCTGGACGTCCTGCCAGCGGTCGGGGCGGTTGTCGAGATTGACCACCAGCACGCCGTCGATCATGTCCCAGAGGGCATCCCGTTGCGGTTGCGACATTACAGCTTCCAGTAGTCGGCGATCCACGGCGCAGGGAGCGTGCGGTGGTGGAGCTTGCGGCCTCGGTATCCGTGTATCGCCTCGTCCGGATCGGGACGTCCATGAAATACCAGAATCCGGCAACCCTCAGGCAGTTGCGGCATGCGCAACAGGTTGAGCGGAAACGCCGGGCGGCAATTCCATTTGTAACTCTTGACCCATTCATCCGGCCACCACTGCGGGCTGCCCAGGGCATAGGTCAGAAAAGCCTGTTCGGTGTTGAAAACCTTGCGGTCTTCGGCGCGGTGCATTTCGCGCAAAAAAGTTTCGTAAGCGTAATTCGACTGGCCGGCCTCGAAACGGAATACGGAAGAGTTCCCCACTGCCGGACGGCGTCCCAATACCGCTTTCCGCCAGTTCACCCAATTGTGAATGATGCAGAACTCGCCCGGCTTGTAGTCGAAGAAACCATCCATCGGCCCGGTGATGGCGACGTCCAGATCAAGGAACAGCGTGGGACCCTGCAAGCCACCGAAACCGTCTTGCAGAATCGTCAGCTTGACCAGAATATCCGGCCAGCCCCGCTTGACACCGGGATTGGCGGGAAAAGGGATGATTTCCACGCCCGCGTCCACACCGCTCGCATCATCCGTACAGCAGAAAAAACGGAACGGCCGGTTCAGGTTGCGCCCGACGGCGCGATAAAGCCGGTTGACGTAATGCGCCCCGTAGCGGGTGCCCCATTTAAGGCAAATGATGTTGACGTGTGGCATGAGTCGAGGCGGGGTCTTTCCGGAAGATCAAAAGGGCAGGCAAAGTGAGGTCACCCGGCAGGGGACAAGACCCTCATGAGGATCATTCAGTCGCAGCGCATCGACCGACTCAGGACTTTCCGATCCGCCTGGAAAGCCTGCGGTCTGAGCGCAACGAGCCAAACCACACGTATTTTATCAACACATTGCTATAAGTCTTCCAGCCGCCACGCGTCAGGGGATAGATCAGTTTTCTCCAGCCTGAAAGCTGGACGGACTTGTCCCACCGCAAATTCGAGTCCTGCTCGTCGATGCAGGAAGGCACCTGATCGTTTGGCAGGACCGGCGAAGGGATAACCGAAACCGTGTTGAGTTTCGTAAGCCACGAAACGCCGTGCAGCGTATCGATCGGCAGCCAGTTTTTTTCCATCATGGAAAGCAATCGCCGGGCGGCCTGATTGCTGATGACATAACCATACGCCCCACCAGGTGTGCCATGCGGTCTGGCGAGATGGCTTTGCGTTCCTGGTAGACGCGCTATTTTGCGTGAAGCCCGGTAGTTTTTCTCGCGTCCAAGAAACCTGACGAGATCCCAGTTTTCCGGCATGCGCGTGAGCGCGTTGACCACATCCGGCAGTTCGTCGCACAGAATTGCATCGTCTTCCAGGATAAGCGCCGCCTGGATGTTTCCCTTTACGATTTGTTCGTAAATGGCTTTATGGGCCAGGACGCAGCCGAACTCACCGTTGCTGAGATCGCGTCCGAAAAACATTCTTCTTTTCCATTTTGAATAATTCTGATGGCTGAGAAGATCGACCTTCCGTCCGTCCACCCCCGGGTAAAACTCGAACGGCATGCCAAGTTCGCCCAGTCGAGCCGATATGAGGTTTCGACGTTCCCGCGAATGTTCGAGTGTGATGACAAAACAATGCCAAGGATGGTTTTTATCAGGATGCATTGTCTGAAAGCGTTAAATATTGAAAGTCATAAATCATGGCCTGTTCATGCCTTTTTACCACCAAGAACGGCCCCATTTTGCGCGCCGCAACGTTCGTTAAGCGTGCAACACGCCAACGCTACGACAAGCACCCAGACCCCCCTGAAATGCGTCGAGTCCAGAATGGAGTACTCAAGCGTGCCAGCCACCAAGGCGGCAACAAACACGGCCAAAGCCAACTGCGCGGCGGGCTGACTTTGGCGATAAAGCCGGACGACCAGCAAGCCAGCCGAAAGCAGACCGCCCAGTAACGCCACCAGCCCACTGCTCACGACCAGATCCAGCCACATATTGTGAGGTGCGTTTGGCCCGACCCGATCGGGAAAATGCTCGTAGGCACCAATTCCCCAGCCAAGCCAGGGTGCCATGCGAATTTTCTCCAGCGAAAACGAGAAGGCAACCATGCGTTCGCTGTCGCTAGCGCTGTACAGCGCAGGCAAGTACAGCGTGACATACAGGTAAACAACGGCCATCAACGCGCCGCACCCGAGGTAGAAAAACAGGCGTTGACGGTTATTGGGCGGAAACAAAACCGCAAACCCTGCGATAGTGGTGAGAATTGCACCGCGAGATCCCGACACCCACACGCAGAACAGCGCTGCGATCAACACAACCCAAAGCACGGGACGCTGCGACGGGTTGCGCAGAAGGCCGGCGGCAAGAATGGCGGTAATGGCCATGAACATGCCGAAAGGATTGGGATTGAACACCAGTCCGTTGATGCGTAACTCACGCCAGGTCGTCAGACTTGCGCTCGGCTCGGCAAACAAATCAACCAGACCGGCACCCACATGGACCGATAACGCGCAGAGCAACGCGAATGTTGCGGAATACAGGGTCAGCAAGCCACGCTGCACCAGCACGATGATGCCCAGACCGATCCCGAGCATGCGCAAAACGAGTACCGGCAAGTCCTTCCATTCTGTTGCCGAGGCAACTCCCAGCGCATGCTGCAAGCCTGCCGTCACCAGGACGGGGATCAGCCAGAGTGCGGTGCATAACAAGAAAGTCCGCATGGCTGGCGTGTGCCAATCGGAACGACGCGCCAATCCCACCGAGAAAACCAGTAGAAGGCCTGCGAAATGCAGGCTGGCCCATTTTGGCGGCAAACTGAGTGCAAAAACGAACACCAGAAAAAGTGCCGCCAATGACGCTTTCGGTGCATCTGCCACGATAAGCACGGGCGCTTTGAGCCTGGAGTCATGCACCTTCAATACATCCTTTTTTAGAAACCGGAGAGACAGCGGTTTTGATCGTCTACTTGTTAACCAGACGGTTGCATGGGCTATACGCCGGTGTTGAAAATCAGCGCCAAAAGCTGATTTGGGGTAATTTCGTCATGCCACGCGCCGGGTCGTTCAGGCGCAGCAGCAGGATTTTATCCAGTTAGAGTACCCGCAGCCAGAACAGGCGCTGCGCGCGAATCGGCTCCCACGATGCCAAGCCGCCATATCAATGCAGCAGCTTGGTTACGATCACGTGAGTCCCTAATCCAATTGCAAGGGCTCGGGCCGATGCAGCAAATACCCCTGGACGAAATCCACACCCAGCTTTTTCAGGCAAGCCAGTTCCGGCTCGGTTTCGACCTGTTCGGCGATCGTTTGCTTACCGAGCTCATGCGCCAGCGTATGCATGGCTTTGACGATGGCCATGCTTTCGCGGTTGTGGTCGAGGCCGCGTACAAAGTCGCCATCCAGCTTGAGATAGGCCGCAGGCAGACGTTTGAGGTAGCCGAACGAGGACTGGCCCTTGCCAAAGTCGTCGAGCGCAAACTGGATGCCGCGTGATTGCAGTGTCAGCATCAAACGCTCACACGCATCCAGGTTATCGATCGCGGCGGTTTCGGTGACTTCGAAACTGATCCGGGTGGGATCAAGCTGGTAGCGATCCAGTTCTTCCAGCACAAAATCAGCGGTGCCCTGGTCGCTGAGACTGCGCCCCGACAGGTTGAGCGCATAACAGGCGTCGTCTTCCGGATGGGTATCGAGATAAGCGAAAAGGTTGCGCACGACCCAGCGATCAAAACTCGGTGCCAGGCCATAGCGCTCGGCGGCAGGCAAAAACTCACCCGGCGAAATGATCGCGCCATCCTCGCCGCGCAGGCGCAGCAGGATTTCGTAATGCGCGTGTGCGATACCGGGTGCCAGTGCAACTTTTTGCTGGCGGTACAACACAAACCGGTGCGCCTCGAACGCTTTGGTAATCGCGCTCACCCACTGCATTTCGTCATTGATTTTCTGCAGAGCAGGGTGGGTTTTCTCGTACACCTGAATCATGCTGCCGCCGAGCGATTTGGCGTGATAACACGCGGTATCGGCCTGCGCCAGAATTTCCCCGATGTCGGTCATGCCCTTGTGCAGTTCGGTCACGCCGATACTCACCCCGAGGCGGAATACCTTTTCATCCCACTCGAAACGAAAGCGGTCGATTTCGTCCCGCATGCCCTGAATGTATTCCAGCGCCACCGGCAGGGTGGTATCGACAAACAGCAGGCCGAATTCATCGCCGCCCAGGCGGGCCAAAAAGTGATGCTCGCTTTCGGCACGGCGCGCCAGCAGCGCGGTCAGCCGCTGCAACAAGGCGTCGCCTGCGCGATGGCCACAGGTATCGTTCACCAGCTTGAAGCGATCGAGGTCGATGTAGCAAAAAATATAGCGCTGCGCATTCTGTTGCACGTCCTGCAGCGCGATCGAGAGCCGGTTTTCCATCGCAAGACGGTTCCACAGGCCGGTGAGGTGATCGTGCTCGGCCTGCTGAGCCAAGCGCTGCATCAGGCTGCGCATTTCGCTTTGATCATGAAACACCAGCACGCCGCCCAGCACCGTACCATCCCGCGCGCGGATAGGTGCAGCCGTGTCGCTGATCGCAAGCATCGCCCCACTCGGACGACGAATCACGGAATGGCTGGCCAGCTCGACCACCATATTGCCGCGCAGTGCCAGCTCGAGGGGATTGGTTACCGGTGCGCCACTTTCCTCGTTGAACAACGGCAACACCTCGGGCACCGGCCTGCCGTGTGCGTTCGCGCTGGTAAAACCGGTCAGTTCCTCCGCTTTGGGGTTGATGAACTCGATCCGGCCTGTCGCATCGGTGACGATGACGGCGTCGCCGATGGACTCGATCGTCACCCGCAACCGCTCTTTTTCCACCAGCAGATCGGTATGTTCGCTTTCCAGCGCGCGCACCAGCTGGTTCACGTGATTGGCCATGTGATTGAACGCCAGTTTGGTTTCACGCACCTCCGGCGACGACCCATAAGCCAGGCTCACACGCGCGCCGAGGTCGCCGCTTTCGATCGCGCGCGCAGCCTGACGCAGCGCATGCAAGCCGCGCCGGTTGCGCCCCAGCAGCCAGTTCAGCAACGCCATGCTGATCGCAAGACCCATGAGCATCAGCCCGGTGAAGCGTAGCGCCAGCGCCCACAACCGGTTGATGCTCGGAGCCGGATCAAGCACGACCGACACCTTGCCGTAGATGGTTCCGCCCAGAACCAGATCGGACGCGGCATGAGGCGCGGTGATATCCAGCAAACGGATAAACCAGCCAGGTGGGCGAAGCGCCTGGGCCGGGGTGCCGGCTTCAAACGCAAACGAAGCCGAAACAAAACGCGCTTTCAGGATGTGGCTGTGTTTCACGCGTGCCGCGATCAGTTGTTCGATGGCGGGATAGTCGCGCAACAGCACCTGATCCTGGATCACCGCCATGATGGCGCCGCGTTCCCGTTCGGCTTCCAGATCAAGCGTCTGCTGCGCGCGCTCCCGCAGCGACACACCCAAACCAGCCAGCATGACCAGATACATCAGCAGAATCAACGCAAAAACAGCACCCAGAATATTGGCCGTGAGGCTGAAACGGGTGGCGCGCACTTTCTGCGGCTCACTCATTCAGCGGCACCAGGGTGCGCTTGAGAAATGCGCGGTAATTCTTGTAATCCGCGTTGTCCGCCGGCGCAAAACCACGTGCCTCGGGCAAGCCGAGCGAGTGCGCCGCGACCTGCAACACACGCAGGCCTTCCGGATCGTGTTCCATCCCGATAAAGGCTTTTCGCACCTTATCGCCGTCGACTGCGCTGACACGGGGTGAAGCCATGATCGCCAGATCAAAATAAGGTTCGGACTCGCTGAGGACGCGATAGCTCAAGCCACGCCGCTGGGCGAAATCGCTCATCACCTGATGGTTCACGCCGGCGGCAGCCACTTCTTCTGCCATCAACTGGCCCATTGCCGCTTCCTGGTTGCCGGCAAACACCGGCACTACCCGAACACCGGCACGCAACAAGGCATCCATCGGCACGTAATAGCCGGTAAAGCCATAGGGATTGGCAAATGCCACCGGCTTTCCTGCCAGATCCTGCAGGGTTTTGACCGGCGAGTGGCTCAGCACCACCACCTGGCCGCGAATGCCGCTCGAGTTCTGGCGCGCCAGCACGCGCCAGCCCAGCTGGTCGCGCTTGGGGGTAAACAGATGGTTGGTGTAGGCAAAATCCAGCCTGCCAGCCGCCACGCGGTCGGTGGTTTCATTGGCGGTGCGGCCTATGTGCAATTCCAGCGGCACCCCGGAGCGCGCCGTCACATATTTGAGGATGGGATTCCAGTAAGCCGCCGTGGCTTGCAAGCTGCGATGGTTCAATACACCAAACGCATAAGGGGTGGCGGGAGGCGCGGCCTGAACCGTCATGCCCAGCATCCAGGCCAGACACAGCCATATTAGTTTCATAACGTCTCCGCAAACGTGGGGTGGGCTTTGGGGCCCGCTTTTCGCAGCGAGTTTACTTGAGCTTCAGGCATTTTCTAAACCCACGTAAACTGCGCGGGATACGCTCCTCCCCGTTCAACCGTCCATTCTGCAAAGCCTCATGATTCACTGCCAGCTGTTTCAGGACAACCAAGTCCAGCCGATCGAATTTGAGGCCATCAGCGACCACGTCGGCCAGGATGACCGCTTCATCTGGGTCGAACTGAAATCACCCGATAGCCAACTGATTACCCGTCTCGGCGAGGAACTCGGCCTGCACGCGCTGGCGCTCGAGGACGCCATTTCGACTCACCAGCGCGCTAAGCTCGAAGAATACGAAGGACACCTGTTCATCGCCACCCGCACGGCGCAGCTGTGGGAATCACGCGTGGAATTTGGCGAGACCCATTTGTTTGTCGGCAGCAACTGGCTGGTCGCCATCCGCCATGACAATGGCAGCGGCTATCAGCGCGTCAGTGAGCGGCTGCAACGCTGCCCCAACGGCATCAGGCCCGGCACCCCCTATGCGCTGTATCTGGTGCTCGACCTGATCGTCGACCAGTACCGCCCGGTGATCGAAGGCATGCAGGATCGCTTCCTTTCGCTGGAAAGCCATTTGATGAGCCGAGCCAAACCGGGGCGTGACATGCTGGACCAGCTCTACGCGATCAAACGCGATCTGACGGCCTTGCGCGACGCGGCTGAACCGATGCAGGAAATCACCAAGAACCTGCTGCGCCTGCACCCGGAATTCGCCTCCAAGACACTCAAGGCGTATTACCGTGACATCGACGACCATGCGGTGCGGGTTTCGGCCGCGATTGACCGTTTGCGCGTTTCGGCTTCGGACGCGATGCAGTTTCACCTTGCCTCGCTGTCGGTCAAGCAAAACGAATCGGTGCAGAAACTGGCTGGCTGGGGCGCGGTACTGGCGATTCCGACGGTGATTTTCAGCCTGTACGGGATGAACTTCGAATTCATGCCGGAACTCAAATGGCGTGGCGCCTATCCGCTGGTGTTGTTGGTGACCGGCATCGCCATGGCGTACCTGATCCGGCGGCTGCGCAAACGCGGCTGGATCTAGCCGCCTTCACTTGCGCCGGGCGTGCGCATAGCGGATGCGGGTGCCGGCCGCCTCGTCGCGATCGAGCCACACCGCATGCAGTGTTCCCGCCGCATCGAACACTGCCACCGGATCGGATTGCTGGCCCGGCCCGGCCGCCCCGGGCACCGCCACGTCGTCGCCGAAGGCTTCGCCCGTCCACTCGGACAGCCATACATCCGGCGTGCCGTCGCGGGCATCGTCCCACAGCGCCACCAGGTTGCCGTCGGCAGCGCCGACGATCAGCGCATGCCACTGGGCCATGTTGTCGCCGAAGCTGTCCTGCACGCGGACATTCTTGCCGAAGCGGCGAGTTCCCGTATCGAATGCGGCATAGACGTCATAGCCGGAGAGGAAGTCACGCTTGTCGAGCCAAACGGCTGCGATCCCCTGCTGGCCCCAGGCGGAAAGCGTCGGACGCATGGCCCCGGTGCCGGCCCCCAGTCCATCCACGCTGCCACTCTTGTGGTCGGTCAACCGCGCAGGGGCAGCAAAGCTGCGGCCATCGCGGCTGTAGCTCACCATCGGTACGCTATGGCGATTGCGCCGGTCTTCCCACGCCACCATCACGCTGCGGTCTGCGGCCACCGCCAGCGCGGGCCAGCCCTGCTCGTCGACCGGCATCGCCGCTTCGACCGGTTGTACGGTTTTCACGTCCAGCCCATTCGCTTGCAGCGCCAGCCGAGCGACGACGATGCGGTGGTAGCGGCCCGCCTGCCCGGCCCAAGCGGCATAAATCGTATTGCCCTGTGCGGCCAGCGTGATCTGCGCGGCGCCAGCATCACTCAGCGTCAGCGTCGCACCGCCGGGCAGCAGCCGCGCATGCACCTTGCCGGCTTCTTCCCAAGCGGCCACAAAGCGACCGTCGCCCAGGGCGATCACCACGGGCTCGAAGCAGTCGGACCGGCTGAGCCGGGTTTCCGGCTGAAAGCGCGCCGCGGCCGCTGGCTTGGTCGCCAGGTAGCACTGCGGGCTGCCGCTCCGGTTGTCCTCCCACACCACGCCGACGATATCGCCCGACACCGCCACGCCGCGACGATTGGCCGATTCCAGATGCGGAAAAATCGCCGCGCCCTGCACCGAATTGACGGTCAGCGGCGCGCTCCACTCCCATGCGGCCTGCGCCGGCCACGCCAGCAGCGCAAGCAGCAGCGCCAGTGCCCTCACGATTTGCCGCCCAGAAATTCGAGCAGCGTCTGCTGCTTGTAATGCCCGCCGCGTACGTAGCGGTCGAAGTCGCGAAAATCCTGCACGGTCTTGTAGCCGGGGATCTGCACGATTTTTTCGCCCGCTGGCGTGAGGTAGACAAAAAGCGGCGTGGCAAAAGCATTCAGCCGCACGCCCAGCTCGGCCTCGGTGATGCGCTCGCCGCTCGGCAGGGTGACGCGCCGCCCCGATTCAGAATCGACATACACCAGCTCGTAATGGCTGCTGTAGAGCTTTTTCAGCGAAGCGTCGGAGAAGGTCTGCTTGTTGGTGTGATCGCACCATGCGCAGCCGTAGCGGCCAAAGTACAGGAAGATCGGCTTGCCGCTTGCGCGCGCCGCCTTGAGGCCGGCGTTGTAATCGACGAAGGGATACCCCGGCGGCGGATCGGCCCATGCCGTCACGGCGCTGAATAACAATGCAGTCGCAAGCAAATACGGTTTCATGTTCGGTCGCCTCGGGTATTGGGGATCATTCTGATAAATTCGACGCTTCACGCAAGCCTACTTTCAGACTATATGCCCCACGACTCCATTCGCATCGGCCTTGTTTCCATCAGCGACCGCGCCAGCAGCGGCGTGTACGAAGACCGCGGCCTGCCCGCGCTCGAAGCCTGGTTCGCCGAGGTGCTGGCCAACCCGGTGCAATTCGTCAGCCGGCTGATTCCCGACGAGCAGCCGCTGATCGAGGCCACCCTGATCGAGCTGGCCGACGTCGAGCACTGCGCGCTGATTCTCACCACCGGCGGCACCGGTCCTGCCGCACGCGACGTCACGCCCGAAGCCACGCTGGCCGTCGCGCACAAGGTGCTGCCCGGCTTCGGCGAGCAGATGCGCGCGGTGTCGCTGAAATACGTGCCGACCGCGATCCTCTCGCGCCAGGTTGGCGTCACCCGCGGCGCCAGCCTGATCCTCAACCTGCCGGGGCAACCCAAGGCGATCAAGGAAACGCTCGACGGCATCTTTGCCGCCGTGCCCTACTGCATCGACCTCATCGGCGGCCCCTATCTCGCTACGCGCCCCGGCACGATCGACGCGTTCCGCCCCAAATCCGCGCAGCGGCCCGCAGCATGAACGCGATTCTCGACGCCCTGGCGTGTGCCCTGCGCGACCTCTTCAACCTGCGCGTGCTGTGGGTGGTGATTTGGCCGATGCTGGTCGCGGGGCTGCTGTGGCTGGTGCTGGCGCTAACGTTCTGGGGAACCTTCTCCAGCTGGATCGCCCAGGGGCTCGATCGCCTTGGGGTGCAAACCTGGCTGGCCGGGCTGGAACCGCTGTGGCTGGCAAACGGCATTCAGGTCGTCTTGCAACTGCTGCTGTTCGTTCCGCTGATCTATCTCACCGCGCTCATCATCACCGCGCTGTTTGCCATGCCGGTGCTGATCCGCATGGTGGCCGAACGCGATTACCCGGAGCTTGCGCGCGCCAGCGGCGGCACCCTGATCGGCAACCTGTGGAATGCGCTCGTCGCCCTGCTGCTGTTCATTGCCCTGTGGGTGGTGACCCTGCCGCTGTGGCTGATCGGCGTCGGCATCATCGTGCCCTTCATTGCAGCGGCCTATCTGAACCAGCGCCTGTTCCGCTACGACGCCATCGCCGAACACGCCAGCACCGGCGAAATGGCGATGCTGTTCAAAAGCGGGCGCGGCGGCTGGTGGGGGCTCGGCCTGCTGACCGGACTGGTGCAGTTTGTGCCGCTGCTCAATCTGCTGGGACCGGTGTTCGCGGCGCTGGCGTTCATTCACTACGGCCTGGCGCGGCTCAGGCAGCAGCGCGCCGCGTCAGTTGCTTGAGGCGTATTGCTGCCGGAAGCCTGCGTCCACATTGATCTCGTGCTCGGTCTGCGCGCCGATCACGCACTGTTCCAGACTCGGCGGCATCACCACCCGCCCGGCGGCATTCACGTAGCGCCCGGCCATGATTTCCGCCGCCTGGCGCGGCATCTGCTCGGGCCAGTCCGGCTCGGCATAACCTTGCGGATAAACCGGCCGACCACCGACGCCATATTTGTCGCTGGCCCCCAGCGCATGCAGCAACTCGTGCGCGATGACGATATTGTTCTGCTGTGCCTGTTTCGGGTCGGCAAACGCATGCACCACGCCGATCAGGCCTTTTTGCAGG
>MGZO01000044.1:11567-15290 GCA_001802655.1 Hydrogenophilales bacterium RIFOXYD1_FULL_62_11
TTGTCGAGTTCCGGCAGCAGCGTGATCAGCATGGCCTGCTGCTGTTTCACGCCATAGCGCGCCGTTTCGCGCTGCAAAAAAACATTGATGTCGTTGAAGTCGCTCGCCTGCAGCGCACGGATCGTCTCGGCCGCCTGCTCCGAACCATCGCCGTTGATCGGGATGATCGCCACGTCCAGCGGCGCGCGCCAGGAGCGCACCAGGGTTTGCTCCAGCCAGGTCATGCCGATTGCAGCGGCCAGCACACCCAGCAGGATAAGAATACGGAATCGGCGAAAGGTCATGGCAGATCAAAGGGTGAGCGGTTTTTCATTATCGGTGAGGTCAGCGCCGGCTTGAGCTGGACGTCGTGCCATGGACGGTAAGACCAAAGTCCAATATTGCCGCCTTGATACCCGGGGTATGGTCATCACGGTGACAAGGGGCTACCCAGCCGCACGCTGGACTCGAACGATGAATCGGCCCAAGTACAGCGGCACGGCTCAGGATGCTTGCGATAAACAATCGGCCAGAACAATGAAAGATCACGGAATATCTGAGGAATTCTCACTGCTCGGCGGCCCGCTTCACCGGATGGGTTGTCGCCTTGGCCTGGTCCGCGGGGGAACCCACACCATCAGGCTGGGGCTGGCGCTCGGCGTTATTCCCTGGCTCATCCTGATGGTACTGGTGTTCATCGAGGGCGCCGGTCATCAGATATTTTCCCCGTCAGTGATCGGCGTACATGCACGTCTGCTGCTGGCCATTCCCCTGTTCTTCCTGTGCGAATCACTGCTGGACCCGAGGGTGGCGATGTTCGTCCGCACGCTCGTCCGCTCCGAAGTCGTGCCCCCGCATGCACGGCCGACCCTGGCAGCCGAGATCGCCCGCATCAACCGATGGAAGGCTTCCTGGGTGCCGGATGCAGTGAGTTTGCTGGCGGCCGTGGTGCTTTCGGCTTTTGCCTCGCAACTGCACATTGCCGGCACGACGGCCGCCTACGATCCGAGCCGCGCCGCGACCGAGATGATGATGGCGGGCCAGTGGTATCTGATCGTCTGTCTGACCTTGTTCCGCTTCCTGATGATTCGCTGGCTCTGGCGGCTGGGCCTCTGGTGTTTTTTCCTCTGGCGCGTGTCCAGACTTGATCTTCAACTCACGCCGACCCATCCCGATGGCACGGCGGGCCTCGGCTACCTGGAAGTCGTGCATGCGCATTTCACGCCCTTGATCCTGGCGATCTCGGTGGTTCAGGCCGCCATGCTGGCGGAAGAATTGTCCAGTGGCACGGCGAGCTTCGAAGCCATCTACCCGGCTTTCGCACTGGTCCTGGTTGTCGTCGCGGTGTTGTTCCTCGGACCCTTGTTCATTTTCACGCCCAGGCTCTGGGCCTGCCGGGTGAAGGGATTGAGCGACTACATGGTGTTCGGCTCGGGTTACGTGAACGGTTTCAACAGCAAATGGCTGGGCGCAGCCGACCCGGACCGGGAGCCCCTGCTGGGCACGGCGGACCTGCAGTCGCTGGCCGATCTGGGCAACAGCATCAGCGTCGTCAGAAATATGCGCATCGTTCCGATCAGCCTGCTTCTATTGAAGGACTACGCACTGGCTGCGCTATTGCCGTTCCTGCCGCTGCTCCTGTTCAAGTATCCGGTTGCCGATCTGGCCGAGAAATTCTTCGCGAGATTGACCGGTTTATGAGCGCAGCAGAAAGCAGACTTGCAGCCGCTTGCGATCGGGGGTTCCCCGGCCGGGAATGCGTGAGCGATCCCGTTTGCTCAAACAATCGAACAGGAGGTTTTCATGGCCACCCAGACACCGGAATCGCCTGAGCAAGTGACGAAAGAACAGACCGACCTCGGCGACGGGCACGCTGTGCAGGTCGAGGTCACGACCAAAGTCGTGAAGTCGGCCAACGAACTGGCGGAAGACCGGACGGACCTTGCGACGGGACGCACCCTGATGGCGATGGATCGCTCCCTGATGGCGTGGATTCGGACCGCGCTTTCCATGATCAGTTTCGGCTTCACCATCTACAAGATTCTTGAGGGCTTCCAGAAAAGCGGAAATGTCATCGCGCATGGGTTAAGCCCCCGCACCGTTGGCCTGTTTCTGGTGGGACTGGGCACCGTCGCGATGGTAGCCGGCACCATCGAGTATTTTGAGCGGCTCAAGATGCTGCGTGAATATCACAGCGTTAAAACCTGGCGGGCCAGCCTCGTCATGGCCATGATCATGTCCGTCGTGGGCCTGTTCGTGTTCGTGAGCATCATCGCCAAGCTGCTCTGAACATGACCCCGGGATCGAGCGCGATCTACGAAACCGGCGCCGCGGCACTTGTTTTTGCCGCCACCTTCCTGGTCGGCGGCCGGGTGCATCCTTTCCGGTCGCTGATTCGCGACCGGCGCAGCATTCTCTCGTTTGGCGCCGGGATGTCGGCAGCTTATGTGTTCGTGCACGTCATGCCGGAATTGCATGACGCCCGCCGTGCGTTCGTGGAATCCATCTTCACGGCCCTGCGCTACGAGGGCATGGCGATCTACTTTATTGCGCTGCTGGGATTCCTGCTGTTCTATGGCCTGGAACATCAAAGCAATCGCCTGCGTGGTTCGGGTGCAGAAGGTGCGACCGGGCCTGCCTTCAAGCTCGATATCAGCGGTTTTGCCGCCTATGTTTGGCTGATGGCGTATCTGCTGGTCAATCACTTCGGCAATAGCCTGGTTTCGATCGAACTGTACGCGATCGCCCTCACCTTCCATTTCCTGTCGCTGGACCATTCCCTGCGGCATGAGCACGGCGATGCGTACGAGCGGGTCGGGCGCTTCGTGCTTGCAGGCATGGCCCTGCTCGGCTGGGGCATGGGCCAGCTGTTTGCGCTGCCCGGCCACATCCTGGCCCTGCTGGTGGCGTTCATTTCGGGCGCCATCATCGTGAATGCTCTCATCATGGAACTGCCCGCCGGGAAGGATGGGCGGTTCTTGCCATTCATGGCGGGTGGCCTGGTGTATGGCTTGATTCTGTTACCCCTGGGATAAAAAAGGAGAAGCAACATGGACGATATCTGGATGCGTTTCGTGGAAAACATGAATGACCGGGTCAGCGGGCCGATGAAGTTCCGGCTGCTGCTGCAGCCGGCAATGGCCGCGTTCTTCGCCATCCGTGCGGGACTGAATGACGCGCGAACGGGCAAACCACCCTATTTCTGGTCGCTCGTGACCGATCCGGCCCATCGTGTCGACATGCTCAAGGACGGCTGGAAGAGCGTCGGCAAGGTGTTCCTCATCGCGCTGCTGCTCGATGTCGTCTACCAGATCATCGTGCTGAAATTCGTGTACCCGGGCGAAGCCATTTACGTCGCGTTCGTGCTGGCGATCCTGCCCTATCTGATCCTGCGCGGCCTGGTCACGCGGATTGCCCGGAAAAAATGAATTCAGCAACGCAACAATGAAGCCTGCGCACGGCATAAGCAGCATGACCGGAAGGCTCCCCATCGCCCGCTGGCTGTTCGCCTACAGGCGCGAATGGCTGCGCGCCGATGTCATCGCCGGGTTTACCGTCGCGGCCGTGGTGATTCCCCAGGCGATGGCCTATGCCGTCATCGCCGGCCTGCCAGTCGAGGTGGGCCTGTACACCGCGCTGGCCGCGATGCTGGCCTACCCGCTGCTGGGCAGTTCGCGCCCGCTGAGCGTCACCACCACATCTGCCATCGCCATGCTGGTGGCGGCGCAAATCGCGGTCTCCGTC
>MGZO01000045.1 GCA_001802655.1 Hydrogenophilales bacterium RIFOXYD1_FULL_62_11
CGACAGCCCCAGGCCGGCCCAGCTGCAGGCCGACATCACCCGCCTGCAGAATGACATCGCCGGTCTGGGCGCGGTCAACCTCGCCGCGCTGGACGAACTGACCCAGGCGCAGGAGCGCGCCGACTACCTCGCCGCGCAATGCGCCGACCTGCTCGAGGCCGTCACCACGCTGGAAGACGCGATCCGCCGCATCGACCAAGAATCGCGCGCCAAGCTCAAGGAAACCTTCGACACTGTCAACCGGCACATGGGCGAACTGTTCCCGCAGCTGTTCGGCGGCGGGCAGGCGCGCCTGATCCTCACCGGCGACGAACTGCTTGATTCCGGCGTGCAGGTGTTCGCCCAGCCGCCCGGCAAGAAGAACACCTCGATCCACCTGCTGTCCGGCGGCGAAAAGACCCTCACCGCGCTGTCGCTGGTGTTCGCCATGTTCAAGCTGAACCCTGCGCCGTTCTGCCTGCTCGACGAAGTCGACGCCCCGCTCGACGACGCCAACACCGACCGCTACTGCAAGCTGGTCAAGGCGATGTCGGACCACACCCAGTTCCTTTTCATCACCCACAACCGCGTCACCATGGAAATGGCCCAGCACCTGGCCGGCGTCACCATGCAGGAACCGGGCGTGTCGCGGATTGTGGCGGTGGACGTGGAGCAGGCGGTGGGGATGGTCGAGGCGGCCTGATACCGCTGCGGCAAGCCCCAACCGGGCATGGCGAACCTTTTCAGACCAGCAGGATTATCCGGAGCAAACATGCAAACTGTTGATATCCGCATGGCCAAAGCCCAATTGTCGAAGCTGATCGAGCAGGCGGTTCAAGGCGATTCCTTCATCATCGCCAAGGCCGGCAAACCGCTGGTCAAAGTCACGCGCCTGGACGCGCCAACCGTGCAACAGGCTAAAAGACTGGGCTTTATGGCTGGGCAGATTGCCGTACCCGACGACTTCGACCGCATGGGCAGCAAAACCGTGGAACAGCTTTTCTGTGTTCGGGAAATCAGGGGGGATTAATGTTTTCCTGTCTGGCTTACCCGATACTTCACCGTCCTTGAACCTGCGCAGCCTCCAGCCGATTAAACATTGAGCACGTCTGGCGCACGCACGTTGCGCTGCTACCCAACCCGAAAACCCCCATCCCGCGCATTCATTGGCATGGCATGCTTATTTGCCTCGCCAGCCATTTTTTCTGTTGCTGTTCATGTTTTAGGCAGCCTGCTGGCCAAAAACCTTGATTTGCTTTGAGTTTTTTTGGATGCACCTTTTTGCTGCACAAATTTGCGTAAAAGTCGGTTGACATGGCTGGCTCAGACACTAGAATTTGTACTCGCCTTCCCACCGCACCACTATATGTTGTGAATAATCCTGTGTGTGGGGGCTGGGCAAGCTGTGGATAAGTTGGTGGGACCTGCGCCATCTCTATTAGCCAGCTTTATTCGTAATGCGTTGCCCATTCATTTTTGTTGCGCTACCCAAGGAGAGTTAGATGTTGTCTGTCGCCACCGAGTCCACCCCGTCCCAGCCGATTCCGCCGGTTGAAACCAGCGAAAACATGGTGATCGATACGCGTTACGCCGATTACAAGATCATCCGCCGCAATGGCGCGGTGGTCGGCTTTGCGCCGAACAAGATCGCGGTCGCGGTGACCAAGGCGTTCATCGCGGTGCAGGGTGGGCAGGCGGCAGCATCGGCGCGGATTCGCGAGCTGGTCGAGACGATCACCAGCCAGGTGACGGCCGCCTTGCTGCGTCGCGCGCCCAACGGCGGCACTTTCCACATCGAAGACATCCAGGACCAGGTCGAACTGGCGCTGATGCGCTCGGGCGAGCACGAAGTCGCGCGTTCCTACGTGCTGTACCGTGAAAAGCGCATGCAGGAACGCGCCGCGCAAAAAGCCGCCGGCGTGCCCGAAATCACCCTACACGTGATCGAGGATGGCGTGAAAAAGCCGCTCGACACCGCGCGCCTGAACGTGCTGCTGGCCGATGCCTGCTCCGGTCTGGGCGACGGCGTGCGCGCCGAGCCGATCATGCACACCGTGTTGCGTGACCTTTACGACGGCGTGCCGATGGCCGAAGTCGAAAAGGCGCTGGTGCTGGCTGCGCGTTCGCTGATTGAACAGGACCCGGCGTATTCGTTCGTCACCGCGCGCCTGCTGCTGAACTCGATCCGCCATGAAGTGCTGGGTGAAGCCGTGCTGCAGGCCGACATGGCCACCCGTTACGCCGAGTATTTCCCCGCCTACATCAAGAAAGGCATCGCCGCCGAACTGCTGGACGAAAAGCTCGCCCAGTTCGATATCGCGCGTCTGGCCAAAGTGCTCGATTCCGGGCGCGACTACCAGTTCGGCTACCTCGGCCTGCAAACCCTCTACGACCGCTATTTCCTGCACATCGAAGAGTCGCGCATCGAACTGCCGCAGGCCTTCTTCATGCGCGTGGCGATGGGCCTGGCGATCAATGAAGTTGACCGCGAAGCGCGTGCCATCGAGTTCTACCAGGTGCTGTCCTCGTTCGACTTCATGTCGTCGACGCCGACCCTGTTCAACGCCGGCACCCGCCACAGCCAGCTGTCTTCCTGCTACCTGACCACTGTCACCGACGACCTCGACGGCATCTATCAGGCGATCAAGGAAAACGCCATGCTGCAGAAATACGCCGGCGGCCTCGGCAACGACTGGACCCCGGTGCGCGCCATGGGCGCACGCATCAAGGGCACCAACGGCAAGTCGCAGGGCGTGGTTCCGTTCCTCAAGGTGGTCAACGACACCGCCGTCGCGGTCAACCAGGGCGGCAAGCGCAAGGGCGCGGTGTGCGCCTACCTCGAAACCTGGCACCTCGACATGGAAGAATTCCTCGAGCTGCGCAAGAACACCGGTGACGACCGCCGCCGCACCCACGACATGAACACCGCCAACTGGATTCCGGACCTGTTCATGCAGCGCGTGATGGAAGGCGGCGACTGGACCCTGTTTTCCCCGAACGACGTGCCCGACCTGCACGACCTCTACGGCCGCGCCTTCGCCGAGGCCTACGCCGAATACGAGCGCAAGGCCGACCGTGGCGAGATCAAGGTGTTCAAGCGCATTCCCGCCAACCAGATGTGGCGCAAGATGCTGTCGATGCTGTTTGAAACCGGCCATCCTTGGATCACCTTCAAGGACCCGTGCAACATCCGCAGCCCGCAGCAGCACGTCGGCGTCGTCCACAGCTCCAACCTGTGCACCGAGATCACGCTCAACACCAGCGAGACCGAAATCGCCGTGTGCAACCTCGGCTCCGTCAACCTGATCAACCACCTTAAAGACGGCGCGCTTGATCTGGAGAAGCTCAAGACCACCATCCACACCGCGATGCGCATGCTCGACAACGTGGTCGACGTCAACTACTACGCCGTCGGCAAGGCGCGCAATTCCAACCTCAAGCACCGTCCGGTGGGCCTTGGCATCATGGGCTTCCAGGATGCGCTGCAGGAACTGCGCCTCACCTACGCCTCGGATGACGCCGTCGAATTCGCCGACCGTTCGATGGAAGCCGTGTCCTACTACGCCATCCTGGCGTCGACCGAACTGGCGCAGGAGCGTGGTCGCTATTCCAGCTACGAAGGCAGCCTGTGGAGCCGCGGCATCCTGCCGCTGGATTCGATCAAGCTGCTGGCCGCCGAGCGCGGCGGCTATCTCGAAGTGGATAGCTCCAGCACGCTCGACTGGGATTCGCTGCGTGCGCGCATCAGCCAGTACGGCATGCGCAACTCCAACTGCATGGCGATCGCGCCGACCGCGACCATCGCCAACATCGTCGGCGTCTCCGCCTCGATCGAGCCGACGTACCAGAACATCTACGTCAAATCCAACCTGTCGGGCGAATTCACCGTTGCCAACAAGTACCTGGTGGCCGACCTGAAGAAGCTGGGTTTGTGGGACGAAGTCATGGTCGCCGACATCAAGTACTTCGACGGCAGCCTCGCCAAGATCGACCGCATCCCGGCCGACATCCGCGCGCTGTACGCCACCGCGTTCGAAATGGAAACCCGCTGGCTGGTCGAGTGCGCGTCGCGTCGCCAGAAGTGGATCGACCAGGGCCAGAGCCTCAACATCTACATGGCCGGCGCCTCGGGCAAAAAGCTCGACGAAACCTACAAGCTGGCGTGGATACGCGGCCTGAAGACCACCTATTACCTGCGCACGCTGGGCGCGACCTCGGCCGAGAAATCGACCGGCAAGGGCGGCGAACTCAATGCCGTGTCGTCGAGCGGTGGCGCCGGGGCGATGAGCACCGCGGGCAACACCAGCAGCGCCATGGGCAAGGCGGCGGCCAATCTGCCGGAACCTGAGCTGGATGGGGTGGCGTGCACCATGCGGCCGGGGGATGTGGGGTTTGAGGAGTGTGAGGCTTGTCAGTGAAGGGGGCGACGAAATGACTGTTGAAGCTCTGTGGTCTGTCGAGTTTGTGTCGAACGCAGGTGATGTCGGCGCTGGCGTAGCGATTTTTGAAAACGGAAATATCTACGGTGGCGATGGGACTTATTACTACACAGGCAAATACAAGATTGCGAACTCTCAGGTTGATGCGACGGTGAAGGTCGTTCACTACGCGGGACAACCGCTTTCGATATTTGGCCATGACCCGCAGCCGTTTGACCTAACGATCGGCGGGCCGGTTTCGGACTCTGTGATGAATTTGGCCGGTATTCGTATGGACGACGTGTCCAAGCACATGGGGTTGCGCCTCACTAAGAGAGCGGAGCTTCCTTAGGTTGGTAGGGCCGGGGTTGCCGGCCGGCAAGTTACTTTCTTTGTCTCGCCAAAGAAAGTAACCAAAGAAAGGCGACCCCGCTGCGCCACCCCTTCGGGGCGGGCCTCGACTGAACCGAGCCATCGGGGCGGCTGCGCAACTCGCCCTGACAAGCCGCACAAAACGCGGCTTGCTGCGGAGCTCAGACAGTGCTCGCCTTCATCCCCGCTGACTCGATCCAGTCGAGGTGGCGCAGAAGGGGACAATGCTTACTTCTGCTAGCAGGAGTGGATGTGTAAATGTTGTATTTGGCTTGCATCGGTGCGAGCCAAGCTCAAAGGAGATAACAAACGATGCTGAATTTTGAAGATGATTTCACGCCTGCCACGCAGCCCGTCAACGTGCCGTCTTTCCTGCGCAATGATGCTGCGCCGCTTGGCGCTGACGTGGCCGATGAGCCCGCGCCCCAGACCCAACGCGTGCGGGCATCCGACAAGCGCATCATCAACGGCTCGACGGACGTGAATCAGCTCGTCCCCTTCAAATACAAATGGGCGTGGGAGAAATACCTCGCCGGCTGCGCCAACCATTGGATGCCGCAGGAAGTGAACATGAGCCGCGATATCGCACAGTGGAAAGACCCCACCGCGCTCACCGAAGACGAGCGCCGCCTGGTCAAGCGCAACCTCGGCTTCTTCGTCACCGCCGATTCGCTCGCCGCCAATAACATCGTGCTCGGCACCTATCGCCACATCACCGCGCCCGAGTGCCGCCAGTACCTGCTGCGCCAGGCGTTCGAAGAGGCCATCCACACCCACGCCTACCAGTACATCGTCGAATCGCTGGGCCTCGACGAAGGCGAAATCTTCAACGCCTATCACGAGGTCGCCAGCATCCGCGACAAGGATGAGTTCCTCATCCCCTTCATCAACACGCTCACCGATCCGCAGTTCAAGACCGGCACCCCGCAGGCCGACCAGGACTTGCTGAAGTCGCTGATCGTCTTCGCCTGCATCATGGAAGGCATCTTCTTCTACGTCGGCTTCGTGCAGATCCTCGCCCTGGGCCGCCAGAACAAGATGACCGGCGCCGCCGAGCAGTACCAGTACATCCTGCGCGACGAGTCCATGCACTGCAACTTCGGCATCGACCTCATCAACACCATCAAGCTGGAAAACCCGCACCTGTGGACCAACGAGTTCAAGGCCGAAATCAACAGCCTGATCCAGAAGGGTGTCGAACTCGAATACCGCTACGCCGAAGACACCATGCCGCGCGGCGTGCTGGGGCTGAATTCAGCCCAGTTCAAGGAATATCTGCGCTTCATCGCCAACCGCCGCTGCCAGCAGATCGGCCTCGACGAGATGTTCCCCGGCGTCACCAACCCCTTCCCCTGGATGGCCGAAATGATCGACCTGAAGAAGGAGAAGAATTTCTTCGAGACGCGCGTCACGGAGTATCAGACGGGCGGGGCGTTGAGCTGGGATTGACCGGCTGAGAAGCAAAAAAGGCGCAGGGGACTGCGCCTTTTTTATTTTGTGTGTGAGTTATTGGAAATGACGGATATCGAATGGACATAAAGTTGCCGATTAGCTCCATCTCGGTAAGTGGTTACAGAAGCTTTGGCCCCACCACTCAGCGCTTGGCGCAGCTTGGAAAAATCAACCTTTTCATCGGGCAAAACAATAGTGGTAAGTCAAACATTCTTCGTTTGTTACATGAGGTTTATCCTGCGATGTCGGGTAGACCAGGCGGGCTCAAACTGGATGCACTCGACCGACATATACCAGGACCGGCAACATTTACTGTTGGTATTCCAGTGCCTCTTCGGCGTGAAGAAAATGGCGATTTTCTACAATTCGTTCAGATGATGAGCAAGGTTTATCGGGATGGCCATACCAACACAACCTATGAAACAGGCGAACTTCTCAGAGTGGTCCAAGAAAAAGCAAGAAATGATGGCACCACAGACGCGTGGTTTGATTTCGATGCCGAAGCAAAGCTCGTGGACATACCCGCATGGGAGGCGGCTTTTTCGCTTATGAGCGATGGCTCGTTATCCCGCGTCTGGAACAAGATTACGGGTTCAAACCAAGGTGGACGAGGTCAACATTGGTTTCCAGAAGTGTTAAGGGCAATAAGTCCGAAGTTCGATTCGGTTAGCGCAGAGATGATTCCGGCAATTCGCCAAATAGGTGAGCAGGGTAGCCACTCGGAAGAGTTCAGCGGCGACGGAATAATCGAGCGGTTGGTAAAGTTGCAGAATCCGGCGGCCTTCAACCAGGGAGATAGAAATAAGTTCGAGGCGATCAACCAATTTCTTCAGACGGTAACTGATAACAAGTCCGCTCGTATCGAGGTTCCACATGAACGGGACACAATCTTGGTACACATGGATGGGAAAACGCTTCCTTTGAGTTCTCTCGGAACGGGGATACACGAAGTAATTATCTTGGCCGTGGCTGCCACTACGCTGGAAAAAACTGTTGTGTGTATGGAAGAGCCGGAGCTCCATCTGAATCCGATCCTTCAGAAAAAATTAATTCGCTACTTGTCGGACTCAACAACAAATCAGTATTTCATCACGACCCATTCCGCAGCACTTATGGATACCCCAAATGCGGAGGTCTATCACGTGCAAATGCGAGATGGCCAGTCGATCATTGAAAGAGCTACCTCTGATCGGCACCGATCTGCCGTTTGTGAGGATCTTGGTTATCACCCATCAGATTTGCTGCAAGCAAACTGCGTGATCTGGGTCGAGGGGCCGTCCGATCGCCTCTATTTAAACTATTGGATTAAGTCAGTCTCCCAGGCGATAGCCGAGGGAATACATTATTCAATAATGTTTTACGGGGGACGCTTGGCGTCGCACTTGTCAGGTAATGATTTAGACGAGGAGATAGACGACTTTATTTCCTTGCGACGCCTCAACAGAAGGGGTGTGATAGTTATTGATAGTGATAAAGACAAGAAAGGTGCGCGGATCAATGCGACCAAGAAAAGGTTGCAGGACGAGTTTGATAAAGGGCCCGGTTATGCCTGGATAACTGACGGAAGAGAAATAGAAAATTATTTGTCTTCAGATCAGGTGAAAGAAGCGATTCAAAAATCAAAGCCCTCTGCTAAGTCCACCAGTAAATTCGCGAAGTATGAAAATGTTTTATCTATCACCACTCGCGGCAATAAAGAGACCCAAGCGTCAAAGGTGGATGTTGCTAGACACATAACCGGCGCATACGAACCAGACTTCAAGGTTCTGGATTTGGATAAACAGATTCGGAAACTGGTGAATTTTATTTGCGCATCCAATCCCGGCTTACACATTGCGGGGCCGCAATAGGTGCCTGCGAAGGACCAACAACAGGCGTTCATGGGCTACTGTGATTTCGCAAATAAAGCCAAAATCGCTATCGGAGGCAGCCCGGAAGGTGGAATTCATTCTGTTGAGCAGGAAAAGAACCGAACTAACAACGGGGTCAACATCAGCTACTGGTACATAAAAACGCAGCAAGGCCAGCTTGTTTTCAGGCTGAAAATAATCTTTGAAAACCAGCAACTGAAAATTAACGACCACTAGGAACATCGGGAAATCAAAGGGGCCCTGCTCGAAATATTTCACCCCCCGCTTTTGATGAACAATAGCGGGAACTTCGGGGTCAAGTCTTGCCTTTTGCCTCAACGACCACCTAACCAGTGGTCGCATATCATGCACACCGAAAAGCCCCGCACCGGCCAGGCCTATGCCAGTTCGGTGATGGGCCGCGAGATCGTCTATGGGCGCAGCCGCGCTAGTAAAAATCAAGCCTGTGTGTAATTTACTTATATGAGAATGCCGCGATTTATTACAACAGCACGGAGTCGCATTAGGCAGACAAGCGAAAAGCTGCGTGAACATTGGATAAGCGCAGCAGTCTGGACAGTGATACTCGGCCTCTTTACAAACTTCCTGTACGACGAAATAAAGGGGCACCCACATTCGAATAAGTCGGGTGAGCGGATGGAAGTAGCATCACCGGCTAGTCAGTCGAAGCCCTCTCCATCTCAACAATCCTGTACTGAAGAATGGCGATCCTGCGCTGGTTTTGAAAACTTACCAGGGCTTTGGGTTGGGAAGATTCCTCGCGGCCCTAGCATTGAGGTTGAGCTAGAGACAACGAAAGGCGTTTCTGCACATCTCACAATAGGAAGCCTAGCCTGCAAGGCTCAATTTAAGCTTGTCCAAGTGAATGGCATGTTTACAACTTCAGAGTTCTTTTTTAAACCGGTCGCAAGTGCTGATGGATGCCCCGAAATCCAAATAATGAAACTTACTCCACTGCCTTCAAGTGCAACACTGCTACTGATCTTGTCGAATGGAAAGCAGTTGTCATCTGTTCTAGACAAGCAGTGGCTCGGCGCCCCATAAGTTAACGGCTAAAGGGGTCGGTTCAAGGTCGAATTGTTTTTCACTCGGAAGCGCAGCTAGAAATTTTCGATCCTGGCCCTTTTCTCACGCGACCAGAACAGATGCCGTTTTCTGGGCGGCCACAATTTGGTCGCGCCCGCAGCGTTTGGCTTCATAGAGCGCGATGTCTGATGTGCGGATCAGCTCGGCAGTCGAGGAGACGGAAGCAAGCTCGGACGAAGACACGCCGAAACTCAGGGTGACATGGCGGGCTACGGGCGAGGCTTCGTGGGGAAGATTCAAGGCCAGGATCCGCTCGCGTATCTGCTCGGCCACGGCGATCGCGCCGCTCAAATCAGTCTCCGGCAACAGGAACGCAAACTCTTCGCCGCCGATTCGGGCCACCACATCGCCAGGGCGAGACAGCGTGTGGTGCATGGCCTGCGCAACTTCCACCAGGCACAGGTCGCCGGCCGGGTGTCCATAGTGGTCGTTGTATTCCTTGAAGTGATCGATGTCGGCCATGATGAGTGACAACGGCGCATGGTCGCGCTTCGCTCTTGCCCACTCCTTGCTGAGTTCTTCCTCGAACAACCGCCTGTTCGGGATGCCGGTGAGACTGTCCAGACGGACCAGATATTCCAGCGCCTGCTCCACCTCGATTGCTGAGTACAGCTCGCGGCGCAGTTTTTCAGCGTCGCGAAACAGGCGGCGCACTTGAACGGACGTGGCGAGCATGGCGAGACCGAAAATGACCATCATCAGGCCCATGATGAGATGGATGCGATCGCCCACCCACATCATTCGGATGCTGATGGGGACCATGATCAGAATGGCGAAGCACCCATAGGCGTGGCGCACGGACGACAGCAGCGGAACGGCTCCGGCCACCATTCCCCCCAGTACAAAAGCGAGAACGACCTGGTGCGGGAAGGAACTGGGATGAAACAGCAGAATTCCGGACAGCCCCCACACCCCCCCGGCAGCGCAGGCGCCTGCCAGGAAATACTTGGTCCAGAAAGCATGATCGGACTCGCTGCTGGGGGCGGCGTTTCTAAACGCCCGCAAGGTGAGGAATCGAGCCCCCGTGACGGCGATGAGCAAGCCTGACCAGGTGAGCAGGACGGGCGTGGGGACGGCGTTCCACAGCACCGCGGCAAGAATGAATCCGATTGCCAGGTTGACGATCAGCGAGATGGGGAGCTGACGAAAGCTTTGCGCAATCTGCGGCACAAGGATCCCCGGATCCCGGGAGTCTGAAGAGGGTCGGACAGGGTTATCCAAAGGCGGGCTCCCGTGACGAGGTTTCCTGACGCATTATTTCTCCGGCGCACAAATGTCTGTCCAATATAGGCCAAGCTGCGTGGATCATGGTTCGGGCATGCGCATGGGGCCCTGTCACGCATCAATGCGAATTGAGCCAATAGCCCGAATAGCTCATTTTCATCGACACCTTAATTCTTAACCGCGTCATTCTCGGTGTCTAACATGGCCCCCGTCGCATCCAGCCGTCGCGCCGGATCGATATAGCCCGGCTCCACGCCACCGTGCGCTGGCTCGCCGGGCTACACATCCAACCTACCTATCCATAGTGAGAAATATTCATGAAGTCGACCCTTCTTCGCACCCTCGTGGCCCTGGCTGTCTCCACGATTTCCTTTGGCGCGCAGGCCGCCAGCTACAACACCAACCTGATCGTCAACGGTGACGCCGAGAGCGGTGTCACCGGCTGGACTCCCCTCGACGAGTTCAACCCCCTGTTCATGGCCGTCGAGTACGGCATCAACTGGGTGCAGCCTGGCGAACCCGGCCCGGACGATCGCGGCGCGATGATGTTCGCCGGCACATCCGGCTTCGGCTATTCCGCGGGTTACCAGATCCTGGATCTGAGCGCCAACGCCGCCGCCATCGCC
>MGZO01000046.1:0-10340 GCA_001802655.1 Hydrogenophilales bacterium RIFOXYD1_FULL_62_11
AGCCCGCACGACAGCCTGGGATCGAATCTCACCGTTCACGTCAAGGACAACAAGGTGATGCGCGTGCTGCCGCGCGAAAACGAGGACGTCAACGAATGCTGGTTGTCTGATCGCGACCGCTTCTCTTACGAAGGCCTGAATACGGCCGAGCGACTGACTCAACCGATGATCAAGCAGGGCGGACAGTGGGTTGAGGTCACCTGGCAGGCGGCGCTCGAGTTTGTCGCGGACAAACTTAAGCGGATTCCTGCTGATCAAATCGGTGCGCTGTCAACGCCGTATCGTCCGGCGGAAGAGCTTTTCCTGCTGCAAAAACTGATGCGCAGCATGGGCAGCGGTAACGTCGACCATCGCCTGCGACAGTCGGACTTTTCGCTCGACACCAAGGCGCATGGCGGCTTCTGGCTGGGCATGCCGGTGACCTATATGTCGCGCCTCAACCGCATGCTGGTAGTCGGATCGAACCTGAGAAAAGACCACCCGCTGATGGCGCACCGTATTCGCGAGTCGGTGCGCTGGTACGGTCAACTCAACCTGATCAACGCGCATGAAGACGAGTTCCTCGGCAAGGTGCATGCCAAGTGCATCGTCGCTCCGTCGCAGCTTGCCTCTGCCCTGGCGGGCGTGTGTGTCGCGCTGGCCGAACTGAAAAAGCAGCCGGTCCCCGACATTGCCGCGCCGTACATCGATAACGGCGGCGTGGCTGACGATACGGCACGCAAGATGGCCGAGAGTATTTCGGGCGGGGAAACCCGGGCGGTCTTCCTTGGCAACATGGCGCAGCACCATCCCGGCTATTCGCAGATCCACGCACTGGCGCAGGCCCTGGCGAAACTCGCGGGTGCCAGCTTCGGTGTGTTGGGTGAAGCCGCCAATAGCGTGGGTGCGGTAGCCGTGGGTGCGATCCCGGTATGCGGCCCCTTGGGGCAGCCTGCAATCAAAGGCCTGAATGCCCAGCAGATGCTGGCGCAGCCCTTGCGTGCTTATCTGATGCTGGGGGTTGAAGCCGAGCTCGATACCCACGATCCGGTTACTGCAATGGCCAGCATCAACGCGGCAGAGTTCGTCGTGGTGATGTCACCCTATAAAGGCAAGTCGCTCGACTACGCAGACGTGCTGTTGCCGATTGCGCCGTGGACCGAAACCTCGGGCACCTTCGTCAATACTGAAGGCCGTGTACAGAGTTTCAACGCTGTGGTGAAACCGCTTGGCGAAACGCGTCCCGCATGGAAGGTGCTGCGCGTTCTGGGGAATCTGCTGGGTCTGGCCGGCTTCGATCACAACGATTCGAAAGAAGTATTGCGCGAAGCATTGGGTGACACCCCGACCGGCAACGTTCAGGCTTACCTGAATAATGAAATCAGCGGCGTGACTGCAGCGCCTGTGTCTGTGCATGCCGGTCTGGAGCGCGTAGCCGAGGTACCGATTTACCAAACCGATGCCGTGGTGCGCCGCTCCCCCTCATTGCAGATGACACTCGACGCTGCACTGCCTGTGGCGCGCATGCATGGCCGGCTGATAGACCGATTGGGACTGCTGGAAAATGGCCGCGTTTCAGTGCGCCAGACGGCCTCCGCCTTGACGTTAAAAGTGCAACGTGACGATCTGTTGCCTGACAACTGCGTCCGCATCCCGAGTGGCCACCCGTTGACGGCAGGCCTGGGTCCGATGTTCGGCCCGATTACGGCGGAGCCTGTCTGAGGATGGACATGAGCATAGACTGGGTTGCCGTTCAAGCCGTCGTCTGGACCCTGATCAAGATCATGGCTCTGGTGGTGCCGCTGATGCTGGGCGTCGCCTATCTCACCTACGCTGAGCGCAAGATCATCGGCTGGATGCAGGTGCGTATCGGCCCCAATCGCGTGGGCTTCCAGGGTCTGCTGCAGCCGATTGCTGACGCGGTCAAGCTGCTGATGAAGGAAATCATCATTCCTTCAGGTGCCAACAAGGGACTGTTTATTCTCGGCCCCATCCTGGTGATCGCGCCCGCACTGGCGGCATGGGCCGTGATTCCGTTTACCGATACGCTGGTATTGGCCGATATCAACGCCGGTCTGTTGTATGTGATGGCGATCACCTCGATGGGCGTTTACGGCGTGATCGTCGCGGGCTGGGCGTCCAACTCAAAATACGCCTTCCTCGGCGCGATGCGCTCGGCGGCGCAGATTGTGTCGTACGAAATCGCCATGGGCTTCGCGCTGGTCGGGGTGCTGATGGCGTCGCAGTCGCTCAACCTCACCGACATCGTGCAGGGCCAGGTTGGCGGGTTGCACCAGTGGTATATCTGGCCGTTGTTCCCCTTGTTCATCGTCTACCTGATCGCTGGCGTGGCCGAGACCAACCGTGCGCCGTTCGACGTCGCCGAGGGCGAGTCCGAAATCGTTGCGGGCTTTCACGTCGAATATTCCGGCATGGCGTTCGCGGTGTTCTTCCTTGCCGAATACGCCAACATGATCCTGGTCGCCGCGCTGACCACGCTGATGTTCCTCGGCGGCTGGCTGTCACCGGTGACCTTCCTGCCAGACGGCATCGTCTGGTGGCTGGCAAAAACCTGCTTCGTGCTGTTCCTGTTCCTGTGGTTCCGCGCCACCTTCCCGCGTTATCGCTACGACCAGATCATGCGTCTGGGCTGGAAGGTGTTCATCCCCATCACCATCGTCTGGATCGTCGTCGTCGGCGCCATGATGCAGACGCCGTATGGTTATCTCTTCCACTGAGCGCGCGCCATGAAACGGCTGTTTTTATGAAACGACTCGCCCAATTCTTCGGTAGCCTGCTTTTGATCGAGCTGCTGCGCGGCATGATGCTCACCGGGCGTCATCTGTTTGCGCGCAAGATCACAGTGCAGTATCCAGAAGAAAAAACCCCGCAAAGCCCCCGTTTCCGTGGCTTGCATGCGCTGCGCCGCTACCCTAATGGTGAGGAGCGCTGCATTGCCTGCAAGCTGTGCGAGGCGGTGTGCCCGGCACTGGCAATCACCATCGAATCGGAAAAGCGCGAAGACGGCACTCGCCGCACCACGCGCTACGACATTGATCTGACCAAGTGCATTTTCTGCGGCTTCTGCGAGGAGTCCTGCCCGGTCGACTCCATCGTCGAAACTCGCATCCTCGAATATCACGGCGAAAAGCGCGGTGACCTTTATTACACCAAGCCCATGCTCCTGGCGATTGGCGATCAGCACGAAGCTCAGATCGCGAAAGACCGCGAATCCGACGCGAAGTACCGTTGAGCCAAGCCTTGATCACACCAAACATGACCTACACGACCGCGATCTTTTATTTCTTCGCTGCCATCCTGGTGTTTGCCGGGTTGCGCGTCATCACCGCACGCAATCCGGTGCACGCTGCGCTGTTCCTGGTGCTGGCTTTTTTTACCGCAGCTGGTTTGTGGATGCTGCTGGAGGCCGAGTTCCTCGCCATCACGCTGGTGCTGGTCTACGTTGGCGCGGTGATGGTGCTGTTCCTGTTCGTGGTGATGATGCTCGACATCAACCTGGACAAATTGCGCGAAGGCTTCTGGGATTATCTACCGCTGGCCGGGTTCGTCTCGGTATTACTGGTGATCGAAATGGCGCTGATTCTGGGCAGCCGGCATTTCGGCCTGGAAGTGATGGGAACGCCTGCACCTCACGCCGCCGATTACAGCAACACCAAGGAACTCGGGCGGCTGTTGTATACCGACTATGTGTATGCATTCGAACTCGCAGCCGTGATCCTGCTGGTGGCAATCGTCGCCGCCATCGCGCTGACGCTACGCCGCCGCAAGGACAGCAAATACATCGACCCAGCCGAACAGGTCAGGGTCAAGCGCAATGACCGGCTGAGGATTGTGAAAATGCAGGCCGTGAAAAAGCCGGTAGCCGGGGAGGGGGACGCGTGATTTCCTTATCGCATTACCTGGTGCTGGGCGGAATCCTGTTCGCCATCGCCGTGCTCGGCATCTTCCTTAACCGCAAAAACGTCATCATTCTGTTAATGGCGATCGAACTCATGCTGCTCGCGGTGAACATGAACTTCATCGCCTTCTCGCATTACCTCGGCGACATCCACGGGCAGATCTTTGTCTTTTTCATTCTCACGGTGGCCGCCGCTGAATCCGCTATCGGTCTGGCCATTCTGGTGGTGCTGTTCCGCAACCTGCGCACGATTAACGTCGATGACCTCGACCAACTGAAAGGCTGATGCGGATGGATATGCAGACGCTCTATCTCATCGTGCCACTGGCGCCGCTACTGGGCGCGATCATCGCGGGCTTCTTTGGCAAGCTGATTGGCCGCACGCTGTCACACGTTGTCACGATCACCGGTGTCGCGGTGTCGTTGATCGCCTCGGTGCTGGTGTTTCAGGATGTGCTCGCCGGCCACACCTACAACGGCACCGTCTACACCTGGATGGTGCTGGGCGACCTGCGCTTCGAGGTCGGTTTTCTGATCGATTCGCTCACCACGATGATGATGCTGGTCGTCACTTTTGTTTCGTTGATGGTGCATATCTACACCATTGGCTATATGCACGACGATCCCGGCTATCAACGCTTTTTCAGCTACATCTCGCTATTCACCTTCTCGATGCTGATACTGGTGATGAGCAACAACTTCCTGCAGCTGTTCTTCGGCTGGGAGGCGGTGGGGCTGGTGTCCTACTTGCTGATCGGTTTCTGGTACACCAAAGAGACGGCGATCTACGCCAACCTGAAGGCCTTTCTGGTCAACCGCGTCGGCGACTTCGGCTTCATCCTCGGCATCGGCCTGGTGTTGGCCCATTTCGGTTCACTCGATTACGCGACGGTGTTTGCCAAGGCACCTGAACTCGCGAACCAGACCATCACGATCTGGCCGGATTCGCCTTGGATGCTGATGAGCGTGATTGGCATCCTTTTGTTCATCGGCGCGATGGGCAAGTCGGCCCAGTTCCCGTTGCACGTATGGCTGCCCGATTCGATGGAAGGCCCGACGCCGATTTCCGCGCTGATCCATGCGGCGACGATGGTGACTGCGGGCATTTTCATGGTCGCGCGCATGTCGCCGCTGTTTGAACTGTCCGACACGGCGTTGAGCTTCATCATGATCATCGGCGCGATCACCGCGCTGTTCATGGGTTTCCTCGGCATCGTGCAGAACGACATCAAGCGCGTCGTGGCGTATTCGACACTGTCCCAGCTGGGCTATATGACGGTCGCGCTCGGCGCATCGGCGTATTCGGTCGCGGTGTTTCACCTGATGACGCACGCCTTCTTCAAGGCGCTGCTGTTCCTCGCCGCCGGTTCGGTCATCATCGCCATGCACCACAACCAGGACATCCGCTACATGGGCGGCCTGAAGAAGTACATGCCGATCACCTGGATCACCTCGCTGATCGGCTCGCTGGCCTTGATCGGCACACCTTTCCTGTCGGGTTTTTACTCCAAGGAAAGCATCATCGAGGCGGTCAAGCTGTCGAACCTGCCGGGCGCCGACATCGCCTACTGGGCGGTGCTGATCGGCGTATTCGTCACCGCCTTCTACTCCTTCCGCATGTATTTTCTGGTGTTCCACGGCAAGGAGCGTTTCCATAACGCGCACCACCATGGCGCTGACAGCCACGGGCAGGACCACGATGATCAGGGGCATCACGGCCACGGCGGCACGCCGCACGAAACGCCCTGGGTGGTGACGGGTCCGCTGCTTGCGCTGGCGTTGCCTTCGCTGGCGATTGGCTACATGACCATCGAGCCGATGTTGTTTGGCGATTTCTTCGGCAACGCAATTTATGTCGCAGACCGTCATCCGGTGATGGTCGAACTCAACCAGCATTTCCACGGCGCGATGGCGATGGGGCTGCATGCCATCACTACGTTGCCGTTCTGGCTGGCGGCGGCAGGGGTGGGCCTGTCGGCGTTCTTCTACCTCAAGCGCCCGGATATCCCGGCAGCGATCCAGCAGCGTTTCAGCTTCATCCACAGCATGCTCATCAATAAATACTGGTTCGACGAACTCTATAGCTGGCTGTTTGCCAGGGGCGCGCGTTTGCTGGGCGCTGGCCTGTGGCGCGGGGGTGATCAGGTCATCATCGACGGTGCGATCAACGGCACCGCGCGGCTGGTCGAGCGCGCAGCCCGGCTGATGCGCGCCTTTCAGTCCGGCTATATCTACCATTACGCTTTCGCCATGCTGATCGGGGTGTTTGCCCTGGTCACCTGGTTTGCCCGACTGAACTGACCCATGATCGACACTATTCTCTCCCTCGTCATCTGGGTGCCCATCCTTGCCGGGGTGGCCGTGCTCGCCACGGGTTCCGACAAAAATGCGGCGCTGGCGCGCTGGATTGCGCTGGCGGGTGCGCTTGCTGGACTGATCGTTGCGATTCCGCTGGTCACGGGTTTCGACACGGGCACCTCCGCGATGCAGTTTGTCGAAAAGGCCGCGTGGATTCCGGCGCTCAACATCCATTACCACCTCGGGATTGACGGCATTTCCATGCCGCTGATTCTGCTTAACAGCTTCATTACCGTGCTGGTGGTGATCGCTGGCTGGCAGGTGATCCAGGACAAGGTCGCGCAATACATGGCGGCCTTCCTCATCATGTCCGGCCTCATCAATGGCGTGTTCGCCTCGCTCGATGGCATCCTGTTCTATGTATTCTTCGAGGGCATGCTGATCCCGCTGTATCTGATCGTCGGTGTCTGGGGCGGTCCGAATCGAGTGTACGCCGCGTTCAAGTTTTTCCTCTACACGCTTGCCGGATCCTTGCTGATGCTGGTGTCGATGATCTATCTGTATTTCCAGTCCGGCGGCAGCTTCGACATCCAGACCTGGCACGCCACTACGCTCGGCATGACCGCGCAGACGCTGATGTTCTTCGCCTTTTTGCTCGCCTTCGGCGTCAAGGTGCCGATGTGGCCGGTGCACACCTGGCTGCCCGACGCCCACGTCGAGGCGCCCACCGGCGGCTCGGTGGTGCTGGCGGCGATCACGCTGAAAGTCGGCGCCTACGGTTTCCTGCGTTTCATCCTGCCAATCCTGCCGGATGCCAGCCATGAACTCGCCTGGTTTGTCATCACGCTGTCGTTGATCGCTGTCGCCTACATCGGCCTGGTGGCGCTGGTGCAGTCCGACATGAAAAAACTCATCGCCTATTCGTCGATTGCGCACATGGGCTTTGTCACCCTCGGCTTCTTCATGTTCAACCCGCTCGGAGTCGAAGGCGGGCTGGTACAGATGGTGTCGCACGGCTTCGTTTCCGCCGCGTTGTTCCTCTGCATCGGCGTCATGTACGACCGCCTGCATTCGCGCCAGATCAAGGACTATGGTGGCCTGGCCGACAAGATGCCGGTGTTTGCCGCCTTTTTCATGCTGTTCGCCATGGCGAATGCTGGTTTGCCCGCCACCAGCGGCTTCGTCGGCGAATTCATGGTCATCATGGCCGCCACCCAGGTCAACTTCTGGTTCGCCTTCGTCGCCGCTACCACGCTGATCCTCGGCGCGGCCTACACGCTGTGGATGTACAAGCGCGTCGTGTTTGGCACCGTCACCAACCCGCACGTCGAGGAAATGCACGACGTCAACGCCCGCGAAATTTTGCTGCTTGGTGTGCTCGCCGTTAGCGTGCTCGGCATGGGTCTCTATCCCAAACCCTTCACTGACGTGATGCATGTTTCCGTCATCGACCTCCTGGCGCATGTCGCCCAGAGCAAACTCCCGTGAGCGCGCCCATGAGCCTGATGCAATTCGCCCCCGCGCTACCCGAAATTTTCGTGCTGGTCATGGTGTCGCTGATCCTGGTGATCGACGCTGCAGTCGATGATAGCAAGCGTTATCTGGCCTATGTGCTGTCGCTGGCCACCTTGGCGGGCGCGGCTTTCCTCACCGTGCGCGATCTGTCCACCATGCCGGTGCTGGCGCTGAATGGCCTCTTCATCGACGACCCGCTGTCGGACGTGCTGAAACTGTTTCTCTATCTGACCGTTGCGGTGGTGCTGGTGTATTCGCGCGACTACCTGCGCGAACGCGGGCTCTACAAGGGCGAGTTCTTTGTGCTGGCGCTGTTTGCCACGCTGGGCATGATGGTCATGGTCTCGGCCAGCCATTTCCTCACCTTGTATCTCGGCCTCGAACTGCTATCGCTGTCGCTGTACGCCATGGTTGCGTTACAGCGCGATTCGAGCGTCGCCACCGAGGCGGCGATGAAGTATTTCGTGCTCGGCGCGCTGGCGTCTGGGATGCTGCTGTACGGCATGTCGATGGTGTACGGTGTTACTGGTTCGCTCGCGTTGGGCGACATCGCCATCGCCCTGCAGGACGGTACCGACCTGCGCATCCCGCTGGTGTTCGGCATTGTCTTCATCGTCGCCGGGTTGGCTTTCAAGCTCGGCGCCGTACCGTTCCACATGTGGGTGCCCGACGTCTATCACGGCGCCCCCACCGCAATGACGCTGTTCATCGGCAGCGCGCCCAAGATCGCCGCCTTCGCTTTCGTGATCCGCATCCTGGGGCAGGGGCTGGAATCGCAGGTGGCCGAATGGCGCGACATGCTGGTGATCCTCGCCGTGCTGTCGATGGCGCTCGGCAACTTCGCGGCTATCGCACAAAGCAACCTCAAGCGCATGTTCGCCTACTCGACCATCTCGCACATGGGCTTCATGCTGCTGGGTATCCTCGCAGGCTCGCAGAACGGTTACGGCAGCGCGATGTTTTACGTGCTGGTCTACGCGTTGATGAGCCTGGGCGGCTTCGGCATGATCCTGCTGCTGTCGCGTGCCGGCTTTGAGGCCGACAAGCTTGACGACTTCAAGGGGCTCAACCGCCGCAGCCCGTGGCTCGCTTTTTTGATGCTGTTGCTGATGTTTTCGATGGCCGGCGTGCCGCCCACTGTTGGTTTTTATGCCAAATTCGCCGTACTGCAGGCCGTGGTCGAGATCGGCTACGTTTGGCTGGCGGTGGCCGCCGTCGTGTTCTCACTGGTGGGCGCGTTCTACTACCTGCGCATCGTCAAACTGATGTATTTCGATACGCCGCACGACACCTCGCCGATCGCTCCCAGCGCTGATGCGCGTCTCATCATGTCAGCCAACGGCCTCGCTGTGCTGGCACTCGGGATTCTGCCTCAGCCATTGATGGCGATTTGTGTACATGCCATCGGCGCGTCATTTTGAATCAACCGCGGCTGAACTAAACCTTGCCGGAGCCGGTCTGCTCCGGCGTCACCTTGCACTTCGGATTTAACGTGAACTTCTCTACTGCCCTGCTGCTGATCCTGGCATTCGTTGCCGCCAATCTGCCTTTCCTTATCGAACGCATATTTTTCGTCATCCAGCCCAAAATCGGCAGCAAGAATATCGCCTGGCGTTTGCTGGAGCTGGTGGTGATGTTTTTCGTGATCGGCGGCATCGCACTGTTGCTGGAAGGCAAACTCGGTGATGTCCACAAGCAGAACTGGGAGTTCTACGCGATCAATGCATCGCTGTTCGTGGTGTTTGCGTATCCGGGGTTTGTGTATCGCTATCTGTGGCGGCGGCGCGGCGCGTAGCCATTTTTCGCTCCGGCCGATGTTTCGCTAGCGGCATGCACTACAAAAAGCAGAAAAAGAATCGGCCGGCATCAAATTCCACCAATCGCGCGTCGCGATTCAACGCATAGTCCCATGACCCCTTGGTGGCGCAGCCTTCATGGCATTCGCTCACCCCTGCCGGCGATTCCAGATCGCGTTCGCGGTCGTACCAACTCAACAGCATCGTGCCGTCGCCCAGATGCTGCTGGGCGATGGCGGTTGCCAGCTTGAGCGCTGCATAAAAATCGAGGCCGAGTTCGGTGGTGTCGAGGCGCAGGGTTTTCATGGCGAGGTGTCGGTCAGTGCTTTCAAAGCGTAAAGCATGTCCAGCGCAGCCTTTGGGGTGAGCGCATCGGGATCGATCTCGCGCAACTGGTCGAGCGCGGGATGCGGCGGCGGTTCGTCGTTGGGTAGGTGGGCGGCGAACAGGTCGCCCTGCGGGCCGGGTTGCAGCTGGGCGTCTTCAAGTTCGCGCAGGTGGCGGCGCGCGGCGGCGATGACCGGACTGGGCACGCCGGCCAGACGGGCGACCTGGATGCCGTAGCTTTGCGACGCCGGGCCTTCTTCTACTGCGTGCAGGAACACCAGATTGGCGCCGTGTTCCTTGGCATCGAGGTGGACGTTGACGAGTTGCTTGTACTCGCTGGCCAGTTGGGTCAGCTCGAAATAATGGGTGGCGAACAGGGTGAAGGCGCGTGTTGCGCTGACCAAGTGCCGTGCCACTGCCCACGCCAGCGCGAGGCCGTCGAAGGTCGAGGTGCCGCGCCCGATTTCGTCGAGCAGCACCAGGCTGTTGGCGCTGGCGTTGTGCAG
>MGZO01000046.1:10384-10610 GCA_001802655.1 Hydrogenophilales bacterium RIFOXYD1_FULL_62_11
CGCCTGCCAGATCGTCCGACGCGCCGATGCGGGTGAAAATCTGGTCGATGTCGCCGATTTTGGCCGAGCTGGCGGGCACCCACAGACCGCAGCAGGCCAGCAGGGTAATCAGCGCCACTTGCCGCATGAAGGTCGATTTGCCGCCCATGTTGGGGCCGGTAATCAGCAGCATCTGTCGCGCGCGGGTGAGTTGAACGTCGTTGGGGATGAAATGCGCGACCTGCGC
>MGZO01000047.1:0-2064 GCA_001802655.1 Hydrogenophilales bacterium RIFOXYD1_FULL_62_11
GCAGGATGTAAAGTTGGCAGTCCTCGCGTACGAATTCGAACACGCTTTCGATGCGCGCCTTGTCGGCCTCGCTCCGAAAGCTGATTTCGAAGCCGAGATAACAGCACTCCGGATCCATCTCGGCGGCATCCGGCAGGGCATCGGCCACGGTGGTGAGATGGCGGATTTCGCCCAGGGTGGTGAGGTAGCGGATGAACGACAGGGGATCCATGCCGTTCTTCAGCACGTCTTGGTCAAAACGCAGGGAAATGTGCCACACGTCGCCCGCCAGCGGGCTGCCGCCCACGCTTTGCAGCGGCGACTCCGCTTCGACCGGCAGCGAAACCGCCGATCCGCCCATGAACTGGCTCAGCCGGGCCGCCAGAGCCTCGCCCTGCTCGCGCGTATCGCTGTCCAGCTCGGCATTGTCGGACGTGACGTCCAACAGAATCTCGATGTGGTCACGACAGGCCAGGAACAGGCCGATCAATTCCTCGGTTAGCGGCAACTCATTGTTGCGCATCCGGTCGAGCACATTCTCGGCCTTGTGGGTGAAGGCGACGATGTCGTCCAGGCCGAACAGGCCCGACGAGCCCTTGATGGTGTGGGCGGCACGGAACACGGCATTGACCGCTTCCGCGTCGTCGGGGGTGTTTTCCAGCCGCAGCAGCGCCTCCTCCATTTCCTGGAGCAGGCCGCGGCTTTCTGCGAAGAAGGTTTGCAGGGCATCGCCCAGATCCAGGTTCATGCCGTAGCCCTCCGGGTTTCGCTGCCGTCTGCCGGCAGCAGTTGCGGATCGCCAAACCAGTTGCCGAGGTCCAGCAATTCGAACACCTCCAGCACGGCCGGGCTGTGCCCGGCCAGCTTCAATGCCTTGCCGGCGGCGGCAGCTTCGCGCTTCATCAGCATGAGCAGCTGCACGCCGCTGGTATCCATCTCGCTGATCCCGGCGAGGTCGATCTCGATTTCGTCGCTCTGGTCCAGTGCCTGCAGCAGGGCCGGCTTGAGTTCGGCCGCGCTGTAGATGGTCATTTCGCCCGCCGGGTATAACCAGAGGCAGGCATCGTGTCGTTCGCTGCGGATGTCCATGTCGTCCGTCCTCACGGCATGATCAGTTTGGATACGGCATCCAGCATCTGGGCCGGCTGGAACGGCTTGACCACCCAGGCCTTGGCGCCGGCCGCCTGGCCGTCGCGCTTCTTGGCCTCACTGCCTTCGGTGGTCAGCATGATGACGGGGGTGAATTTGTAGGCGGGCTTGGCCTTCATTTCCTTGACGAAGGAAATGCCGTCCATGTTGGGCATGTTGACGTCGCTGATGACCAGATGCAGCTTGCGCCCATCCAGCTTGCTCAGCGCATCCTTGCCGTCCACGGCATCGACGACGTCGTAGCCGGCCCCCTTCAGGGTCATCCCCACGACCTGGCGGACAGATGCCGAGTCGTCAACGATCAGAATGGTCTTGGCCATGATTTTTGCTCCTAAAAGAAAGTAATTTCGGCTGCTTTGCCAGGCGCGTTGCTTTGCATGCCCTGGTGGTTGTCTTGTTGCTCAAGCGTCGTGTAGGTACTGGAGAGCTGCTCGAGCCACGCTGCCACGTCAATGGGGGGGACAGGATCTCCGCCAGCTTCACGCTCACGGTTCTCGTTCAAAACGCCTTCCAGACGCGCCATGTCGTCCATGGTCTGGCACAGAATCTGGCTGACCCGGTCCTGGAACTGGAGGGAAACGATGACGCCGGAAACCGTCTCCTGCACCGCCCGGCCTTCCTGCTGGAATTGGGTTGCCGCCTGGGTCAGATGCTCCACCGCGCCACGGAACACATTGAGCACGCCCTCGATGAGTTGCTCGGAATCCCGCATGGCACGGGCATCCTGGTCTGCATAGCGTTCTGCGATTTCGACCGCGCTATGGATGGCATGCGTCACGCTCTCGACGCGGGAGGTGATCTGCTTGCCGGTTTCCCCCGACTGGGTGGAAAGCTTGCGAACCTCATCCGCAATCACGGCGAACCCGCGGCCTGCCTTGCCTGCCCAGGCCGCCTCGATGGCGGCGTTGAGCGACACCAGCTGGGTCTGGTTGGCCA
>MGZO01000047.1:2088-3701 GCA_001802655.1 Hydrogenophilales bacterium RIFOXYD1_FULL_62_11
CCTTGAGTTCATCGGAAAACCGGGCCACTTCACGGATGCGATAAAGCATCTCTTGTTTGGCCTGGAGGCCGGCGCGCAGCGAAGAGAGCATGTTAGACAGATCGCCCTGCCCCTTTTCCAGCATGGCCATCACATCTGCTTCACCGCTGCCGTTGTTCTGGTACAGCCCCAGTGCCGCCCCCAGGCGCTGATGGATATCGCCGAAACAGGTGGTGAGTTCGACCAGAGAGGTTTCTGTCTGGCTGCGGGCGGTTTCGATCTGGCGGTTCCAGATGGGCAGCACCTCACCGCACAGATCATCCAGCCCGCCGGGCGCCTGTTGCAGCGCTGTCGAGCCGGCTTCCTCCGCTTCACGCCGGGCGCTCGCCAGCGCACGGCGAACCCGGCTGGCGAGTAAGCCGCCGGCAAGCATTCCCGCCAGCGCCGTCCCGCTTGCCCAGACCCTGTCGAACGCGGCGCCGGAAAAGGCTGTGGCCGCGCCCATCAGGCCGAGCCCGACGCAAAGCACCCACACCATCGCCGCAATGCGGTTGTCGTCCGTCCAGACTATTTTCATTGCCCGCTTCCCGGCACGGAAGCGTCAGCCATGCCCAGCAGTCTCGCAACCAGCGCCGTGAATTCCATGGACTTGTCAAAAAAGCCATCGGCGCCATCGCGCAGGGCTTTATCCCGGAACTCGATCTGGTTGGTAAACATGTACACGCGGGTGTTCGGGGAATCCCTCTTGATCGCGGACAGGGCATCCAGACCGCTGCCGTCGGGCAGACGCACATCCAGCACGACGGCATCCGGACACAACAAGCGGCTCTTTTCCACTGCCTCATGCAGGGAACGCGCAATGGAAAGCGCTGTGAGGTGCTCCACCCCCCCCAGCATCTCCAGCAATCGGCCATACACGGCCGAAGAATCGTCCACGATCAACAGTTTCACCGAAGCCCTCCCCAAGATACAGATAGGGGAAGTAACGGCGCGTCGAACCGCATCCGTATCAGCGGATGCCCTTGCGAGGGGGTCAGTCGAACAGGAATCTCGTGTAGGAATATGCCTACACGGCAGGAGTCCTCAGATCAGGTCGTGCTTCAGGGCGTAGCGCACCAGGTCGCTGAGATTGTCCAGTCCCATTTTTTTCAGCAGACGGGCTTTGTGGGTGCTGACGGTTTTGGCGGAAAGATGAAGCGCTTCGGCGATCTCCATCACCCCCCGTCCCTGGACGAGCATCAGGAAGACCTGGTATTCGCGATCGGACAAGGTGGCATGCGGCTCGACCGTGTCCTTTGGCGAGGGCTGAAACAACAGGCGTTCGGCGACGGCCGGCTCGATATAGTGGGCGCCGCTGGCGACCTGACGGATGGCGTGAATCAGGGTTTCGGGTTCGCTGTCCTTGGTGAGGTAGCCCGCCGCGCCGGCCTTGATGGCCCGCCCGGCAATCTGGCTCTCTCCATGCATCGAGAGCACCAGAATAGGCAGGCGCGGCGCCTCCTCGCGAACCCGCTTGATCAGTTCCACCCCGCTCGGGCCGGGCATATTCATGTCCAGCAGCAGCAGATTGGGCGCATGGGTGCGAACATGCTCGATCACCTCCCATCCATTTTTCGCCTCGGCGACCACTTCGA
>MGZO01000047.1:3714-7885 GCA_001802655.1 Hydrogenophilales bacterium RIFOXYD1_FULL_62_11
ACCCGGCCTGGAATCAATGCGGGATTCGCCGCCGAACTGGAGCGCACGCTCGCGCATACCCATCAAGCCGAACGTCTTGCGGCTTCGCACTTCCGCATGGTCAAAGCCGACGCCATCGTCGCGGATATCCATTTCCAGGATGCCGTTGATCCATTCGATGCGCACGTTCACTTCCAAGGCGTTGGCGTAACGTGTGATGTTGGTAAGGGATTCCTGCAGGATGCGGAATGCGGCGGTGCCACACTCTTCGTCCAGATCCAGATGTTCTTCTGGCGCATGCAGATGGCAACGAATCTGGGTGCGCTCCTCAAATCCGGAAAGCAGCCACTCCGCCGCCGACACCAGCCCCATGTCCAGCGCCCCGGGACGTAATGAAGTGGCCAGGTTACGGACCACCCCGATCGTGGTATCGATGGTTTTTTTCATGCCGGCAACCTGGCGCGTCAGATCGGGATTGTCCGCACCAAAGCGGATTTTGAGCATGGCCGCATCCATCCGCAGAGCGGTAAGGTGTTGTCCGAGTTCGTCATGAATTTCCCGGGCGATGCGGGTTCGCTCCCCCTCCCGGACTTTTTCATGGTGCGCAGCAAGTTCACGCAGGCTTTGCCGGGACCGCAGCAGCTCATCCTCATGCTGCTTGAGTTCGGTGATGTCCTGAATAGTGCCCACGCCACGCAATATTTCGCCCTCGGCAGAATACTCCAGCTCCGCACGCTCTCGCACCCACTTCACCTTGCCGTCGGCGATGATGCGATGCTGGATATCGTAGGCAGCCCCCGCCATGGCGGCACGCCAGGCATGATTCACAAAGTCGCGGTCGTCAGGATGGACGCAGTTCAGGAAAACCTCGTAGCTGAGCGGCATCCCCGGAGGCACCCCAAAGATGCGATGGCCCTCTGCCGACCATTCCAGCACATCGTTGGGGATGTCCAGGCGCCAGCTCCCGAGCTTGCCCTGAGCCTGGGCCTGGGCCAGATGCGCCTCGCTCTCGCGCAGGGTGTCTTCGATCTGGCGGCGCGCCGTGATGTCCTGCACGTTGACGACCCGATACAGGACCTCGCCCGCCTCATCTTTGACTGCAGTGGCATCGATCTGGACCGGAAAGCGGCTGCCATCCTTGCGCACGTGCCACGATTCCCATATGTGGTGACCGGTCTCATGGATCAACTGGATTTTGCGGGGAAGATCCGCCCTGCACTCCTCCGCAAAGAATTCTGCAATCGACCAGCCAGCAAGCTCATCAACCCGATAGCCGTGCATCCGCGCGAACGCGGGATTGATGAGTTCGATCTGCCCTGCCGCGACGTTGAAGACGATCACGCCCCATTCGGCATGGTCGAAAATATGCTGACACCGGGCGAGGGTGGCCTCGTTCCGCTTGCGCTCCGTGTTGTCACTGAAAACCACCACCGCACCGGTGATCAGCCCCGCTTCCAGAATCGGAGCGCTGATGTACTGCACGTCGAGGGGACGCCCGTCCTTTCGCCAGAAAATCGCGTCATCGCAGAGATGCGGCGCGCCATCATGACACGTTGCAAGTATTGAACATTCCTCGACGGGCACTGAACAGCCTTTGCAATTGCTACGATGGGTGATGAGATGAACGAGATCGTGGCCCATGTCTTCATTGGAATAGCCAAGCATCCGCTCGGCCGCGGCATTGACGAAAGTCATCCGGCCCCGGTTGTCCAGACCATAGATACCTTCGCCCGCGTGTTGCAGGATCAGTTCATTCTTGCGCAGGGCCTCGGTCAGAATGGTTTGGGATTCCCTGAGCTTCTGAGCGAAAGGCTGGATATAACGGTACAAAAGCAGGGCGCCGAACATGGCCAGAAGCACGTGTGGCACATTGTCTGCCCACAGGCCCGCTGGCCCGAACATGCCGGACGCATCATTCTCGGCCACAAGGCTGTCGATCAACTGGTCGAGCACCAGCAAGACCAGCATGACCAAAAACGTGATAACCAGGATGTGGCGATCCGGGTAACGTTTGGAATAAAGGAGATTCACTTGATAAAGGCTTGGCGACAAAAGAGCAGCCGTCAGTATAAAACCATCATAAATCCATGGGCTTTCTAAATAAGCGATATTCACTGAAATGTGAACTGGCTGGGTGGAGACCCAGCAGCGGCAGCGACCCGTTCGGGATCCGGGTCAACGGGTTTTGCCAAGATGCCTGATTACCTGAAAACCACTTCCCACTCCCTGGTGCACTGACCCCGCAGCTTTATGTTTTCTTAATACCTTCTCCCCCAGTCTTAGCCCCATCTTTACCGACAGCTACCTATAGTCCGACGTGTCCCCGTTCACGCTGGAAGGAAGTGTCATGGATCTGCTGTATATCGCCCTGGGCGTAGGCTTCTTCGCCCTCACCGCGGTTCTCGTGTCCGTTTTTGACGGGTTAAGGAAACGCTGATGATTACCCTCTACTTGATCGCCCTGGTCGCCGCGGTGGGCGTTTTCGCCTACCTGCTGGCTGTGTTGTTCTACCCGGAGGACTTTTCATGACTGCCAATGGCTACCTGCAATTGGGTCTGTACCTGATCGCCCTGATCGGCCTGGCATGGCCGCTGGGCGTCTACATGGCCCGCGTCTATCGCGACGAGCTGCCGGGCTTCGTGCGCTGGCTCAAGCCGGTGGAAAACGGCTTCTATCGCGTCTGCGGCGTCAAGCCGGGCGACGACATGCCATGGACCCGTTACGCCTTCGCGATGATCGCCTTCAACCTCATGGGTTTTCTCGCGGTCTACGCCCTGCAGCGCTTCCAGGTCTGGCTGCCCCTCAACCCCGAGGGCCTCGCCAACACCACGGTCGATTCGGCTTTCAACACCGCCATCAGCTTCGCCACCAACACCAACTGGCAGGGCTATGGCGGCGAGACGACGATGAGCTACCTGACCCAGATGCTGGGGCTCAACGTGCAGAACTTCCTCTCCGCCGCCACCGGCATGGCCGTCGTGGTGGCCCTGATGCGTGGCTTCACGCGCAAGGAAGCCGGCGGCGTAGGCAACTTCTGGGTCGACATGGTGCGCTCCACGCTCTACATCCTGCTGCCGCTGTCGGTCATCCTGTCGCTCGCGCTGGTCAGCCAGGGCGTGGTGCAGAGCTTCTCGCCCTACCAGAAGGCGCAAATGGTCGAATCGGTGAGCTACGAGCAGGCGAAGACCGGTGCGGATGGTAATCCCGTCGTCGATGCCCAGGGCCAGCCGGTCATGGAGCAGGTCGCCGTCGCGGAGCAGACCATCGCCGTCGGCCCGGCCGCTTCGCAGGTCGCCATCAAGCAGCTCGGCACCAACGGCGGCGGCTTCTTCAACGTCAACTCCGCGCATCCGCTGGAGAACCCGACGCCGCTGTCCAACTTCCTGGAACTGCTGTCCATCCTGCTGATCCCGGCAGCGCTGTGCTTCACCTTCGGCCGCTTCGTCGGCGACATGCGCCAGGGCGGGGCCATCCTCGCCGCCATGACGATCGTGTTCACCGCCTTGCTGGCCGTGACGGTGACCGCCGAGCAGTCGGGCAATCCGCTGTTCGAGCGTCTTGGGCTGGCCACTGAGGCCTCCGACAGCCAGGCCGGGGGCAACATGGAAGGCAAGGAAGCCCGCTTCGGCATCGCCAACTCCGCCCTCTGGGCCACTGCCACCACCGCCGCTTCGAACGGTTCGGTGAATTCCATGCACGACTCTTACACCCCGATCGGCGGCATGGTGCCGATGTGGCTGATGCAACTGGGCGAGGTGATCTTCGGCGGCGTTGGTTCGGGCCTCTACGGCATGCTGGTGTTCGCCCTCATCGGCGTATTTGTCGCCGGCCTGATGATCGGCCGCACGCCCGAATACCTGGGCAAGAAGATCGAGGCCTACGAGGTGAAGATGGCTGCCGTCGCCATTCTGGTGCCGCCGCTGGTGGTGCTGGTCGGCACGGCGCTCGCGGTGAGTCTGGACGTGGGCCGGGCTGGCATCTTCAACCCGGGTGCGCATGGGTTCTCGGAGGTTCTGTACGCCCTGTCCTCGGCCGGTAACAACAACGGCAGCGCCTTCGGCGGACTGTCGGCCAACACGCCCTTCTACAACACGCTGCTTGGATTCGCCATGCTACTGGCGCGCTACTGGGTGATGATCCCGGTGCTCGCCATCGCCGGCGCGCTCGCCGCCAAGAAGATCGTCCCCACCTC
>MGZO01000047.1:7898-11008 GCA_001802655.1 Hydrogenophilales bacterium RIFOXYD1_FULL_62_11
CCCACCCATACCCCGCTGTTCGTGGTCCTGCTGATCGGTACCGTGATCGTCGTCGGCGCGCTCACCTTCGTCCCGGCCCTGGCTTTGGGTCCGGTGGTCGAGCACCTGCAGATGATCTCGGTCAAATAAGGAATTCGCCATGCATAAAACACAAACGCTCTACGACGCCGCCCTGTTGAAGGCGGCGGTCTGGGACGCGGTGAAGCGCCTGTCGCCCCGCCACCAGGTGAAGAACCCGGTGATGTTCGTGGTCTGGCTGGGCAGCCTGCTCACCAGCGGCCTGTTCGTCCAGGCCCTGATGGGCCAGGGCGAAGCCCCGACTGGCTTCATCCTCGCCATCACCCTGTGGCTGTGGTTTACCGTGCTGTTCGCCAACTTCGCGGAGGCGGTGGCGGAAGGCCGCGGCAAGGCCCAGGCGGCGGCGCTGAAAGGCATGAAGAAAGCTGTGCAGGCCAAGAAGCTGAAGGAGCCGCGCCACGACGCCACCACTCACGTGGTCAACTCGGAGGACCTGCGCAAAGGCGACGTCGTGCTGGTCACCGCCGGCGAACTAATCCCCGGCGACGGTGAGGTGATCGAAGGCGTGGCCTCGGTGGACGAGTCGGCCATCACCGGCGAATCGGCCCCGGTGATCCGCGAGGCAGGCGGCGATTTCTCCGCCGTTACTGGCGGCACCCGCGTGCTGTCCGACTGGCTGGTGGTGAAGATCGCCGTCAATCCCGGCGAAACCTTCCTCGACCGCATGATCGCCATGGTCGAAGGCGCCAAGCGCCAGAAGACGCCGAATGAAATTGCGCTGACCATCCTGCTGGTGGCGCTGACCATGGTGTTCCTGCTTGCCACCGCGACCCTGCTGCCGTTCTCGCTGTTCAGCGTGAGCGCCGCCGGTGCCGGCGCGCCGGTCAGCGTGACCGTGCTGGTCGCGCTGCTGGTCTGCCTCATCCCCACCACCATCGGCGGTCTCTTGTCCGCCATCGGTGTGGCTGGCATGGGGCGGATGATGGCGAAGAACGTCATCGCCACGTCGGGCCGCGCCGTGGAAGCGGCCGGCGACATCGACGTGTTGTTGCTCGACAAGACCGGCACCATCACCCTCGGCAACCGCCAGGCCAGCAGTTTCCTGCCGGCCGCCGGCGTCAGCGAGAGTGAATTGGCCGACGCCGCCCAACTGGCCTCGCTGGCCGACGAGACCCCGGAAGGCCGCAGCATCGTGGTGCTAGCCAAGCAAAAGTTCAATCTGCGCGGCCGCGATGTGCAGGAACTGGGGGCCAGCTTCGTGCACTTCACCGCGCAGACGCGGATGAGCGGCGTCGACCTCGATGGCCGCGAGATCCGCAAGGGCGCGGGCGACGCGATACGCGCCTACGTTGCCGAAAAAGGCGGCCACTTCCCACCGGAGGTGGAGGCCATCGTCGAGCAGGTCGCCAAGCGCGGTTCCACCCCGCTGGTGGTAGCGGAATTCGCCGGCGGCCACGCCCGCGTGCTGGGCGTGGTCGAGCTGAAAGACATCGTCAAGGGCGGCATCAAGGAGCGTTTCGCCGAAATGCGCCGCATGGGTATCAAGACCGTGATGATCACCGGCGACAACCGCCTCACCGCCGCCGCCATCGCCGCCGAGGCGGGGGTCGACGACTTTTTGGCCGAAGCGACACCGGAGGCCAAGCTGAAGCTGATCCGCGAATACCAGGCCGAAGGCCGGCTGGTGGCGATGACCGGCGACGGCACCAACGACGCACCGGCGCTGGCGCAGGCCGACGTCGCAGTAGCCATGAACACCGGCACCCAAGCCGCCAAGGAAGCCGGCAACATGGTGGACTTGGACTCCAATCCGACCAAGCTGATCGAGGTGGTGGAGACCGGCAAACAAATGTTGATGACGCGCGGCTCGCTCACCACCTTCTCGATCGCCAACGACGTCGCCAAGTACTTTGCCATCATCCCGGCCGCGTTCGCCACCACCTACCCTGCGCTGGACGCGCTCAACGTGATGGAGTTGGCGACGCCGGCAAGCGCGATCCTGTCGGCGGTGATCTTCAACGCGCTGGTCATCGTCGCCCTGATCCCGCTGGCGCTGAAAGGGGTGAAGTATCGCCCGCTGGGCGCCGGCGCCATCCTGCAGCGCAACCTGCTGGTCTATGGCCTGGGCGGTCTCATCGTGCCCTTCATCGGCATCAAGGCTATCGACCTGATTCTGGTCGGCCTCAACCTGGCTTAAGGAGACATCATGCTCAAGGAACTCAAACCCGCACTGCTCGTACTGGCCTTGATGACCGTGCTGACCGGCGTCGCGTATCCGCTGCTGGTCACCGGCATCGCCCAGGGCCTGTTTTCCGATCAGGCGAACGGCAGCCTGATCGAGCAGGACGGCAAGGTCGTCGGCTCGACCCTGGTCGGCCAGCCGTTCTCCGATCCGAAGCACTTCTGGTCCCGCCCCTCGGCCACCGGCCCGGTGCCCTACAACGCCGGCGCCTCCAGCGGCTCCAATCTGGGGCCGCTAAACCCGGCGCTGGAAGAGGCGGTCAAGGCGCGCATCGATGCGCTCAAGGCAGCAGACCCGACCCAGACGGCGCCGATTCCGGTGGATCTGGTCACCGCCTCGGGCAGCGGCCTCGATCCCCACATCAGCCCCGCCGCCGCCCGCTGGCAGGCCCCCCGCATCGCACGTTTGCATGGCCTCAGCGAAGCCGAGGTGGCCAAGCTCATCGACGTCCACACTGCGGGCCGCCAGCTCGGCCTGCTGGGCGAGCCGCGGGTTAACGTGCTGACGCTGAATCTGGCGCTTGACCGTCTGGCCAAGTCGTAAACTGTCGCCATGGCCGAACCCGATACCCGCCCCGACCCCGATGCCCTGCTCGCCCGCATTGAGGCCGAGGCCGAGCGTGCGAAGAAGGGCAAGCTGAGGGTTTTTTTCGGCGCCTGCCCCGGCGTGGGCAAGACCTACGCCATGCTGAGTGCGGCGCGGGTGCTGCACGATCAGGGTAGCGAGGTGGTGGTGGGCGTGGTGGAGACGCATGGGCGCTCCGAAACCGCGCGCCTGGTGGAAGGCCTGGAACTGCTGCCGCCCAAGCTCGTGGCCTATCAGGGGCGGGAACTGCGCGAGTTCGACCTCG
>MGZO01000047.1:11044-15323 GCA_001802655.1 Hydrogenophilales bacterium RIFOXYD1_FULL_62_11
TCGACGAATTGGCGCATTCTAACGTCGCCGGTTCGCGCCATCCCAAGCGCTGGCAGGATGTGGAGGAGCTGCTGGCGGCCAGCATCGACGTCTGGACCACAGTGAACGTGCAGCATCTGGAAAGCCTCAACGACATTGTCGGCGGCATCACCGGCATCCAGGTGCGCGAGACCCTGCCGGACCGCGTGTTCGAGCAGGCCGACGAGGTCGCGCTAGTCGACCTGACGCCGGACGAACTGCTGCAGCGCATGAAAGAAGGCAAGGTCTACCTCGCCCAGCAGGCCGAACGGGCCGTCCGCAACTTCTTCCGCAAGGGCAACCTGATTGCCCTGCGCGAACTGGCACTGCGGCGCACCGCCGACCGGGTAGATGCGCAGATGCGCGAGTACCGCACCGATCAGGCCATCGAGACGGTGTGGCAGGCCAAGGAACGCCTGCTGGTCTGTGTCGGTCCGGGCGCCGGCGGCGACCGTCTGGTACGCGCCGCAGCCCGGCTGGCAGGCGACCTTCACGCCGACTGGATTGCCGTCTACGTGGAAACGCCCCAACTGCAGCGCCTGTCCGAAGCCAATCGCGACAATATCCTCAGAACCCTGGCCCTGGCCCGCGAGCTGGGCGCGGAAACCGCCACCCTCGCCGGCCAGGAAGATGCGCAGACCCTGCTGGCCTATGCCATCAGCCGCAACGTCTCCAAGCTGGTGGTGGGCAAGAGCTTGCGCACCGGGCTGTCGCGGATGCTGCGCGCGCCGCTGTCGGATCGGCTTTCCGCGTTGGCCCGCGACGTGGATGTCTACGTGGTGGCGCATGAGGAGGCGGCGGCGCCCGCTGGTGCGGTGGTCGCCATGCCGTTCGATCTGGATCTCGAGCCCGCGCCCGGGTGGAAACTGCAAGGCTATGCCTGGGCCGCTGGCATCTGTGCCCTGACTACCGTGCTGGCCAAGCTGGTGATGCCTTTTTTCGATCTGGCCAACCTGATCATGTTCTACCTGTTGGGGGTGGTCTGGGTGGCCGCGCGTTACGGGCGGGGGCCGGCCATTCTGGGTTCCGTGCTCAGCGTACTGGCCTTCGATGTCTTCTTCGTACCGCCCTATCTGTCCCTCACCGTCGCCGACACTCGCTACCTGCTGACCTTCTTCATCATGCTGGCGGTTGCGCTGACCATCAGCACCCTGGCTTCCAACCTGCGCTACCAGGCACGCATCGCCATGTACCGGGAGCGGCGCACACGGGCGCTCAACGAACTGGGCAAGGAACTGACCGGCGCCTTGATGGCGGAGCAGATCGTGGAAACGGCCCGGCATCATCTGGAAAGCCTGTTTCAGGCGAAGGTCTGTTTCCTGCTGCCGGACGTTCATGAAAAACTGCATTCGCCCACCCCCTTGCCCGCCCACAAGGAACTGCCCCTGGACCCTGCCATTGCCCAGTGGGTCTACGATCACCAGCAACCTGCCGGCATGGGCACCCAGAGCCTGGCTGGCGCGCCCATGTACTACCTGCCGCTGAAAGCACCCATGCGCACCCGGGGCGTACTGGCCCTGCAGCCAAGCCAGAAGCGACTGCTGTTCCTGCCGGAACAGGCACGCATGCTGGAAACCTTGGCTGGCCAGATCGCGCTGGCGCTGGAGCGGGTGCATTTCGTGGAAATGGCGCAGGACGCGCTGGTGCGAATGGAATCCGAACGGCTGCGCAATGGCTTGTTGTCTGCACTCTCGCACGATCTGCGCACGCCGCTGACCGTGCTGGCGGGTCTGGCCGACTCATTGCCCCTGGCCGGTCCACCCTTGCCCGAAGCGCAGGCGGAGATTGCTCAAACCATCCGCGCCGAGTCCCTGCGCACCAGCACCTTGGTGAGCAACCTGCTGGACATGGCGCGTCTGCAGGAGGGCCATGTCCAAATCAAGCAGGAATGGCAACCGCTGGAGGAAGTCGTGGGCGCCTCGTTGCAGACCCTGGCCGTTCCGCTGGCGCGGCACGAGGTGGTCGTCGACCTGCCGGCGGATCTGCCGCTGCTGGCGTTCGACAGCGTGCTGATGGAGCGGGTGCTCTGCAACCTGCTGGAGAACGCCGCGAAATACACACCGCCAGGCAGCCGCATTGAGATCGCCGCCCGCAACGAAGGTGATCGCGTCTCCATCACGGTGTCCGACAACGGCCCCGGGCTGCCGCCCGGCCGCGAGGACAGACTGTTCGAGAAATTCACCCGCGGCCAGGAGGAATCCGCCGTGGCGGGTGTCGGCCTCGGCCTTGCCATCGTGCGCGCCATCGTCGAGGCGCATAAAGGCACAGTCAGAGGCGAGAACCGCCCGCAGGGCGGCGCCCGCTTTGTCATCACTCTGCCGGCGGGCGAACCGCCCGTCGTCCCTCCGGAGTCTGAGTCCTGATGGAAACCCCGCGCGCCGCTTCGCCCACCGTAGTCGTCATCGAGGACGAGCCGCAGATCCGCCGCTTCGTTCGCACCGCGCTGGAGGCCGAAGGCTGCCACGTGACAGATGTCGGCACGGGAGAGCGTGGCCTGGTGGAGGCCGGCACGCGCAAGCCCGACCTGGTCATCCTGGACTTGGGCCTGCCGGATCGTGACGGTGTCGATGTGGTGCGCGACCTGCGCAACTGGTCCGCCGTCCCCATCCTCATCCTGTCGGCCCGGGTCGACGAAACCGACAAGGTGGCCGCACTGGACGCCGGGGCGGACGACTACCTGACCAAGCCCTTCGGCGTGGCGGAACTGCTGGCACGGGTACGCGCCCTGCTGCGCCGCACGCGCATGGCTGGCGGCGAAGGACCGCTGGTCACATTCGGTGAAATCACAGTGGACCTGGCCCGCCGCCAGGTCACCCGGAGCGACTCAGAGGTTCACCTCACCCCCATTGAATACCGGTTGCTCGCCCTGCTCATTGCCAACGCCGGCCGGGTGCTCACCCACCGGCAATTGTTGCGCGAAGTCTGGGGACCCAGCCATGCCGAAGATACCCACTACCTACGCGTTTACATGACTGGACTGCGTCGCAAACTGGAAGCGAACCCGGCTCAGCCACGCCACATCCGCACCGAATCCGGGGTGGGCTACCGACTCGTGCTCGACTGATTCGCGCTTGGGGGTGGCAAGATTGCCCGCCGCCAGCAGCACCGACATGCGACTTCCCGATTGCCCAAAGCCATGTGTCTTTGAATGGGCCTGACGTGCGCGTGAGTCAGCGTATCTCGGGCAGCACGATGTTGACTTCGATCACCTCGAAATTCCCCTGTTTTTCCAGCCCGACCTTAATGTCTTCCGGGTTGATCTTGACGTATTTCGAGATCACCGCGACCAGGTCTTTCTGCAGGTCGGGCAGGAAATCCGGACCGGACAGGCCCACGCGTTCGCGCGCGATGATGAGTTGCAGGCGCTCTTTGGCGACCGAGGCGGTGGGTTTCTTTTCGCCGAAAATGTGGGAGAGCCAGGACATATTACTTGCCTCCGAACAGGCGCTTTAACAGGCCCGGTTTTTCGTAGTCGACAAAACGCAGCGGGTGCGTTTCGCCGAGAAAGCGGCCAATCGCATCCAGATAGGCATCGGCCACCGGCGTGTCTTTTTGGTGGATCGCAGGGATGCCCTGATTGGACGCGTGCAGCACGGCTTCGGATTCGGGGATGACGCCCAGCAGCGGAATCCGCAGCAGTTCCTGAATGTCAGTGTAGGTCAGCATTTCGCCCTCGGCCGCACGCTTCGGCGAATAGCGGGTTACCAGCAGGTGTTCGATTACCGGCTCGCGGCCTTCGATGGCGCGGCGGCTTTTCGACTGGATGATGCCGAGAATGCGGTCGGAGTCGCGCACCGACGAGACTTCCGGGTTGGTGACGACGATGGCCACGTCGGCGAAGGTCAGCGCCATGATCGCGCCGTGCTCGATGCCGGCAGGCGAGTCGCAGACGATGTAGTCGAAGCCCTGGTGTTCCAGTTCCTTGAGGATCTTCTCCACGCCCTCCTCGGTGAGCGCATCCTTGTCACGCGTCTGCGAGGCAGGCAGCACGAACAGGTTGTCGCAGTTCTTGTCCTTGATCAGCGCCTGGTGCAAGTTAGCGTCGCCCTGGATGACGTTGACGAAGTCGTACACCACGCGGCGTTCGCAGCCCATGATGAGGTCGAGATTACGCAGGCCGACGTCGAAGTCGATCACGGCCGTTTTGAAGCCGCGCATGGCCAGGCCGCTGGCGATCGATGCGCTGGTGGTCGTCTTGCCGACGCCACCCTTGCCGGAGGTGACGGTGATGATGGTGGTCACAGAGCTTCCTTTTTACTGG
>MGZO01000048.1:0-3427 GCA_001802655.1 Hydrogenophilales bacterium RIFOXYD1_FULL_62_11
GGTCGGAACGTTTTATCGCAGCAATGGCAATGCGATGGGCGCCAATCTTTCCGCCACGGCGGCCGGTGAAAACCTCAGCGTGACCTATAACGGTTCAACCGCGCAGTCCGACAACTACACGGCGGGCGGCGACTTCAAGCCAGCGAGTTTAGCGTATACCAATGCTCCGCCATCGCTCTACAACTCACCGATCTGGCTGGACGGCGACGAAGTCGGTTCGACGATGTACAAATCCACCAACCAGTCGCTCGGTTTTGCGCTGCGTCACGAGAATCATCTGCTTGATCTCAAGCTGGGCTATCAGCACATCCCGTATCAGGGCTATCCGAACCAGCGCATGGACATGACCGACAACACCAGCACCCAGGTCAACCTCGGTTATACGGGCCAATACGACTGGGGCAAGCTCGAAGCGCGTGTCTATAACGAGCACACCGAGCATGAGATGAATTTCCTGGAGGACAAGGCGTACTGGTACCAGGGGCCCGGGCAAACCATTCCCGCGCCTGGCATGCCGATGTTCACCGAAGGCAAGAACACCGGCGCGGTGGTCAAGGGTGAGATCGCCCTGTCTGCACGCGACCTGCTGCGCGTCGGCGGCGAGCTCCAGCAATATCGTCTAGACGACTGGTGGCCGGCGTCCGGCAACGGCGGCATGTCACCGAACACGTTCCTCAACATCAACAACGGCGAACGTGACCGCACGGCCGCGTTTGCAGAATGGGAGGCGCAGTGGAACCCACTGTGGCTGAGCCAGTTCGGCTTGCGTTACGAAAGAGTCAACATGAATGCCGGCGAAGTACAGGGGTATAACGCCAACTACACGGCCGATGCAACCGCCTTCAATTCCGCCGACCGCGAGAATACCGACAACAATTTCGACCTCACGACCCTGGCGCGCTATGTGCCGTCCAAAACCCAAACCCTCGAATTCGGCTTCGCCCGCAAGACCCGTTCGCCCAATCTCTATGAACGCTACACCTGGTCGACCGGCGGCATGGCGATGCTCATGGTCAACATGGCCGGGGATGGCAACGGCTATGTCGGCAACCTCGAACTCGAACCTGAAATTGCCCATACCCTGAGCGCGACGTTCGACTGGCATGACGCCAGGCAGCAGGACTGGGGACTGAAGATCACGCCCTACTACACCTATGTCGATGACTACATCAATGCGCGCCGCTTGACCAACACGACGGTAACCAACCAGTTCGTCTTTCTCAAATTCGTCAATCAGGACGCACAGCTCTACGGCATCGATGTGTCGGGACATGCCCCGCTGGCGGACAGCCCCCGCTTCGGCCGGTTCACGCTCAACGGCCTGCTGAATTACGTTCGCGGCGAAACCACGGGCGGCACCGACGACAATCTTTACAACATGATGCCGCTCAACGCGACGCTGTCGGTTACGCAGCGCCGCGGCGGCTGGACCAACATTGCAGAAGTCCAGATGGTCGACGCCAAGAACGATGTGTCCGCGATCCGCAACGAAGTCGAAACCCCCGGCTACAGCCTGCTCAACCTGCGCAGCAGCTACGCCTGGAAAAAAGTGCGGCTGGACGTCGGCATCGAGAACGTCTTCGACCGCCTCTACTATTACCCGCTCGGCGGGGCCTACGTCGGCCAGGGAATCACCATGCCGCCGGGGATCGGGACGGGTCGCCCAGCCTGGGGCACCGCCGTTCCGGGCATGGGGCGCTCGATCTACGCCGGCCTGAACGTCAAGTTCTAGGGCGTTGACGGAAAGCCGGTCCGCGCCATACAGCCCACTGCCCGGGTTTCCGGCCCGGAGCACCGGGTGGCCCGGGCATTACAATGCCGCCATGCCGTCCACCCTCGCTTCCACCCTGCTGTCCACCCTGCCCACGCGCGCCCTGCTGGAGCGTTTGCTGGTGTTGCGCTGGATACTGATCGCCGGCTGGGCAGCCGGCATGGCCTGGCTGCACTGGGGGCTGCACATCCCCATGCCGTTGCTGCCGATGGGCGCGGTGCTCCTGCTGCTCGGTACATTTACGCTAACCACCGTGTGGCGCTTGCGCCAGGATGCGCCTGCTACGCAGGTGGAGTTTCTGACACACCTGCTGGTCGACCTCACCGCGTTTGCGGTGCTGGTTTTTTTCAGTGGGGGCGCCACCAATCCGTTTGTTTCATTGATGCTGGTGCCGATCATCATCGCCGCGATCAGCCTGCGCCCGCGCTGGGTGTGGCTGCTGGCAATGGTGGCCGGGGGCTACTACGCGCTGCTGCTATTCGAGTACCAGCCGCTGGCCATCGCCGACCCGGTCGCCGCCTACGGCATGCACCTCGGCGGCATGTGGTTCAACTTCCTCATCAGCGCGGCGCTGATCGCATTTTTCATCACCCGCATGCATGCCGGGCTGCGCGCGCGCGACGGTGAACTGGCCGCGCTACGCGAAAAGCAGCTGCGCGACGAACGCATCCTCGCGCTCGGCACCCAGGCCGCGCTGGCGGCGCACGAGCTCGCCACCCCGCTCGCCACCATCCAGACCACCGCCCACGAACTCGCGATCGAATTCGCCAACGACCCCGACATCGGCGCCGACTGCCTGCTGCTCGAAAAACAGGCACAGGCATGCAAACGCATCCTCAGCCAGCTCGCTGCGCGCGCGCAGGACAGCACGCCGCATGCCACCCCGCTCGATACCTGGCTGGCCGCGCTGGTCACGCACTGGCAAGTGATCCGGCCGGACGTGCATTTGCATACGATGCTGCCGCCGACGCAGCACGAATTCACCCCGCCCGAAGGGCTGGAGCAGGCCATCCTGAATGTGCTGAACAATGCCGCCGACGTCTCGCCCCACGACGTCGAATTTGGTGCAACGGTGACGGATGAAGCCCTGTGGCTCGACATCGCCGACCGCGGCCCCGGCTTTACCGCCGCGCAAAAAATGCAGGCCGGGCGTGTGCTGTTCAGCGACAAGCCAGGACAGGGCTGGGGCATGGGACTGGTGCTCACCCACGCCACGCTCGAGCGCGCAGGCGGCACCCTCACCCTCACCGAACGCACGGGCGGCGGCACCCTGGTGCGCATTCACCTGCCCTGGAACCCCACACCATGAACCTGCTGATCGTTGAAGACGATATCGATTTTTCCGACACCCTGGCGCGCGCGATGCAGAAACGTGGCGCCAGCGTCGAACGGGCACATAACGCCGCGGACGCGCTGGCCATCGCCGAGCACTTTACGCCGAGCCATGCCGTGGTCGATCTGAAACTGCCCGGCGAATCCGGGCTCACGGTCGTCGCCGCGCTGAAGCAGCGCTTTCCGGAAATCGCCATCGTCGTTCTCACCGGCTACGCCAGCATTGCCACCGCCGTCGAAGCGGTGCGGCTGGGTGCGCGGCACTATCTGGCCAAGCCGGCCAACGCCGACGAAATCCTCGCCGCATTGCAGCGCGACCAGCCC
>MGZO01000048.1:3500-3808 GCA_001802655.1 Hydrogenophilales bacterium RIFOXYD1_FULL_62_11
AAGCCGGAATAAGGCGGCGGAACTTCAGCCTGCGTCAACCGGTCTTGTGCCGGTCTTCCCTTTTGATTTGATCGCCATGAACGCAAAAAACCTGCTCGACCAGCTTCTCGGCTCCGGCCAGTCCCTGCTGTCCAACCTGCCCGGCAATGCGGCGGCTGGCGAAGGCAAGCCGGGCTACGCCAATTTGGGCACCGGCATGCTGGCGGGCGGCGTGCTGGGACTGCTGCTGGGCGACAAGCGGGTGCGCAAGTTCGGTGGCAAGGCAGTCGCATATGGCGGTGCGGCGGCACTCGGCGCGCTGGCGTTCC
>MGZO01000048.1:3861-4190 GCA_001802655.1 Hydrogenophilales bacterium RIFOXYD1_FULL_62_11
CCGCCGCGCCGGTCGCCCAGGCCGCTGCGTTCCTGCCCGCGCCGGCTGCGGAAGATCACAGCCGCGCCGTACTGAAGGCGCTGATCGCCGCCGCCAAATCCGACGGCCACATCGACGCACGCGAACGCGGGCTGATCGAGGACAAGCTCGGCGCGCTGGCCAGCGAACCGGTGCTGCGCAGCTGGATCGACGCCGAAGTCGCGCGCCCGCTTGACCCGGCCGACGTTGCGTCGGCCGCGGAGTCGATCGAAGTGGCGAGCGAAATGTATCTGGTGAGCGTGCTCGCGGTGGATACCGAAAGCTTCATGGAACGCGCCTACCTGGACGAA
>MGZO01000048.1:4242-6693 GCA_001802655.1 Hydrogenophilales bacterium RIFOXYD1_FULL_62_11
AAGCCAGGCAGGCGCTGGCTGCAGCCTGATTCTTCAGTGTCCCGCGCGCCAGTCCACCAGCCCGAAATAAGCGGTCGCCAGTACCACGCCGCCGAACACGATGCGGTACCAGGCGAACAGCGTGTAGTCGTGGCGGCTGACGAACTTGATCAGCGTACGCACCGCAATCAAGGCGCTGACGAAGGCCGCGATGCCGCCCACCACAAACAGCGGCACATCGTGCACATCAAATAGCCGCCAGTTCTTGTAGAGGTCGTAGGCCGTCGCCGCAAACATGGTGGGGATGGCGAGAAAGAAGGAGAACTCCGCCGCCGTCTTGCGCGACAGCCCGAGAAACAGGCCGCCGATAATCGTCGCGCCCGAACGCGAGGTGCCGGGAATCATCGCCAGCGCCTGCGCGAAACCCACCGCCAGCGCGCGCCGCCAGGTGAGTTCGTCAATGCCCTCGGTCGTGATCACATGCTTTCGACGCTCCGCCCACAGGATCAACACCCCGCCGATCACCAGCGCCGACGCCACCACGATCGGGTTGAACAGATAAAACTTGATCTGCTTGTAGAACAGAAACCCCAGCACCGCCGCCGGCAAAAAGCCCGCCATCAAATTGATCGCCAGCCGCTGCGACGCCGGCTCGCGGTGCAGCGTCGCCACCACATGCCCAAGCCGCACCCGGTATTCCCACACCACCGCAAAAATCGCCGCCAGCTGGATGGCGATCATGAACACCTTGGCTTTCTCGCCGGTAAAGCCCAGCAACTGCCCGGCAATGATCAAATGCCCGGTGCTGGAAATCGGCAGGAATTCGGTGACGCCTTCAACCAGGCCGAGGATCAATGCGTACAACAGTTGGGTAGGGTCGGTCATGACAAGGTTTCATGGATAAAAAAGGGCGCGCCCGTCGGATGCGCCCGCGGATTATACGCGGGGCAGGTGACCCCTTTTTGACGCCCCTGCGGCACCTACGCAGCCGATGCGTACTCGGCCAGGCTGGCAGTGACCCGATTACGGCCTTGCTGCTTGGATTGATACAGGCACGTGTCAGACGAGGCGATCAACGCATCCAGCGTCGCGTGCTGACCGGCCTTCTGCGCCACGCCAAAGCTTGCGGTGACGGTGATTACATCGGTTTTATGCGGGATGCGCAGACCTGAGATGGCCACACGCAACCGCTCCGCCAGCACGGTCGCTTCACGCGTGCCGGTTTCGGGCAGAAACACGATGAATTCCTCCCCGCCCCAGCGCGCCAGCACATCGTCCTGACGAACGATCTGCCTGAGTGCCTCTGCCACGACTTTCAGCACTTCGTCGCCGAAGGCATGGCCATGGACATCGTTGACCTGCTTGAACGCATCTATGTCGAGCAGCATGACCGAGGCGGGGTGGCCGTGGCGAACCGCATGCGCCCACAACGAACTGGTCTTGTCGTAGAACGCACGCCGGTTATTCAGCCCGGTCAGCGGATCCTGCTGCGCCAGACGTTCGGCGCGCAGCCGCTGTTCCTGGCCAGCGCGCATCTGGCAGGCGAGTGCCAGCGCCAGCAGGGTCGCGTCGATCAGCATGCCGATTTCCACCGCGCGGAAGGTCCAGCTGTTATGCGGGATGAAGCCCCAGGTCGACAGCGCCGTCAGCACGGCGCCGACCATGGCGGCCAGGGCTGCGAGCAGAAAATACCGTGCGGGTTTTTGGCCGGCACGAACCGAGAGGATGCCCAATGCGAGCATGAGGACAGAGAACAGAAGCGCGAAGCTGAACGCCACGAGCAGCGCGGCTGTCTGGCTGCCCAGCAGTATGGCCATGCCCAGCAGGCCGCCGGATGCCGCGCAAAAAACAAGGACAGCCAGGCGAGCGCGCGGGAAATACACCCGCAATTCCAGAAAACGGATGGCAAACAGCAAGCCGCTGATGCCGAATGACAACATCAGGAGGGGGTTGGACCACTGCTGCCAGTTCACCGAATCGGGCCACAGCCAGGCAAAACCGTGGCCTGTGTAGGCGGCGTTCATGGCAAGGAACATCGCCAGATAGAGCGAATAGCGCAGATAGCGCGAACTGCGCAGGCTGAAATAAAGAATGGCGTTGTAGGCCATCAGCGCAAGCAGGAATCCGTAAACGATGCCGTAGCTGAGTTCCTGCTGCGTCTGCCGCACCTGCGAGGCTTCCGGACTCAGCAGGTAAATCGGCACCACCATGGGGTCAGGCGTTTCGATGCGGATGAACACCTCGCTGACGCCCGGCGCAAAAACCTGCGGCACCACGAAATAGCGGCTTGCGAGCGGGCGCTGCGAATAGGGCTGCAGGTCACCGACGCGCGCCGTGGCGACGGTTTGGCCGTGGTGCTGCAAATAAGTGTCGACCTGATCGAGCCAGGCGGTCTCGATCGACAGCCGTTTCGGCACCGGGGTCGCGCGCGGGTTGTTCACCGCAAAGTGGACCCACACCGGTCTTGCGCCG
>MGZO01000048.1:6732-9301 GCA_001802655.1 Hydrogenophilales bacterium RIFOXYD1_FULL_62_11
GGCCAATCGCCGAGACCTCATCCGCAAGCACCGACAACGGCGCGGCAAGGGCGTGCGAGCCAAACAAAACGGCCAGCACGCCGATTAACCGGCATAGCGCGCGGTACATGAGCGACGGTCTGATCAGGAGGCTGTGCTCAGACTTTGCGATACACCTCGGCGCCCTGCTTGACGAATTCCACCGCCTTGATTTCCATGCCCTTGGCCAGCGCGTCGGCTTCATTCAGGCCTTCTTTCGCTGCGTACTCGCGCACATCCTGGGTGATCTTCATCGAGCAGAAATGCGGGCCGCACATCGAGCAGAAGTGCGCGACCTTGGCCGATTCCTTGGGCAGGGTCTCGTCGTGGAAGAGTTTGGCCTTTTCGGGATCGAGGCCGAGGTTGAACTGGTCGTCCCAGCGGAATTCGAAACGCGCTTTCGACAAGGCATTGTCGCGGATCTGCGCGCCGGGGTGGCCCTTGGCCAGGTCGGCGGCATGGGCGGCGAGCTTGTAGGTGATGATGCCTTCCTTGACGTCGTCCTTGTCCGGCAGGCCGAGGTGCTCCTTCGGCGTGACGTAGCAGAGCATCGCGGTGCCATACCAGCCGATCATGGCGGCGCCGATGCCGGAGGTGATGTGATCGTAGCCGGGGGCGATGTCGGTGGTCAGCGGCCCGAGGGTGTAGAACGGCGCCTCGTGGCACTGCTCCAGCTGGATGTCCATGTTCTCCTTGATCAGCTGCATCGGCACGTGGCCGGGGCCTTCGATCATCACCTGCACGTCGTGCTTCCACGCCACCTGGGTCAGCTCGCCCAGGGTTTTGAGTTCGCCCAGCTGCGCGTCGTCGTTGGCGTCGTAGATCGAGCCGGGACGCAGACCATCGCCGAGGCTGAAGGCCACGTCGTAGGCCTTCATGATTTCGCAGATGTCTTCGAAGTGGGTGTAGAGGAAGCTCTCCTTGTGATGCGCGAGGCACCACTTGGCCATGATCGAGCCGCCGCGGGAAACAATCCCGGTCATGCGGTTGGCGGTCATCGGCACGTAGCGCAGCAGCACGCCGGCGTGGATGGTGAAGTAGTCGACGCCCTGCTCGGCCTGTTCGATCAGGGTGTCGCGGAACATTTCCCAGGTCAGCTCTTCGGCCTTGCCGTCGACTTTTTCCAGCGCCTGGTAGATCGGCACTGTTCCAATCGGTACGGGCGAATTACGGATGATCCACTCGCGCGTCTCGTGGATGTTCTTGCCGGTGGAGAGATCCATCACGGTGTCGCCGCCCCAGCGGATCGCCCAGGTCATTTTCTCGACTTCTTCCTGGATGCTCGAACCCAACGCCGAGTTGCCGATGTTGGCGTTGATCTTCACCAGGAAGTTGCGGCCGATGATCATCGGCTCGGATTCCGGGTGGTTGATGTTGTTGGGGATGATGGCGCGGCCGCGGGCGATTTCGCTGCGCACGAATTCGGGGGTGATTTCGTTCTGCAGGCTGGCGCCGAAGTGCTGGCCGGGGTGCTGGCGATTCATCATCGCGGCGAGCTTTTCTCCCAGCGGACCGGTTTGCTTCAGCGATTCCAGATAGGCCACGCGGTTGTTGTTCTCGCGGATGGCGATGAATTCCATCTCCGGCGTGATGATGCCCTTGCGCGCATAGTGCATCTGGCTGACGTTCATGCCCGCCTTGGCGCGGCGCGGGGTGCGCGCGAGTTCGGGAAAGCGCATGCCGGCCAGTTCGGGGTTGGCGGCCTGCTGGCGGCCGTATTCCGAACTCAGGTCGCCCAACACCTCGGTGTCGCCGCGCGACTCGATCCAGCGGGTACGCAGCGCAGGCAGACCTTTGCGGATGTCGATGCTGGCAGCCGGGTCGCTGTAGGGACCGGAACAGTCATACACAAAAATGGCCGGGTTCTTTTCACCGCCGAGGTTGGTGGGCGTATCGTCCTGGCTGATTTCGCGCATCGGCACGCGGATGTCGGGCGTGCTGCCCTCGACGTAAATCTTGCGTGAATTCGGCAAGGGCTGGACGGCGAGCGCATCGACATGGGCGTCGGCGGCGAGAAACTTGGGGGTGGCATTCATGGTGCGCTCCAGATAAGGCAGGAGGCTGTTGTGTGACAGCCTCACCGGTAAAAAGTGGAGGCTGTTTACAGCCTCGCTAGAAAACAAACGGAGGCTGTTAAAGCGGCCTCCCTACGTCGGTATCAACCGCATCAGGTTCAAAGGGTATGTCTCACTCCATGCTGCGTACTGGGCAGCCGGAGACCCCTGGCGAGCGGCTCAAGTTAGCTGAAATGTGGAATAATTGCAAGGCGACTTATGGGCTAACTTATTGAGCCGTCAATCAATTTTCATCCTGGCAATTTCTTCTCTGGCAATATTTTTCGGGCAAGGACACACATGGACATCGAGCAGGCGCGCTACAACATGGTGGAACAGCAAATCCGCCCCTGGGACGTGCTGGATCAGGACGTGCTCAATCTTTTGTTCAAGCTTCGCCGCGAAGACTTCGTCGCCGAGGCCCACCGCGCGCTCGCCTTTGTCGACATGGAAATCCCGCTCGGCCACGGCCAGGCGATGTGGACGCCCAAACTCGA
>MGZO01000048.1:9359-10948 GCA_001802655.1 Hydrogenophilales bacterium RIFOXYD1_FULL_62_11
TCGGTGGAAATCGACCCGGAATTCTCTGCCGCCGCCGGCCACAAACTGCGCGCCCACGGGATCGAAAATGTCGCGCTGCACGTCGCCGACGCCGCGCGCGACTGGCCGAACGATGGCGACTTCGATGTCATTGTCCTGACCGGCTCGACCCCCTTGTTGTCGGGCGCGTTTCGCAACTTGCTGCGGCCCGGCGGGCGGCTGTTCGCCATCATTGGCAGCGCCCCCGTGATGCAGGCCCAGCTCATCACCTGCACCGCGCCTGGCGCATTTCGCAGCGTGACGCTGTTTGAAACCTGCGTGACCGAACTGGTCAACGCCCCGCAACCCATCGCCTTCGTGTTCTGATCATGCGCCAGTTCCGCCCCACCGAACTCGCCGCCCATTTGCAGGCCGGCCACACCCCGACCCTGCTCGATGTGCGCGAACCCTGGGAAGCCGCGCTGTGCAGCATTCCCGGCGCCGTGCTGATTCCGATGGGCGAACTGCCCGCGCGCATCCAGGAACTGGACCCGGACGCCGAAACCGTGGTCATCTGCCATCATGGCGTGCGCAGCTATCACGCTGCCCGCTACCTGGAGACCGTCGGCTTCGACGATGTCATCAATCTCTCCGGAGGTGTCGCCGCGTGGGCCGACGAAGTCGACCCGGCCATGCCCCGTTACTGACGCACCCTTCCCTTGACTGGATCCATCATGCAATTCAAGCCGTTGACCCTTGCCCTCGCGATGGTCCTCGCACCCGTCGCCCAGGCGACCAACCTGACCGACGTCTACCGCGACGCGCAGACCTACGATGCGCAATATGCGGCTGCACGCGCCGCTTCGCAGGCCGGCCAGGAAAAGGCCGTGCAGGGTCGCGCGGGCCTGCTGCCCAATGTCAGTCTGAGCGGCAATGCGCGCTACCAGAATGTTGACGCCACGTACGGTGAAGACACCTTTGCCTCTGACAGCATCGGGGTCAACGCTTCGCAACCGCTGTATCGCAAGCAGAATTTCGTGCAGTACGAGCAGGCTAAAAACCAGACAAAAATCGCCGACATGCAGCTCAGGCTGGCCGAGCAGGATTTGATCCTGCGTGTTGCGCGAGCCTATTTCGACGTGCTGGAATCGCAGGACAATATCGCCTTCATCAACGCGCAAAAATCCGCCATCACCGAACAGCTGGCCGCCGCCAAGCGCAACTTCGAAGTCGGCACCGCCACCATCACCGACACCCATGAAGCGCAAGCGCGCTTCGACCTCGCGGTCGCGCAGGAAATCGCCGAGCAGAACAACCTCAACATCCGCCTGCGCGCGCTGGAAAAGCTCATCGGAAAACCGCCTGGCGCGCTCGATGCACTGATCGGCAACACCGTGCTGCGGGCTGAACCCAACAGCATCGACGACTGGGCCGAACGCGCCAGCAAAGGCAACCTGCAAGCCGAAATCCAGCGCCTTTCCAAAGCCATCGCAGATCAGGAAGTCGAGCGCAACCGCGCGGGCCACCTCCCCACACTGGATGCCGTCGCCGGCTACAACAGCAGCAACAACCAGAGCTTCGGCACCGGAAAGATCGACACGAAAACCGCCAGCATCGGCCTCGAGCTCAAC
>MGZO01000048.1:10954-19381 GCA_001802655.1 Hydrogenophilales bacterium RIFOXYD1_FULL_62_11
ATCTACCAGGGCGGACTGACTAACTCGCGCGTGCGCGAAGCGGTCGCCAACCAGGAAAAAGCGCGTCAGGATCTGGAAGCCGCCACCCGCGACGCCAGCCTGCAAGCGCGCCAGGCCTGGCTCAACGTAAACAGCGGCGTCGCCCGCGTGCGGGCGCTGGAACAGGCGCTGGTTTCAACCCAGGCGCAGCTCGATTCAACCAAGCTCGGCCTGCAGGTCGGCGTGCGCACCAGCCTCGACGTGCTGAATGCTGAGCAGCAGGTGCTGTCCGCCCGCCGCGACCTGGCCGGCGCGCGCTATGCGTATCTGTTGTCGGGTCTGTCGCTCAGGGCCGCCGACGGCAGCCTCAGCCCTGCCGATCTGGCCGCCATCGACCAGTACCTGAAACCCGTCGCGGAATAAGACCCCGGCTGCCTGCGGCACGGGCACACGCACCCTTTAGGGCACAAGCACCCGGACAGCCTACGGCTTGGGCACTAGCACCCTAAGAGGGCACAAGCCCCGCCACCCGCGCCGCCGCGCCGCGATGGCGCGCGGCAAACGCCCGCCCCGCCTCACCCATGCGGACGCGCGTGGGCTCATCTGCCAGCAGACGCAGGCTGGTTGCCATCAATCCGGCCGCGTCGTTCACCCGCAGCGCCGCGCCCGCCTCGATCGCCAGCTGCGTCGCCTCCTCGAAATTGAAAGTGTGCGGCCCCACCAGCACCGGCCGTCCCACGCTCGCCGCCTCGATCAGATTCTGCCCGCCCAGCGGCTGCAAACTGCCGCCCACAAACGCCACATCGCACGCCGCGTAATACGCGAACAGCTCGCCGAGGCTGTCGCCCAGCAGCACCCGCGTCTGCGGGTTCAGCGGCGCGGCGTCGAGCGCGCTGCGCCGCTGATACGACAAGCCCGCCGCTTCGATCAAGGCCGCCACTTCATCGAAACGCTGCGGATGGCGCGGCACCAGCAGCAGCAACACCCCGGCGGGCGCAGTGTCGGCAAACGCGCGCAGCAGCGGCGCTTCCTCGCCCTCGCGCGTGCTCGCGGCGAGCAGCACCGGGCGGACGCCCCATGCGGCTTTCCATGCGGCACCGCGTTCAAGTTGCGCTTGCGGCGGCGCGATATCGAATTTGAGATTGCCGGTGACCTGCGGCGTGCGCGCGCCCAGCTTTTCCAGCCGCGCCGCATCGGCTTCCGTCTGCGCGGCAATGACGGCGATCCGTTGCAGGCACGCACGCACCAGCGCCGGCAACCGTGCATAGCCGCGCGCCGAGCGTTCGGACAGGCGCGCATTCGCCAGCATCAGCGGTACGTTCTCGCGCGCCGCCGCGTGAATCAAATTCGGCCACAGCTCGGTTTCCATCAGGATGCCGACGCGCGGTTGTGCCCGGCGCACAAACCGCCGCACCAGCCACGCATAATCGTAGGGCAGATAAACGATGCGGGCGAAATCGCCGTACAGCGACTTGGCGGTGGCGCGCCCGGTCGGCGTCATGCAGGTGAGCAGAACCGGCGCGCCGGGATGCGCCGTGCGCAACGCTGCGATCAGCGGTTGCGCCGCACGCATTTCACCCACTGAAACCGCGTGGACCCACAACGCGCCGGTCGGCACCCCACCCGATCCCAGCCGTTCATCCCAGTGTTGCAGATAGCCGCGCTCGCGCCGCCCGCGCCACAGCAGCCGCAGCGGAATCAGCGGCGCGACCAGCAGCAAAGCCAGCCGATACAGGCTCCAGTCGAAAATCAGGCGGGGAGTGGACATCGGCGGATTGTAAGCGGGGCACCGCCTGCGCCCATAGCTGCAAGCGCCGAGTGCTTGTGCCCAAGCCGAAGGCCATCGGCTGTCGGGTGCTAAACTCGGCGCCACTTTCTGGAGGCGAAACAATGAAAATCCTGCTCACCGGCGCGGCCGGGTTTATCGGCATGCACGTCGCACAAATCCTGCTGAAACGCGGCGACGAAGTGGTCGGTATCGACAACCTCAACGACTACTACGACCCGGCCTTGAAACTGGCGCGGCTGGAGCAGCTCAAGCCCTACCCCAACTTCCGCTTCCTCAAGGTCGACATCTCCGACCGCATGGTGATGGAAGACCTGTTCGCAGAAGGCCATTTCGACGCCGTCATCAACCTCGCCGCGCAGGCCGGCGTGCGCTACTCGCTGAAGAATCCGCACGCCTACGTGCAGTCCAACATCGTCGGCTTCGCCAACCTGCTCGAAGGCTGTCGCCACCACGGCGTCAAGCACTTCGTCTACGCCAGCTCGTCCAGCGTCTACGGCGCCAATACCAAGATCCCGTTCTCCACCCACGACCCGGTCAACCACCCGGTCAGCCTCTACGCCGCCAGCAAAAAAGCCAACGAGTTGATGGCGCACACCTACTCGCACCTCTACGGCCTGCCCACCACCGGCTTGCGCTACTTCACCGTCTACGGCCCCTGGGGCCGCCCCGACATGTCACCGTGGCTGTTCACCTCGGCCATCCTTGAAGGCCGCACCATCGACGTCTTCAACCACGGCGATATGTCGCGCGACTTCACCTACATTGACGACATCGCCGACGGCACCGTCAAAGTGCTCGACCGCATCCCGCAGGGCAACCCCGATTTCGACCACAAGAACCCCGACCCGGCATCGAGCCACGCGCCCTACCGCGTCTACAACATCGGCAACCACACCCCGGTGCAGCTGATGGACTTCATCGGCACCATCGAAGCCGCGCTCGGCCAGACCGCGAAAAAGAACTTCCTGCCAATGCAGGACGGCGACGTACAGGCGACCTATGCGGATATCGACGAGCTGGTTCGCGACACGGGATTCACGCCGGCGACGACGCTGGAGTATGGGATCGGGAAGTGGGTGGAGTGGTATCGGAAGTACAAGCAGCTGGGCTAACGCCTCTTACATGAGCATATAGCTACCAAGCGGGGCTGGTTTGCAAAGGTCTTTCGTCCATACGCCCGTTTTCCCTTTGAATTAACGCTAGATATGGCTATGTCTGAATCTGTGGATACAAAAAGAACGGAATTTGACCGCGCAATAGAACGGTTCAATCGTTTGATTCAAGATACCTCCGATGAGCTCTCAATTATCCTCAGGGGGCACCTCCTTCTTGAAGAGAAACTTACTGCGATTGTCACTTCAGCAGTACGCAACCCAGAGTATGTTTCTAAGGCACGCCTGTCATTCTTAAGCACCCTCTTTCTGGCACGGTCCTTTGTTGGGCACTTCAACGATTCAGCGTGCTGGGATGCAATTGAGAAATTAAATTCAATCAGAAATAAGTTTGCCCATCAGATTGAACCTGCGGGAAGTGATGAGCTATTCGCCCCGTTTTTTGAAATATGTGAGAGAGAAAGTAGATGGACCTATGTCCATACTCTACCGCGCGGGCGCACAAAACTTATTGGCTATATAGGCGTTGTTTGGGGAACCCTAGATGCCTTGCTAGATGTAGTTCAGGTGTGCGTGGAGCATGCGCCCAGCCCATTAACTTCTCGCTCCATTGGGCAGATAGGTACGCCGGAGCACCCCGGCTAATGGGTCATGCGTACACGGGGTCAGCGCACACGCATATAACGCAGAACGAAAATAGAACAAAAATAAGTGAAACACTTGGAGTCAGGTCTTGCTTTTTGCCACCCCACCTTGCGGTCTACCCGGCGCTACCGACTGAAGCAGCAGACTGACCTACGCATCAAACAAATCAATGGATCTGATTCTTGTTCATGGCATGGGAAGAACCCCGCTCTCGATGCTGCGGCTGCGTCGGCGCTTGCGACGGGCCGGCCACCATCCGATCCTGTTTGGCTATTCCCCGACATTTGAAACCCTGCAGGGTGCAACCGCACGCCTGGTGAAGCTGATCGAGCGCCGGGTCGACACGGGGCACTACGCGCTGGTGGGCCATTCGCTGGGAACGGTGATCATCCGCTCGGCGCTCGGCCAGCTGGAAAACCGGGCGCCATCCGCCTGTATATTCCTGGCGCCGCCGATGCTTGCCTGCAAGGCCGCCAAGTTCTTTGCGCGGTTCTGGCCCTACCAATGGCTGATGGGCGAAATGGGGCAATTGCTGGCGCAGGACGCGTTCATGCACGGGCTGCCGATGCCGACGGTTCCAACCCTGATCTATGCCGGTGTTGCCGGCCCGCGCGCCGCCTGGCTGCCCTTCGGCATGGCGGCCAACGATGGCATTCTCAGCCTGTCCGAAGCCACCGGCGGGTTTGCCGCGCAGGTGGTCCAGGTGCCGGCCCTTCACACCTTCATCATGAACTCGGCGCAGGTGTGCGATGACATGACCCGGTTCCTGGCACATAGGGTTGGCAAATAGGGTCAGACACGATTTGTTTTTCACTACGTGGCTTAGATCGTGGCAGGGCAAGACGCATCATCAGCCTGCGCCCGTTTGATTCGCGCTTGTAAATCTTGGCCACGCTCAAAGCAGGTAATCGCCGGCGCGTTCGGGCTGATAGGGAATATCGAGGATGCGTGCGCGCACGGTCTGCCCGTTTGGCGCAAGCCATTCGATCTGCTGGCCGACTGCGAGACCCAGTACCGCGATGCCAGCCGGCGCAACAACCGACAGCTGGTCCGGGCTGCCAGTGAAATCACGCGGATACACCAATGTCGCTTCCACTTCCCTGCCTGCCGGTTCGACCACGAAGCGGATGCGTGAATTCATCGTCACGACGTCGGGCGGCATCGCTTCGGCGCGGGTGATCTGCGCGCGGTCGAGTTCTTCACGCAGCGCATCCGCACCGGGCTGATCGCCCGACAGGCTGGCGAGCATGGCTTCGAGACGATTCAGATCGCGCTCGGATACGGTGATGGTGGGACGGGTCGTGATTTCCATGGCGGTCTCCTGCTGCAAGGCACAAAATGAAAACCGCCCGGGCCGAAGCCCAGGCGGTATGTGCTGAAAACTATAGCACCGAAGGCGCAGCCGGGCCAGTCTGCAGCCATGCCCGCGACGACCGGCTGCCCCAAAAGAGGTCAGCTTCGCAATGAGCTGTCCGTCTAGATTTCCGCCTCCTGCGCGCTGATCATGTTCTGGTAGAGCAGGGTTGAGATGACCAGTGTGTCCTGGCTGGTCACCTCTTCAAACGACAGCCCATGCAGGACGGTGGGTTTTTCGTCCGCCGTGGGGCGCGATGCATTCACCGAACGAATCTTGCAGTTCAGGGCCAGCACATGCTCGGCAGCCCCGACCTTGACGCGTAACTTGAGCGTGAGCAGAGTGCCGGTCTCGCCAATTTTTTCACTGGCGGCGATCAGTGCGCCCCCGACGCTGATGTCGCGCGCGATGCACGCGACCCCACGGCCGCCTTCGGCCGTGGCGTGACAGATGATGTGGGTGCGCCCGCGCGAACTGCCTCGAATCACCATGCCGCGCACCTCCTTGGGGTAGGCAAGATGCAAGTGGGGGTAAGGCGTGTTGGTCACGCGCTTTGCGCTGGTGGTGAAGGCGTAGGCGCTTTTTCCGCTGAACAGGCGAACCACGAAATCCTGTCCTTCGCGCACCAGCATCATGCTGCCATTGATGATGGGCGTGGTGACGACGACGCTCTGGCCTTCCAGATAACCGATCAGGGTGACGAAGCTGCGGGACGGCTCGACATCGGACTGGAACTGCAGCTGGATGGCGTCACCGATAGCCAGCTTGATCTGGTCCAGCGTCAGCACGCCGCCTTCACGCGGGGCCGGCTCAGCCTTGCCGGCCTGGGAAGATCGATCGTCTGGGACTTGGGTCATCGTGCGCTCGCTCAAAATTTGTCATGGCTGGGTGGACATCCTCCCCGGCGCAACCAGAAGAGCGGGGCCAGATCGAGGCGCCGCGTCCCAGCTTGCGCCTCAGGCTCGCGCATGGCCTTTGCCACGCACGCCGGTTGTATAGCGATCCAAACGGCCCAAAATTTAGCCCGGCCTTGACAACCTCTGCCGGCAGGGCCCGCTCGGGGTCGTTATCGTAACCGCTCGAAACCGGGATCTTCAGCCGCAGGTTGCTGTCGCTTTAACCCTAGGGTTTCCTGCACGTAAACTGTGAAGCCCATCACCGCCGATCCGCCGCCCGCAACCATGAACCTGTCCACGGTCAAAACCTACCTGCCCTGGGTCGTGGCCGTGGCGCTGTTCATGGAGGGGCTCGACACCACCATCGTCAACACGGCGGTGCCGGCGATTGCCGAAGGGCTCCAGGTGACGCCGCTGAGCCTGAAGGCGGTGGTGACGAGCTACATCCTGAGCCTGGCGGTGTGCATCCCGGTGAGCGGCTGGATGGCGGACCGCTACGGCACGCGCCGCGTGTTCAGCATCGCGGTGACGATGTTCACCCTGGCCTCGATCCTGTGCGGCCTGGCGCAGAACGCGCCGATGCTGGTGGCGGGGCGCATTCTGCAGGGCATGGGCGCGGCGATGATGATGCCGGTGGGGCGGCTGGCGATCATCCGCACCTTTCCCAAGGCGGAACTGCTGCGGGCGATGAACTTCGTCATCATCCCGGCGCTGATCGGGCCGCTGCTCGGCCCCACCGTCGGCGGCCTGATCGTTCACTGGTTCTCGTGGCACTACATTTTTTTCATCAACGTACCGGTGGGGCTGATGGCGCTGTGGCTGGCGCACCGCTACATGCCGGATTACCACGGCGAGTCGCGACGCCCGCTGGATGTCGTCGGCCTGCTGCTGTTCGGCAGCGGCGCGGCCTTGCTGTCCTGGCTGCTGGAAGTCTTTGGCGAGCACCAGCTCGGCGCGGCCGCGGCGGCCCTGCTGGTGGTGCTGAGCTTCAGCCTGCTGGCCGCGTATGGCTGGCATGCCCGCAAGACGGCGCACCCGCTGCTGCGCCTGGCGCTGTTCCGGGTGCGCACGTTTCGCGTGTCGGTGATGGGCGGCTTCATCACGCGGCTGGGAGTGGGCGGCATGCCGTTTCTGCTGCCGCTGCTCTATCAGCTCGGCCTCGGGATGCCGGCGTGGCAGGCGGGCCTGCTGATGATGCCTGCCGCAGCGGCGGCCATGTTCATGAAGTTCATTTCTTCGCGGGTGCTGGCGCGCTTTGGCTACCGCCGCATCCTGATCGTGAATACGGTGATGATCGGCGCCGTGGTCAGCCTCTTCTCGCTGGTGAACGCGACCACGCCAATCGGGCTGATCGTGCTGCTGAGCCTGGCGATGGGCTTCTTCAATTCGCTGCAATACACCAGCATGAATTCGATGGCCTTTGCCGATATCGACACGCCCGATTCGAGCATGGCCAGCACCATCTCGAGCTCGATGCAGCAGATGTCGATGAGTTTCGGGCTGGCCTGCGGCTCGCTGGTCGCCGGCTGGTATCTGGGCGACCTGCCGCAAACCGATCACGCGGCAGTGACGACGGCGCTGCACTACGCCTTTCTGACGCTGGGCGGCCTGACCGCGCTGTCGTCGCTGTCGTTCTGGTCGCTGCGCCCCGGGGATGGGGAAAGCGTCAGCAAAGGGCAGGTGCGAGAGGCGGCCTGAGCGCCAAACCCAGGCGACACGCAAGCGAGCCGACCAGGCTTGCCGCGAATGGGTAGTACAGAGCGCCTGTTCGAAGCAACCCAAGCCGCCATCGGTCTGTTGTCGCGATCTGGCGACACGCAAAAAACGGCCCAAGTCCATGTTTTATCGAGTGATTTCCAAAATCCGCTTAACTGGACGTCGCCATTCAGCGACGTTTTTCGCGGTTTTTGCCCTTCCGCACCCCGAACCCATTTGGTACGTGCCTGTTTATAAACAGGTTTTCAGTGCTGGCGCGCGTATTGCTATCTGGCTGATGTGCCCAGGTCCGGGCGCGACCACGCCAGAGCGTTACACAACCCAGAACCGAGAGAGACCTATCCCATGCTCAAATCCTTCATGCAACCCAGCAATTCGAAAACCGATTCGCCCAAGACGACCCATTCGGGCTATCCGAACAAGCCGGCCGAATCCCCCAAGGTGGTCGAGCCGGCCAAAGCCGTTGAAGTCGCCAAGGAAGCGCTGCCGCAGGAAGCCGCCCAGTACGAACGCAACGAAGAAGGCAGCAAGCTCATCGTCGGGCCGAATATCAAGCTGAAGGGCTCGGAAATCACCGATTGCGAAATACTGGTGGTGGAAGGCCGCGTCGAAGCGTCGATGAACAGCCGCGACATCCGCATCGCCGAGGGCGGCGTGTTTGCGGGCAAGGCCGAAATTGACGTGGCGGAAGTGCGCGGCACCTTTGAAGGCGACCTGACGGCACGCAAGCGGCTGGTGATTTATGCCACCGGCAAGGTCACCGGCGTGATCCGCTATGGCGCAATGATGATCGAGGAAGGCGGTACGCTTTCCGGGGATGTGCAACGGCTTTCTTCCGGCCCCAGCCTGGCCAAGCTGCCGGAAACCGCTGCGCACACCCCAAAGCCTGACGTGGCTGACGAGTCCACGCAGGAGCCTGGGCTGGAGCAGATACAT
>MGZO01000048.1:19389-24116 GCA_001802655.1 Hydrogenophilales bacterium RIFOXYD1_FULL_62_11
CTGTCGTTGAGGAGCGACAGCGCGTCAGCGCTAACGCCATGCAAGATGTGTGTTTGGGGTTTGCTTGCGTGCACAACGCAGGCATACCCCATTTTTCATGACGGGCCTTCCTTCCGGCGACTATCATTCCCTGGCCGCCACGAAGGACACCGATGAAATCGCCCCTGCTTCCCGCCCGCCCGCACGACAGCCACAAGGTCCAGTTTGGACGCGTCGGCATTGTCGGCGGGGCGCCCGGCATGGTGGGCGCGGCGCTGCTGGCGGGGCGGGCGGCGCTGAAATGCGGCGCGGGGCTGGTCACGCTGGGGGTGCTGGACGACGCCCTGCACGTCGATTTCAGCGCACCGGAACTGATGTTTGCGCCGCCCGCCAAGCTGGTTGCCGACCCCGGGCTGACGGTGCTTGCGATCGGGCCGGGGCTGGGCCAAACCGACGCCGCCCATGACCTGATCGCGGCCGCGCTGCGCCACGACGCCCCCCTGCTGGTGGATGCGGACGGGCTGAATGCGCTGGCTCAACGCAAGGATCTCGCACGTGTCTGCGCCCTGCGAAGCGCACCGACTCTGCTGACCCCGCATCCGGGAGAAGCCGCCCGCTTGCTCGACGCCCCCCTGCAAGCCATCCAGTCCGACCGTGAACAGGCGGCACAGGAACTGGCCGCGACCTTCAATGCCTGCGTGGTGCTGAAAGGTGCCGGCTCGATTCTGGCGCGCCCCGATGGCCCCCCCTTGCGCAATCAAACCGGCAATCCGGCCTTGAGCGCACCGGGCATGGGCGATGTGCTGACCGGCATGCTGGCCGCGTTTCTAACCCGGCTGGCGCCCTGGGAGGCGTTGCGCCTGGCCGTCTGGCTGCACGGCCAGGCGGCGGATGACGCGGTTGCCGACCGGCTGGGACCGGAGGGGCTGACGGCTTCTGAGTTGATTGGCTTGATCCGGCACAGACTGAACGCTGCCTAAGTTAGTGAGCGCATACACCCATTCGCGCGGCCACCCGAGGCTAGTGCGCGCGCTGCGTCAGGTGTATCGTTGCGCAGCGCCAGATGGGCGCAGCGGCCAATCAGCCGGATATAAAAAATGGGCCACATTGCCCAAACACACACCTACAGGGAAAAACATGGACTGGTATCTCGGCGTACTCAAGCAATACGCGGTGTTCAAAGGGCGCGCCCGGCGCAAGGAATACTGGTTCTTCATCCTGTTCAACCTGATCGCCAGCCTGCTGCTGACCCTGGTTGATTTCATGACCGGCAGTCTCGATGCCGAACTCGGCATGGGGCTGTTGAGCGGTCTTTACTCGCTGGCGATTTTGATTCCCAGCCTGGCGGTGACGGTACGCCGCCTGCACGACACCGGCCGCACCGGCTGGTGGCTGCTGGTCGGCCTGATTCCCCTGATCGGCGCCATCGTGCTGCTGGTGTTCATGCTGCTCGACAGTCAGCCGAACGACAACGAATATGGCGCCAACCCCAAAGGGGTCGCGGCCTGAACCCCATCCGGTTGAACGCCTCGCCGCCGTGACGGTGCTCAACCGCCCACTTGTTCTAACCAAGGAGTACGCATGACTTCCTCACCCACCCACGCCGCCCGTTTGCTGGTTTTGTTGACCGGGAGCCTCGCCCTGTCGGGTTGCGTCAGCAACGAAACCCGACCGGACGAACCGGTAGCCGAAGCCACTCCGGCCGCTCAAGCCGCGCCTCAACCCGCCGTCGCCCAGGCGCCGCTGTGCAAGCAGGAAACGACCAAGAGCAAGAAGAAAAACGCCAGGCAGAACCCGGCTTGCGTCAAGGCGGCGCCCGTCTCCGCCGTTCCGACGAGCGGCTACAACCTGTCTAAAAACAAGCCGGTAACCGACTCAAGCAAGGTCGAGTCAGGACAAGGCACCCAGGTTAAGGGCATCAACGACTGGGAGGGAGAGATCACCGGCCTTCCGTTCCGGGGCAGCCGCTTCACCAAACTGAAAATCGGCATGCCGATGCAGCAGGCGTTCGACCTCGTCGGGCAGCCAACCGATCAAGGCGCCTATGTCACCGGCAAGGCGTTTATTCCCTTCTATTTCGGTAGCGACAAAGTGCGCTGGGAAGCGACCTACAAGGGGCAGGGACGGCTGATTTTCTCCAACCAGGCCGGCTTCGGCACCGGCCAGTATCTGACCTGGATCATCTACAACGCCAACGAAGCTGGCTACCGTTGAACTGAAGGCCAGGCTGGCGTGAGCCAAAGCGCCCAGGGTCACAATGGCCGCAGCCGCTGCGTCCCCGCTTTCTTGATACGCTGCGGCAAACGGTAACGCCGGACAACGCGTTGATCGGTCTGGTGCGGGTCCAGCCGGCTAGCGGGCTGGCGCTTCAGCGGGCGCCTCGCCCTGCGCATACCCAGCAGCTTCCGGCGATTCGTTCGTTGCCCGTTTCGGTAAGGCTTCTTCATACAGCGCCCCCTCTTTCAGATTGGTTTCGCCGCTACTGCGATCACTCGCCGATTCGGCAGGGCTTTTGGACTGGCAGCCGCTCACGATCAGCAGGCTGGTCATCATCGCCAGCACGCTATACGAGGCATGCCAGGGATGCGTGCGTTTCGATCTTGCCGGGACAGGGCATCCCGCTCCGGCACCGCTCCATTCATACAAGCGCATGTGTTCGTCTTCGAGGTGTTTCAGGGTCTTGCTCATCTAGCTGCTCCAGGGTGATTCGGGCTGGCCGACAGCGGTGTGGGCGCGTCCGGCCAGCCTCGATGGACAATCAGCAATACGGTTACGGTGCCTTGCTGCGAGTGGCTTTTACCCATTCATCGCTGCTGAGGTGGTTGTCGCCGTTGGCGTCTTCAGCCAGAAAAGTCTTGCCTTCGCCGCCCTGAGCGACAAATTCTTCCAGGCTGACCATGCCGTCACTGTTCTGGTCGTAAGTCTTGAACTCGGGCTTGGTTGAAGCTGCCCAGGCCTGGGCAGCGGCGAAAGCACACAGCAAGGTGGCAATGGCGGCATTACGGATACGAATATCAAAAGTGCTCATGTCGATCTATCTCCTGTCGTTAAAAATGAATTTGAATGCAGAGGCACTCGAGAGGGGATACAGCGACGATCGTGCCAGGTCTGTTTTTACGCTTAAAATCATATAGATAGAAATATTTTCAAGAAATATGACAGGTCGCCTTCTCGTTGGACAAGGCTATTTGTCGCCTGACGGAGACAGTCTGGCGGGGTCAGCTGCAGCTTCTTGATTTTGCTGGGCGTTTTTGTCTGCGGCGAGCGACAAACGCATCCTTCGCGCAGCGCGCGCGCAAAAAAGGGGAGCCTGGCTCCCCTGTGGATGGCAGTCGGGCAACCGATTCAGCCGGCCTCGTCGCGCTCCTTGAACAGGGCGGGGGTCAGACCATGGCGTTCCAGCAGCCGGTACACCTCGGTGCGGTTGCGTCCCGCCAGCCGCGCCACTTCGCTGACCTGACCGCGGGTCAACTTCAGCAGGGTGATGAGGTAATCGCGCTCGAATGCCGCACGCGCTTCCGCCAGCGGCTGGATGTCGGCCGGTTTGTCGCGCAGGGCGCGCGCCACCAGGCTGGCCGGAATGGTCGTGGTGGTACACAGCGCGCAGCATTGCTCCAGCACATTGTGCAGCTGGCGGATATTGCCCGGCCAGTCGGCTGCCACCAGCATTTCCAGCGCATCGGGGGCAAAGCCGTGAATGCGGCGGCGGTACTTTTCCGTCAGCTGGGTAAGGAAATGACGCGCCAGGAGCGGGATGTCCTCGCGCCGCTCGCGCAGCGGCGGCAGCGTCAGGTTGACCACGTTGAGGCGGTAATACAGGTCTTCGCGAAACTCGCCGCTGACGATCGCTTCTTCCAGATTGCGGTGGGTGGCCGACAGGATGCGCACGTCGACCGCGCGCGTTTCGGTGGCGCCCACCGGCCGCACCTCGCCCTCCTGCAGCACGCGCAACAGCTTGACCTGCAAAGGCGCGGGCATGTCGCCGATCTCGTCCAGAAACACCGTGCCGCCGTGCGCGCTGAGGAACAGGCCGGGATGGTCGCGCCCCGCACCGGTGAACGACCCTTTCATGTGGCCGAACAGCTCCGATTCGAGCAGCTCGGCAGGAATCGCGCCGCAGTTGATCGCGACGAAGGGCTTGGCGCGGCGCGGACTGGCGCGGTGTATGGCGCGCGCCAGCAACTCCTTGCCGGTGCCCGATTCACCCTGGATCAGCAGCGCGGCTTCGCTTTGCGCGGCCAGCTGCGCTTCGGCCAGCAGGGTGTCCATCGCCGGACTGGCGGTGAGAATTTCACTGCGCCAGCTGTCGTCGCCACTGTCGGGGCCGCCGCCCGCGAGCAGGGTGGCGCGCTTCAGCAAACTGACCAGCGTGGGGGCGTCGTAGGGCTTGGTCAGGTAGCCGAACAGGCCTTGCTGGGTGGCGGCCACGGCATCCGGAATGCTGCCGTGCGCGGTCAGCACGATCACCGGCAGCGCCGGATCGCGCGCATGGATGGCACGAAACAGCGCCATGCCGTCCATGCCGGCCATCTGCATGTCGGTCAGCACGGCGTCCGGCCGCGTCACCGACAGCTGCGCCAGCGCTGCTTCGCCGCTGCCCACCGCTTCAACCCGGAAGCCGTTGGCTTCCAGCCGCAGGGTGATCAGTTCGCGCAGCGACGCGTCGTCGTCGACGACCAGAATGGCAGGTTTTTTCATGGCGCCTTGGCAGGTGAGCTGCGCTGTTGCAGGGATTTTTCCAGCGCCTT
>MGZO01000048.1:24122-29858 GCA_001802655.1 Hydrogenophilales bacterium RIFOXYD1_FULL_62_11
GTCGAGCTTGTCCTGCAGTTCATCCGCACGCGCGGTTTGCTGCTTGAGGTCGATGCGATCCTTGAGCGCGCGTTTCAACAAGTCGACCAGCGCCTGGGTGCGGGAGTCGGCTTCTTCCATCGCGGCCAACGCCTTGAGGCCGCGCTCATACGCGTCGACGCTGTCTTCGCGTTCGAGCAGAGCCGCCAGCTGAAACCGCCGGGCGTCGTCAAGGCGGCGGCCGTTTTCCAGCGCGGCCAGTTCGCGCCGCCGCTGCTCGGGCGCAAGGTTCGCCACCCGTGCAAGATCGCTCAATAACGCCGGCACGGCTGGCGCGACGGGGCCGGAGCGGGGCGCCGGACGCTCGGACGGGGGCTGGACAGAACACGCAGCCAATCCAGACAGAAACACGGCAAGCAGAACAGATTTAAACGTCATTGCGGCAAGGGCCAGGTTGTACGGAAGCAGGTGGTCCAGGGCGGGCTGTCGACGATCTCGACCTGCCCGCCAGCGGCCAGCAGTGTTTCGTGCACGATCGACAGTCCCAGGCCGCTGCCTTTGACCGCGCTGTCGGGTTGGCGCGCGCCCTGGAAAAAGGGCTCGAACACGCGGCTGCGCTCGGCTTGCGGAATGCCGCCGCTGAGATCGCACACATCAAGGAGGGTAGCACCCGCGGAAAGTTCACTGCGAATCAGGATGCGCCCCTCTTCGGGACTGAATTTGATCGCATTGGACAGCAGATTGTCGAGCACGGTTTCCAGCTGGCCACGGTCGGCGTGCAGCATCGGCGCGTCCAGTTGCGTGTCGACCTCGATACGCCGGGTGTCGAGCGCGAGCCGGTGGCGTGCCAGCACGCTGTCGAGCGCGTCGGCCAGCATTTGCAGCGGCGCGCGGGGCGACAGCGTGGCGTCGCGCACCAGGCTGCCGTAGCGGATCAGGTCCTCGATGCGTTTTTGCAGGTCGCGGCTGCTGCCGTCCATGATGGTGACAATGCTGCGCTGGCGCGCATTGAGGCTGCCCGCCAGTTCGTCGTCCAGCAGCGCCACGCCTTCACGCAGGGAGGCGAGCGGAGTTTTCAGTTCGTGCGACACGTGGCGCAGAAAACGCAGTTTCTGCTCTTCCAGCGCCTGCAGGCGTTGCCGCAGCCAGTCGATTTCGCGCCCCAGCTCGACAATGTCCTGCGGCCCGCTGATCGCCGGCAACGGACTCAAATCGGCGCGGCCCAGTTGCTGGATCGAGGCTTTGAGCTGCTTGATCGGGCGGTTGATCAGCCAGGAAAACACCGCCGCCAGCAGCAGCGTCAACGGGATCAGCGCCAGTGCCAGCAGGATCAGGCGCTGGCGGGTGGTTTGCACGGTCGCTTCCAGCGTCTTGAGTTCGCGCTGCACGGCGGTATCCCCCTGGGTGAGCAGGGTGCGCGCTGCGGCATGCAACGCATCGAAGTCGGGGCCGAGCGCATGAAAGCGTGCGCTGTCGAGGAAACTTACCGGCTGAACCTGCCGATACAGCGCCCGGCTGCGCATCTGCAAGGCGGCCAGCGTGGCGTGCGACGGCGCGTCGACGAGTTGCGTATCGAGGTGAGTCAACTGCGCTTGCAACTCGTTGAAGCGCATCCGCAGCGCGCTGCCAAATTCGGCGTCCTGCAGCAGATGATATTGCCCGGCGGCGCGCTGCAGCTGGCTGACCGACTCGACGATCTGCCGCACCTCACGCGTAATGGCGAGGCTGTTGCGGGTGAACTGGCGCTGGGTATCGACCACGCCCTGCAGCACATGCACCACGTTGATCAGGCCGCTGGCCAGCGGCACGATGAGCACACCCATGGCGACGATGACCAGAATGGTGAATGAGCGGGGGTAATAACGGTCTGAAAGCATCCGGACGGGGGGCGAGAGCAATGTTGCAGGATACCGCGATGCGCCAAGTGTGGCGTGGCAGATGCGGGGAAACCCCCGCTTCAGGCCGTCCTGTCACTGGGGCATCAAGCGGATTTCCGGCTGTTGAGGCTGATGACGAGCACGCCCAGCAATACCAGCGACGAGCCGGCAATTTGCACCAGCGACAGGGGCTCACCCAACATCACGTAAGCCATATAGATCGTGCTGACCGGCCCGATAGTGCCGATCAGCGCGGCGCTCCCAGAGCCGATGCGGCGGATGGCATAGGACAACAGGAAAACCGGCAAGACCGTGGAAAACAGCGCCATGGCCATGGACAAGCCATACACGCGCAGCGGCAAGTCCAGCGCGCTCAGGGGACGCATGATGGCGAACTGCAACAAACTGGCGCTGCTCGCCACCACCATGGCATAGGCCGTAAAACGGGTCGTTCCGATGCGCGCGATGGTATGACCCGCTCCCACCAGATAGATCGCGTACGACAGCGTGCTGGCGAACACCAGGGATGCGCCGAGCACGATGCTGCCGTCCTGTGTGTCCACATTGTGCAGAAAAACCAGTGCGATGCCGGCATAGCTCAAGACCATCGCCGCAATAACAGTGCGGCCCACTGCACGCTTGTAGATCAGGGCCGAGAGCAGCACCGTCACAGTTGGATAAAGGAACAGGATCAGGCGTTCCAGCCCTGCCGAAATATATTGCAGGCCAAGAAAATCCAGCAGGCTGGAAAGGTAGTAGCCGATCAAACCCAGTCCTGTCACAAGCATCCAGTCATGCGCGTTGAGCGGCTCCGCATCGCGGCGCCTGACCCACAGCGCAACGCCGATAAAGAACGGCGCCGAGAACGCCATGCGCAGCGCCAGCATCGTCACCGCGTCCCGGCTATCCAGATACGCCAGCTTGACCAGGATCGCCTTGGCTGAAAAACCCACTGCGGCCAGCAGCGCAAAAACCACGCCGAACAAGACGTGCCGGTTGCTGAATGGATTGCGTGAAGGTAATGCCATGATTTCAAGACCCCGAAGAACGGGCAGTGCAGGTCTTGAACAGAAGCAACGCGGTTAGACCCGCAGTTGCCCCGTGATAACGAACGCTAAAACAGGAATGTGCTGCGACAGTGAGCTGGCAGTGCCAGCCACAGTCGTTTGGCCATCCCTGATGCGAAAGAGGTAAGTTGATGCGTTTGCATGGAGCAGAAGGTAGCGGGGCAGGCGTGCGGCGTCAATCTGCGCGCGACACGCGTTGACTCAGTCCAGGCCGAGATAAGCCAGAATGCCCTTTGCTGCCTCCCGGCCTTCGTAGACGGCGGTCACCACCAGGTCGGAGCCGCGCACCATGTCGCCGCCCGCAAACACTTTCGGATTGGCGGTCTGGAAAGCATGTTGCTGGCCTTTGGCAATGACGCGGCCACCCTGGTCGACGGCGATTTGATGTGCCTCGAACCACGGCTGCGGATTGGGGCGAAAACCGAACGCCACGATGACGCGGTCGGCCGGAATGATTTCTTCCGAGCCGGGGATCACGACCGGGGTACGGCGGCCGCGTGCATCCACGGGACCGAGCTCGGTGGGGACGAGCTTGACGCCTTTAACCTTGGTGTCGCCGACGATTTCCACCGGCTGGCGATTCCACAGGAATTGCACGCCTTCTTCCTTGGCGTTGCCAACCTCGCGCTTGGAGCCGGGCATGTTGGCTTCGTCGCGGCGGTAGGCGCAGGTCACGCTGGCCGCGCCCTGGCGAATGCTGGTGCGGTTGCAGTCCATGGCGGTGTCACCGCCGCCGAGCACGACAACGCGCTGGCCTTTCATGTCCTGATACTCCTCGTCCGGCTTCATCAGATCGAGGCATTTGCGCACGTTGGAAATAAGGAACGGCAAGGCTTCGAGCACGCCGGGCAGGTCTTCGCCAGGGAAGCCGCCTTTCATGTAGGTGTAGGTGCCCATGCCCATGAATACGGCGTCGTAATCCTGAAGCAGGGTTTCGATCGAGACATCCTTGCCGATATCGGTATTCAGCCGGAACTCGACCCCCATGCCTTCAAGCACTTCCCGACGGCGGGTCATCACCCATTTTTCCATTTTGAATTCGGGAATGCCGAAGGTGAGCAGGCCGCCGATTTCATCGTAGCGGTCGAACACCACCGGCTTCACGCCGTTGCGCGCCAGCACGTCGGCACAGCCCAGACCGGCCGGGCCCGCGCCGATGACGGCAACTTTTTTACCGGTTGCAACGACATGCGACATGTCGGGCCGCCAGCCTGCCTTGAAGGCTTCTTCGGAAATGTATTTCTCGATCTGGCCGATGGTCACCGCGCCAAAGCCACCTTCGTTCGGGCCGCCGCCGACGGCTTCGCCGAAGCCGTCGGTATTGAGAGTGCAGGCGCCTTCGCACAGACGATCCTGCGGGCACACGCGGCCGCACACCTCGGGCAGCGAGTTGGTCTGGTGGCTCAAATCCGCCGCTTCAAACAAGCGGCCTTCGGTCACCAGTTTCAGCCAGTTGGGAATGTAGTTGTGCACCGGGCACTTCCACTCGCAATACGGGTTGCCGCAGCCGAGGCAGCGGTCGGCCTGTTCCTGCGCGTGGCCGAGCTGGGCTCGCTCTCGGCGGTGGCGCGCGAGCGCGACATGCCGGTGAGCCAGGTGTCGCGCACCCTGGTGCGGCTGGAAGCGCGCTGCGGTGCGCGCCTGATGCATCGCAGCACCCACGGCCTGTCGCTCACCGACGAGGGCGACACCTTCGCAGCCCACGCGCGCCGGCTGGTGGACACGCGCGACGAGCTGGCCGCCGCTTTGCGCCACAGCCGCAGCGGGCCCAGCGGCTGGGTGCGGCTGGCGGTGAGCCCGGTGCTCGCGGAAACCGTGATCGCTCCGAGCCTGCCCTCGCTGTACGAGGCCTTTCCGCAGCTGCAGGTGGAGGTGCTGGCCGACGACCGCATGAGCGACATGGCGCGCGAAGGGGTGGACATCGCGATCCGCACCGGATCGCCCCAGGGCGACAACCTGGTGGCGCGCCAGATCGCCGAACACGGGCGCCAGCTTTGTGCCTCGCCGACCTACCTGCGGCGTTTCGGCACCCCGCAGCACCCGGACGAGCTGGCGGCGCACCGCCTCATCACCAGCAGCGCCAGCCCGGGGCTCAACCGCTGGCCCTGGGATCCACGGGCGCAGCAGCCCGCAGGCGCCTTCTACCTGGCGCAGGGCCACACGCGCAGCGACAACTCGGCGCTCACGATGGCACTGGCGCTGCAGGGGGTGGGCATCGCCCGGCTCAACGACCTGCTCACCCGCGCGCACTTCGCCAGCGGGGCGCTGGTGCCGGTGCTCGACACCTGGTTCGACCGCAGCCGCGTGCCGATCTACGCGGTGATGCTGCCCGAGCGCCACCGCCTGCCCAAGGTGCGCGCCTGCACCGACCACTGGGCGCGCTGGCTCTCGGGCGAGGTCCCGGCTGGCCTTGTGCCCGCCTGAAACAAGCGCAGAGGCCCGCCGCCTAAAATCCCATCCCTATGCTCAAGATCAAACAGGAACTGCTGGCCGGTCTGGCCACCGCGCTGGACGCGCTTTCGCCCGGCGCCGGCGCCAAGGCCGCCTTCGAATCGCCCAAGGTGGCGGCGCACGGCGATTTCGCCGTCACCGCCGCCATGCAGCTGGCCAAGCCGCTCAAGCTCAACCCGCGCCAGGTCGGCGAATCGCTGCGCACGGCGCTGCTGGCGATGCCGGTCTACCAGCAGTGGGTGAGCGACATCGACATCGCCGGCCCCGGCTTCATCAACATCCGCCTGAAGCCCGCCGCCAAGCAGCAGATCGTGAAAGAAGTGCTGGAAGGCGGCGAGCGCTTTGGCATGGCGCCCAGCAAC
>MGZO01000048.1:29982-30788 GCA_001802655.1 Hydrogenophilales bacterium RIFOXYD1_FULL_62_11
CATCCAGGACATCGCCAACGACTACCTGGCGAAAAAGACCGTGCACGCCGACGACCGCGACTTCACCGCCAGCGGCGACGTGGACGCGCTCGACGACATCCGCCTCTTCGCCGTGGCCTACCTGCGCCACGAGCAGGACCTGGACCTGCAGGCCTTCGCCGTCAAGTTCGACCATTACTACCTCGAATCCAGCCTCTACACCAGCGGCAAGGTGGACGCCACGGTGCAGAAACTGCGCGACGCCGGCAAAACCTACGAACTCGCCGGCGCGCTCTGGCTCAAGTCCACCGACTACGGCGACGACAAGGACCGCGTCATGCGCAAGGGCGACGGCTCTTACACCTACTTCGTACCCGACGTGGCCTACCACATCAGCAAGTGGGAGCGCGGTTTCACCAAGGTGATCAACATCCAGGGCACCGACCACCACGGCACCATCGCGCGTGTGCGCGCCGGCCTGCAGGCCGCGGGCGTGGGCATTCCCGAAGGCTATCCGGACTACGTGCTGCACACCATGGTGCGCGTGGTCAAGGGCGGCGAAGAGGTCAAGATCAGCAAGCGCGCCGGCAGCTACGTGACGCTGCGCGACCTGATCGAATGGACCTCGAAAGACGCGGTGCGTTTCTTCCTGCTCAGCCGCAAGCCCGACACCGAATACACCTTCGACGTCGACCTGGCCGTGCAGAAGAACAACGACAACCCGGTCTATTACGTGCAGTACGCGCACGCGCGCATCTGCTCGGTGCTGGCTTCCTGGGGCGGCGACCCGGCGACATTGAGCGGTGTGGATCTCTCTGTGCTGGACA
>MGZO01000048.1:30809-34442 GCA_001802655.1 Hydrogenophilales bacterium RIFOXYD1_FULL_62_11
AGCGACGCCGCGCGCGACTTCGCGCCGCACGACGTCACCTTCTACCTCCGTGAGCTGGCCGCCAGCTACCACAGCTACTACGACGCCGAGCGCATCCTGGTGGACGACGAGGCGGTGAAGCTGGCCCGCCTGGCGCTGGTCAAGGCCACCGCGCAGGTGTTGCACAATGGTCTGGCGGTGCTGGGCGTGAGCGCCCCGCAAAAGATGTGAAGCTGATGTCCCCCATGAAAAAACCTACCCTGCTGGCCCGGAAACACTTTGGCGGCACACTCACGGGCTTCGTGATCGGCCTGCTCGTGGGGCTGGGCGTTGCGCTATCGGTGGCGGTGTACGTCACGCGCGTCCCGGTGCCCTTTGTCGACCGGGGCGTGTCGCGCAAGCCGGCGCAGGATGTGGAGGAAGCCGAGCGCAACAAGGGCTGGAACCCGAACGCCGGCCTGGTCACCAGTCCGGCGACCGTGCCGCCACCGGTGGTGATCCCGGACCCGGCGCCCGCGCCGGTCGTGGCCGCACCGTCGGGAAGCCCGGCCGCTGGCAAGCCCGTCGCCCCGCAGCCGGCAACGCCGCCCACGCAGGCCGATCCCCTCGGTGAACTGATGCGCTCGCGCACCGGTGCCACCAATGGGGCGGCACCGCCGGCCGGCGCGCCGGCGGCTGCCGATCCTTTCACCTACTTCGTGCAGGCGGGCGCTTTCCGCGCACCCGAAGAAGCCGAAGCCCAGCGCGCGCGTCTCGCCATGCTGGGCATGGCGGCCGACATCAGCGAGCGGGAACAGTCCGGGCGCGCCGTTTTCCGGGTGCGCGTCGGACCTTTCAACCAGAAAGCCATGGCCGACGCGACACTGGAGCAACTCGAGATCAATGGGGTGGAAGCCGCCCTGGTGCGCGTTCAGCGCTGAGACCGGTGCGTGTTCCGGAACTTTTGCCCGGGCCCTTGAGACCAAGCAGGCCAACACAAGGAGTTTGATTTGATGCAACGCCGCGATATTTCCCGTTCTCTGCTGGCTGCCGGTGCCCTCGCCGCCAGTGGCCTTGGCATCAGCCCCGCCTGGGCCCAGCGCGTCGGGTTCAAGGAAGGCAAGGACTATGTCCGCCTGAGCCAGCCGGTGCCGGTCAGCACGCCGCCCGGCCAGGTGGAGGTGGTGGAGTTTTTTGCCTACTCCTGCATCCACTGTTTCAATTTCGAACCGCTGCTCAACGCCTGGATCAAGAAGCTGCCCGCCGACGTGAAGGTGCGTCGCGTACCGGTGGCGTTCACCCAGGCGTTCGTGCCCATGCAGCGCCTGTATTTCGCGCTGGAGTCCATGGGCCTGGTCGACACCTTGCACGAGAAGGTGTTCAAGGCCTTTCACGAAGAGCGCTTGCCGCTGACCACGGCGCCGGCCATCACCGCGTGGGTGGAAAAGCAGGGTGTCGACCGTGAAAAGTTCATCGGCTTCTACAACGGCAGTGCCGTGAAGATGGCCGAGGCTGCCACTGCGCTGCAGAACGCATACGACGTGGAGGGCACGCCGGCACTGGGTGTGGCGGGCCGTTTCTACATCGGCGGACAGGGGCCGCGCACCATGCTGATTGCCGATTCGCTCATCGTCGAAGCGCGCAAAGCCTGATCTTCGCTTTCCCCGTCTCGAGACAAGACCCGCATCTGGCGGGTCTTGTGTTTTGAGGGTCTGTCGATTGAGCGCCGATCGCCAACAAGTCGGCTTTGCGCCGTTACAATGAATGCAAGATTTGTGCCCCACTAAAGCCATGCCCACACACCACTTTTCTCCCCGATGGACCCTTCGCTTCCTGGCCTCGATGGCCGGTCTGGTGCTGGCAGGCGCGGCCCAGGCGGAGCTGGCCGACAAAGACAAGCCCATGAACATCGAGGCGGACTCGCTGCGCTACGAAGACACGCGGCAGACCAGCGTCTTCACCGGCAACGTACTGATCACCAAGGGCACCATTGTCATGCGGGGCAGCAAGATGGACGTGCGCCAGGACCCGCAGGGCAACCAGTTCGGCGTGGTGACCGGCACGGCGGCAGCGCCTGGCTTCTTCCGCCAGAAGCGCGAGGGCCTGGACGAGTGGATCGAAGGCGAGGGCGAGCGCATCGAATACGACGGCAAGGCCCAGACCGTGGTGTTCACCGGCAGCGCCGTGCTGCGCCGCTACCGTGGCACCCAGCTCAACGACGAAAGCGTGGGCAACCAGATCACCTACAACAGCCTGACCGAGGTGTTCACCGTCAAGGGTGGCCCCGCCAACCGCACCGCCGCCAACCCCTCCGGGCGGGTGCGTGCGATGCTGACACCCATTCCGGAGGCAGAGACGGCACCTGCACCCGCCGCGACCGATCCTGCCCAACTGCGCCCCAGCACCAATCTCAACGAGAAGAAGAAGTGACGACCATGCCCATGGCCAGCACGCCACCGGCGATGGCGGTGCGCAGCAGTCTGGAAGTTCAGGGTCTGATGAAGGCCTATGGCAGCCGCAAGGTGGTCAAGGATGTCTCCCTCAAGGTCGACAAAGGTGAAGTGGTCGGCTTGCTGGGCCCCAACGGCGCGGGCAAGACCACCTCGTTCTACATGATCGTCGGCCTGCTGCGCGCCGATGGTGGGCAGATCCTGCTCGACGGCCAGCGCATCGAAGCCCTGCCGATCCACCGCCGTGCCCGCATGGGCCTGGGTTACCTGCCCCAGGAAGCCTCGATCTTCCGCAAGCTCACGGTGGCGCAAAACGTGCGCGCCGTGCTGGAGTTGCAGCACGATGTGGACGGCCATGCCCTGAGCGAACCTGAAATCGCCAGCCGGCTTGATGAACTGCTCAAGGACCTGCGGGTGGACCATCTGCGCGATTCGCCCGCGCCCGCCCTGTCCGGCGGCGAGCGGCGCCGGGTGGAGATTGCCCGCGCCCTGGCCACGCGCCCGCGTTTCATCCTGCTGGACGAACCCTTTGCCGGCATCGACCCGATTGCCGTGCTGGAGATCCAGCACATCATCGGGTTCCTGAAGTCCCGCGGGATCGGTGTGCTGATCACCGACCACAACGTGCGCGAAACCCTGGGCATCTGCGACCACGCCTACATCATCAGCGACGGTCACGTCCTGGCCAGCGGCACGACGGCCGAGATCATCGAAAACGCCGAAGTACGCCGTGTGTACCTCGGCGAGAACTTCCGCATGTGAGCATGACCCCCACGCTCGTCATTTCATGTACTTCGCTGCCCCCCGAGGGGGCTGATTCGACTTGGGGCGGCCCGGCGGCGTCTTGTGGCCCCCACGCTTTGCCGCTGCGCGGCGCGCTGCCCCCCGAGGGGGCTGATTCGACTTGGGGCGGCCCGGCGGCGAATCTCCGTTTCGCGCTGCTGTACGTCCAGGCATGAAACAAGGCCTGTCCCTGCGTGTTTCGCAGCACCTGGCGCTCACGCCCCAGTTGCAGCAGTCGATCCGGCTGCTGCAACTCTCCACGCTGGAAATGGCGCAAGAGGTCGAGCAGATGCTCGACGAAAACCCGTTTCTGGAGCGCACCGAAGAGATCGCCGAGCGCGAAGCGTTTGGTCTGGAGCAGGTCGATGCGCCGGTGAGCGCTGGCGAACAGATCGCCGAAGCCGCGCTGCCGGTGGCCGACGCCCTGGCTGCGCCGGCCGAA
>MGZO01000049.1:0-2852 GCA_001802655.1 Hydrogenophilales bacterium RIFOXYD1_FULL_62_11
AGCCCGCTCGCCGCGATCAGACAGCTCCAGACCTTCCCGCAAATGGCGATCCAACACCATGACCATCGGGTCGGGGCGCCCGTGCTGCGCGTCGCGCACGGCTTGCACGGCTTCCGCCGGCATGGGTGCGATGTCCTGGTGCGGCGCGGCGGTCGCTGCCAAGGCCGAGAGGCTCATGACGGCCGTCAGGATCAGGCAGTGTAGGGTCGGACACGACATGGGGTTGCTCCCTAGATGATCTTTTTTGTTTGTGCGATTTGGGCGCGTGCGTCAGGCAGACGCACGCCATGAATGGCGGCGCATGGCGCCGAGGAGCCCCGCCCCCAGCGCTACCAGGGCCCAGGCGGGCAATGGAACATCGCCATCGGAGGGTAATGACACCTCCGCCACATCAATGCGGCCAATGACCAGGGTTTTGGTGCTGGCCGCGTCAGTGACTTCGTAATCGAAGGCATAGCTGCCCGATGCTGAAGGCGAACCGGATATCAGGCCGTTGGCCGCCATCGTGAGCCCTGGTGGCAAGGCGCCGTTTAAGAGTGCAAAGGCGAACGGGCCGTTGCCTCCCGAAGCGGAAACGGTGTAGCTGAATGCTTCGTTGAGGTTGGCAGCAACGCTGAACGAGGTCGCGGTAAGCCCCGGCACGGAATTGGCATTCGGATCGAGTTGGCTCTGCGCGTCAGCAACCAGAGTCTGGGTTCCAAGCTGCTGTTCCACCACATCGGTGAGGCCATCCTGATCGCTGTCGGTGAGCTGCGCCCCCGCAGCGGCAGGCAGCGCGGCCACGACGCGGGCGGTGACGAATGGATCGCCGCGCCAGCTGCCGTCGGTGTTTTGCTGGGCGTCCAGCCAGGTGCGGGCGTTCGCGATCGCGGTGCCGGCAGCGGTGTCGCCTTCCGCGGCGAACAGTGCCAGCGCACGGATCGCCATGGCCGTGGTCACCGGCGCGGAAGCTTCAAGATTGGTGGTTTGCGGATTGCGTTCGGCGAAGCCGCCGTCGCCGTTGGCCTGGGCAATGAGCCAGGTCTTTGCGCTGGTCATGGCGGTGTCGATCGTTCCTGGGGACGATTTTCCGCAAGCGCTTATCGACTGGAAGCGCGCGGCCTGACGCTGCTTCTTGAGTTCGAAGAGCATGATCGCGGTAGCCGCCAGCGAGCCGGTCGCGGCATGCGATGGCTGGCCGTTTTGCGGCAGCGCATGAGGCCATGCCCCGCTCCATGGCGAACTGGCAAGTTGCGCAGGCAGAATAATGCACAAGGCCGTGGCCGTCATATCCAGGGTGTCATTCGTATATGACACAGCCGCGCTACGCAGCGCGCCATAACCGAGGGCAGTATCCAGCGAGCCTGCGCCGTAGCCCGGGTATGCCCCCCAAGTCGTGTAGGTGGCGCCGCTGATGTACTGAAGGGTGCCGGCCTTCGCAACCGTGGTGTTGCGCTCGTCACGGATCATGCCTGCAATGGCTTTGGCATCACGTCCCGCCGCTGCCAGCGCGGCAACCTGCCACGCACGCGAATCCAGGCTGCCTCCCGGTGCGTTGGACAGCCAGGTGAGTGCACGCGCATATTGTGGGGAACGTGTCATCCCCGCCGCGAGCATTGCTTCCACCGCTGCCGAGGTGGACTGCACTTCCAGACCCTGCAAGCCAACAAATGACCCATCGCCCTTCTGGGTTTGCACCAGCCACTTGATTCCTTTGGCGCGAGCGTCATCGTCAGTCGCATGGACCGATGAACTCACGGTCAGTGCAAGCAATAGCGCGGCGATTTGTTGTTGGTTCACGAGCCTTCTCCCAAGGGCTGGACAGGGAGAAGGCTACGGAATGAGTGTGTCAGTTACCTCAGGTTCATCCAGCGTATTTATGAGCTATCCGGCTCTTAAACTAAAGTTGTATAGACAGAATTTGAAATTTATGAACCAGACAGGTTCATGCGGCTTTGCGTGTAGCCAAACTCCAACCCGCCACCCCCAGCGCCACCGCGATCCCGAGCCTGCCGCCCGCGTGCAGGAACTCGTGCCACATCATTAGCGGCGAGAAGCGATCCGGCTCCAGGCCGTCGATCAGCATGTCCCAGGTAAACGCAAACAGGGTGAGGGGTAGGTCTAGGAGCATGAAGCCGAAAGCCAGTAACGCGGCGAGTGCAAAGGCGGAAATTCGCGTCAACACCGAGCCAGGCAACGCGAGAGCGATAGCCGGGGCAATCACCAGGCTTTGCAGCATGGCGCCGCTGGTGGTGGTGACTTCCAGCCAGTGCGTATTGCTGGCATTGATGACCTGACCGCCCATCACGAACATTTCCACCGGTGAGACCCGCAGCCGCACCACAGTGTCCTGCCAGTTGTGCTCGACGCCAAGAAAGACTATTCCGAAGCGGTCGTCGATCCAGCCCAGGACGATGCGTGTAGCGGGCAGGATGGCTTCGATCAGCGTTGCGCCCCACATCCAGGCGGCGGCCAGCGTCAGTGCGAAACCAAGGATGAGCACCAGCGCGAAGCGGCCCGGGCTAGGCCAGGCGGCTGCGGTGGAGGACGGCATAAAAATATAGGGCGACCGTGGCGATCAGAACGGCGGGCAGGACGGTGGTGTGCAGCAGGTCGAACAGGCTGCGATCATTGCGGAAGGCATAGAACAGGGCGAGGATGCGTGCCTGGTTGAGAGCAAAGACCAGGATCAACCCCAGTGCCAGCCCGACAAGCCTTTGCCGCCAGCCCAAGCTCACGGCGGCAAAGGCGGCAATGAGCAGGAACATAACTTCGGTGCCTTCGCAGCCGTTGAGGATGTTGAGCCCGCCGCCGGGGGCCTTGATGCTGGCGGCGACGGGTTTGGCGTTCGCTTCGGGGGTGATGAGCTGAAC
>MGZO01000049.1:2859-10364 GCA_001802655.1 Hydrogenophilales bacterium RIFOXYD1_FULL_62_11
GCGGCGGTCTTGACCGTGACTTCATGAATCACCAGCCGCTCGACCCAGGTGTCGCGTGATTCGCTCCACGCCCATTGCAGCACGGCGAATATGCCGAGAAAGAGCGCCAACGAGAGCCACATGGGATACGGCATCCGCGGCGGCTCAATGTCGCACAAGCCGTCGGGCAGATAGGGCAAATCGTTGTGCGCGAGTAGCGGCATGGTGGCGAGCCGACGTTGAGGACGGCGTCATGCTCGACTGAGTGAATGACAGAATGATGACTGCCACCCCAACCCGCAGAAATGGCGGGTTGAAATTGGAACGGGTTGCGGGTTTGAAACGAGTCGAGCCAATGACCGGTTTTGCAAGTACAGCCGACACGGCCAATCAAAAGGCCAATGTCTCATTTGGCCGAGTACCTGCCAGTTGTGATGCGCCGGGCCGGCGTCGCCTCCTCGGCCAGAGCTGCCGGTGGCATACCGCACTAACCGGGTCCGCTATGCGCCACTTACCGGCCACCGATTCGACGTTCACGCTGAACGGCAGCTTTCCAAGACAGCGAACTCGCGCTCCCGACCCGGAGGAGACAATCGAGGCATGTTCATCGAATTTCTGTTCATTGGTTGCGGTCATCCGTAAGTAAACGCTATCTGGCTTCCAGCTATGATGTGTTGGGAGTTCGCGGTTAATTTAATTCCGAAGCTGACCCCTTTGACCTGTGAGCGGGGCCGCCAGTGTGTATGGGGTGTGACAAGGTGGTGAGATAAAGCCGAGCTAAAGCATTTAAATCATGGTCATTACTTTTTACGCATGATCACAACAATCCCGGCAATGACCAGGACCACGATCAGCACCATCCATAATCCGCCCCACCCGCTCATATAGCCGGTTTCCCAGCCACCCATCCAGTTACCTTGCATCATGATCATTACCTCCTGTTTATAGGGATTGCCGCGTATCGTTACGCAAGAATTCGATAGCGCGTATTCAATCTTTGTCGCGATCATCTCTCTGTATTTCCTGCTCTGCCTGCAGCCAGTCTTGTTTCTCGTGGCCCTTCTGGTGGCCATGCTGCTCATACAGGTCATAGGCTCGCTTGGCGATCTGTTGTTGAGGGTCGCCGCCTTTCTTGCCTACCGGCATCGCCGCAGTTGTATCGGAACCTCGGGATATGCGGAGCAGGCGAGCATTGATGGCGACAATCACGGTACTGGCGGCCATCAGCGCCGCGCCCAGTGCGGGGGAGAGCAGCACGCCCCAGGCGTACATTGCGCCGCCTGCCAGAGGGATGGCGAACGCGTTATAGCCGGTCGCCCAAACCAGGTTCTGGATCATCTTGCCGTAGGTGGCCTTGGACAGTTTGAGGAGCGCCACGACATCGAGGGGGTTTATGTATGTGTGCTGGCGCACATGAAGCGGATAAGCGTGTATTACTGGCTAACTGTAGACGAGCAGTGCGCCGCTCAGGAACCCGGTCAAGCTGACGCCGAACAGGCCATAGGCAAGCCCACCCAACGTCCATGGCTTGTCGCTCCTGAGTATGGACAGTCCAGCCGTGAACCGAGGCGTTCACAAAGTTGACCGTCCCTTCCGGGAACAGATAGACCGCTACCACACACACCAGATTGATGATTGCCGCCGTCATTGCCACTGCACCGCCGACGCGCCAGGGATTCAGCTTGTCCATGATTCAGCCTCCCTTTGTTAAGGCGAGCGGACTGCCGGAGATCGGCCTCGGCTAGCGGCGGCAAGTACAACGTGCGGAGTCAAGGCCTCTGTCATTTAACGCCGTGATCCTCGCCCTTGAGAGTGCCCTCGCCGCGGACCTTGCGCTGTGCCTGCACGGCAGTGAGGCCATCGTGTCGTCCCTGCTCGTTGTAAAGCACGTCAATTACCACGCCTTTATCGTCGAACTCCAGAGTGTAGAGGCGCACACCATTGCCCGGCCCGGTTTCGTAGACGGTATGCCTTTCCTTTGTGGGATTGGGATGCTGATAGGTTTGGGCTTGCTTGCCACCCACTTCATACACCCAGCCTTCCTTGCCGTTGGGCAGGATCAGGGTACGGACAGCTTTACCGTGGTGGCTGAAGGCGGCTTGTTTGGTGATGACGCCGAGGGGGTAGGTGCGCAAAACCGCCTCTGGTGCCAGCTCATCAGTGAAGCTCGGGGGCATGGGCAACGGACCTGCATGCCCAGCAAGTGTGGTGGTCGCCGCGGCAATGGTAATAGTCAGTGCCCAAAGTACGTTCGAAACAGACTTCATACTTCCTCCTTTGTTTGGCCGGGCAGCACTCTCGACGATCATTGGATCAGCGGATAGTCACGGCTTTACTCCGTCAGATCGGCGCGCCGTTTCAGGAACTCATCCCGATCGATTTCACCGCGCGCATAACGTGCTTCCAGGATGTCCAGAGACGTGTTCTCGGGTTTTCCATTCCGGTCACTGATGACGTTGCGGACGACCAGGGCGATCAGGGCGATCAGCAGGATAGGTATGAGCCAGACCAGGACCATCCCCCACCCCATGCCGTAATGTTCAAAGCCAAGCATGCCCCAGCCTCATTTGTCCGGCGCCCTGAACCTCGCTCACTTGACCGGTTTCTCGGGGCTGCTCTGAGGCATACCCATATTCTTCTGCATCATGTCCATGCGCTTTTCCATCATGTCCATGCGCCTTTTCATCATGTCGTCCTGTCCTGCCATGCCACCTTTGCCCCCCATCATGTCCATGCCACCACCCATCATTCCGTCCTTCATCATCGGACAGTCCATCATGCCGCCCATCATGCTTTTCCCCGCCATCATGTTTTCCTGCATGGTCTGCATATGTTCCTGCATCAGTTTCTGGCGCTGAATCGGGTCCTTTGACTTAGCCATCTGTTCCAGCTGACTTTGCATTCGCTTGGTATTGGCTTGCATCTTTTGAATCGTCTGATCGGCGGCGGGCGCCGTCGCGCCGGCTTTCTGGTCAGGGTGGTGCGCGTCAACGGCGAGTACAGGCTGCATAGCCAGAGCGGACAGCATCAGGGCGGCAAATAGTGCGTGGCGTTTCATGGTTAACTCCTTTGCATAGGGAAAATGAAAATTAAGGGTTGACGACTTCGAGCGTGGTCACAGTGAATACGCCATCCACCCTGTCAGCGAGGAACCGGATGGTGTCGCCGGGCTTTACCCGGTCGAGCCAACTGGCGTCCTGGACGCGAAAAACCATGGTCATGCCGGGCATGTCGAGGTTCTCCAAAGGACCATGTTTGAGGGTGAGCTTGCCTTGGGCTTTGTCCACTTTTTTCACCACGCCTTCGGTGAGCATGGCGGCGTGGTTTGCAGCGCCGGCGTGGCTTGGGTGGTGCGTATCGGCCCAGGCAGGCAGTACGAGGGCCAAACTCAGGCCAAGGACCAAATTATTCAAAATAGACTTCATGTGCACGCTTTTCAATATTGGACGTAAGTCCGGGTAGACCCATTCCGGTTCACGAGAAACACTTTGTAGGGATCCTTGCGGCCCTCTGCTTCCATGCCAGGCGACCCGACCGGCATGGCCGGCACCACCAACCCGCGGGCTTGGGGCTTTTCCTTGAGCAGGCGATTGATTTCCCTGGCTGGGACGTGGCCCTCGATCACATATCCGCCAACCTCTGCGGTATGGCAGGATCCGTAACTGGGTGGCACGCCAAGGCGAGCTTTGTGTTGCGCCACATTGTCGGTGTCGTAACTTCTGACGCCAAAGCCATTGGCCTTGAGGTGATCGATCCACTTGTTGCAGCACCCGCAAGTCGGACTCTTGTAGACATCAATCACCGGGGTTGCCGGAGCAGCCCAACCCGCCTGGGCCAGACTGGCGATGAGAAGAGTGGCAACAACGTTTTTCATACGAGGCCTTTATTCACGATTGAGATCAGTATGGAATGGGGTTCGCCACATCAACCTGACAAATGGATTACATTTGTGTCATCTTCGTCCGGTGATAGGCGCTCTGTGGAGAACCTTGGCCTTTGGGGAATGCTCATGAGATTACTGCCATCGGCCTTGCCATCCCGTAAATACCCCTTGTTATGGCTTGAATAAAGCGGTGATAGAGCCTGTTTCAACCGATATAAACAGGACATTCCATGTTTGAAAACAGTGTTGAGACTGAAGATCTTTGCTTCAGCTGCGTGTACTACCCGCCTAACCTGCCGCCCAATGCTTACAGCTCAGAGGATTGGGAGATGCTTCAGGCGCGGCAGTGTTCGTTCGAACACAAACCTGGCGATACCGACTGCCTGACAACGCGAAAAATCAGTTGCAGCCTGGTCGATCTGGAAGCGTTGAAACATCGGCTGGGTTGAGGCTTGCCCCTCTGTGCAGCCCGATGTTCAGGGCCGCTATCCGCCCGCCGGTGGATGATATCGCCAGGCATTTCAAGCCGTCACTCGACCATCACCTTGCCCATCATGCCGGCCTCCATATGACCAGGGATCAAGCAGGCAAAATCCACGGTCCCCGCCTTGTCGAACTGCCAGACGATCCCGCCGCGCTGGCCGGCCTTCAGCGTGATCATGTTGGGATCGGCATGCTCCATGCCGGGCATCTTGCGCATCATGTCGGCGTGCGCCTTGAGATCGTCCAGGCTGCCGATCACCATTTCATGCGGAATCTTGCCGGCATTCCTGACGAAGAAGCGGACGGTCTCGCCGGCCTTGACGCTGATATTGTCCGGCGTGAATCGCATGGCATCGTCCATGGTGACTTCGATGGTGCGGTCCACCTTGGCCGAGTCACCTGGCTTGCCCATCATCGACGGAGGTGCTGTCTTCTCCATGGCCGACATGTCATGGCCGCCTGGCATCATCTTGTGGCCATCCATGTCGTGCTCCCCCGCTGCCAGGGCAATAGCCGGTAGCACACCAAAAATCAGAATTGACAGTGTCTTCAGTTTCATAAAGTTGCTCCTAATGGGTTGAGTGATTCGATCGTCGTTGCAATACATCAGAACCAGAAACGCACGCCGGCAACCCAGCGTGTTTCATCCGTTTTTTCGCCCGCAGCGCGGGCCAGATCGGCGGTCTTGCCGAATTTCTCGACGCGTTCCACGCCTATATAGGGTGCGAACTGGCGTGTGAATTCGTATCTCAGACGCAGGCCCGCCACGCCGTCGGAAAGACCGCTGCCGATACCCAGGGCCTCGTCACTTTTTCCGTAGGCGTTGATTTCTAGGCGCGGCTGCAAGACAAGCTTCTGCGTGAGCAGCAACTCGTATTCCGCACCCAGGCGGAACGCGGTTCTTCCGTTGTCGCCGACATAGGCCGCCGCATCGACCTCGAACCAGTAGGGTGCGAGGCCCTGCACACCGAAGGCCAGCCAGCCGCGATCGGGGCCCACGCCGCTGTCGTAGCGCACGCCCAGCTGCGTATCCCAAAACGTGGCAATGGCATGACCCCAGAGCAGCTCGGTGCGGGCTTCCTGCAGCTTGCCCTTGTCATAATCGCCTTCCGCCTTGATGACCAGCCGGTCGTAGTTGCGCCCGAACCAGGCCTGGGCTTCGTAGGCGATGGCATTCCCCTCGCGCGTGTCCACGCGCTCCAGACGGTCAACCAGCAGGCTGCCGAAGCTGTGCTCATCGGCAAGACGAAGCTGGCGAGGTCCAGGGAGGGCGTATTTACCGCTGTCTAGGGTGTAGCCACCCGAGTAGGCATGCGGGTCGCGTGCGTCGGGCGGGGCAGCCCCCCCCTGCATGTTCATTTCGCCATGATCCATTGCCGCCGTACCCTGCTGCGGTGCTGACGGGTTGCCATGATCCATGCCCGGCATTTCAACGGCGGTTTGCGTCTTTTCCGGTTTCATACCGCTGTGGTCCATTGCCGGCATCGCATCCTGGGCCGCCGGGGGCTGGACCGCGTCAGGGGATGGCAAACCCTGATGCTGAGCATGATCCATCGTCTCGGCGGCGGGACTGGTTTGCGCCCAGACAGGCGTCACTCCAAGGCCGATGATTGCCATTGCAAGTACATTCATTCGCTTGTTTGTCATCTTCATATTCCTCTCGTTGCTGTCGGCGCTCACGCCACCACCACTTGACGGAACATGCCCGCATCCATATGCAGGAGCAGGTGGCAGTGCCAGGCCCAGCGGCCGAGGGCGTCCGCGCTGACCAGGAAGCTGACACGCTGTGCCGGCTGCACGTTGATGGTGTGCTTGCGCGCCAGGAACTGCCCATCCGGGCTTTCCAGTTCGCTCCACATCCCGTGCATGTGCATGGGGTGGGTCATCATGGTGTCGTTGTGGAGAATGATGCGCACCCGTTCGCCATACCGGAAATGCACAGGCGTGGATTTCCCGAACTCGAGTCCGTCGAGCGACCAGGCATATCGCTCCATGTTGCCGGTCAGATGCAGCTCGATCTCGCGCTCCGCACCGCGCGGATCGATCGGCCCGCCTATCGTGTGGAGATCGGCGTAGGTCAGCACGCGGCGGCCGTTGTTGCGTAGGCCAATCCCGGGGTCATCCAGATTGGTGCGCGCCATATCCACCCGCATGTCGGTGCTCGGGCCATATTCGGTTTTCGCGTGGCGCGCCTGCGTACTCGGCTTGGCCAGTTTTCCGCCGATGGCCATTCCGTCTGGCATGGCGTGCTTGCTGTGGTCCATGGCCATTGCCCCGTGATCCATGCCGCTCATGCCGGCCATCCCGTTCATGCCGCCGGAACTACCGTGTTCCATACCGGCCATGCCGCCGCCTATGTCGCCCATCATGTCAGCCATGGTCAACCATTCGGGCTTGTCCGGTTCCGGTACCGTGGCAGCCAGCCCCTGACGGGTAGCAAGCGTGCCGCGCGCGAAGCCGGTGCGATCCATCGACTGCGCGAAGATCGTGTAGGCGTCATCCCTGGGGGTGACGATCACGTCGTAGGTTTCGGCCACCCCGATGCGGATCTCATCCACCGTCACCGGCTCGACGTCCTGGCCGTCGGCCTGCACCACGGTCATCTTCAGCCCTGGAATGCGCACGTCGAAGAACGTCATCGCGCCGGAGTTGATCAAACGCAGCCGCACGCGCTCGCCCGGGCGGAACAGCCCGGTCCAGTTACCGGCCGGGGTGGTGCCGTTAACGAGATAGGTGTAGGTGTATGCCGAGATGTCGGCCAGATCGGTCGGGTTCATGCGCATCTCGTTCCACATCTTGCGCTTGTCGAACGCTGCCTTGTATCCGTCGCGCGAGACGTCGCGAAAGAAATCGACGACCGTTGGCTGATTGAAATTGTAGTAGTCGCTTTGCATCTTGAGCTTGGCGAAGACGCGCATCGGATCTTCGTCGGTCCAGTCCGACAGCTGCACGACGTAGTCGCGATCCGCCTGAATCGTCTCGCCGCCGGCCGCTTCGATGACGATGGCGCCGTACATGCCGGTCTGCTCCTGCATGCCGGAGTGCGAGTGGTACCAGTAGGTGCCGGTCTGCTCCACCTTGAAGCGGTAGGTGAAGGTTTCTCCTGGCGGGATGCCCTTGAAGCTGATTCCCGGCACCCCGTCCATCTCGAATGGCAAGA
>MGZO01000049.1:10429-10602 GCA_001802655.1 Hydrogenophilales bacterium RIFOXYD1_FULL_62_11
TCGCCCTCCCGCCAGCGCAGCGTTGGCCCAGGAATCGATCCGTTGATGGTCGTCGCCATGCGCGGCGTGCCGGTGAAGTTGACTGGCGTTTCCGCGATCACGAGGTCAAACTCCGTACCCTGGAGGACCGGGGCGCTGCCTGTCGCGGTGGCGGCGGCATTCGCCCAGACCGG
>MGZO01000049.1:10638-17199 GCA_001802655.1 Hydrogenophilales bacterium RIFOXYD1_FULL_62_11
GCATCGCCAAAGAAAGCAAAGAATGAGGCATCGAATAACGTTTCATGTGGGGCTGCTCTCCAATTCAGATTTGACTGCATCCTGAGGGGGCGCACCCAACATGAATCTGACGGCTGAATTACAAATCTGTAATGCGATGCCTCTGCAGGTGTGGGCTGTGGCAGGATGCATGCATCCAGGCGAGTATTTCCCACAATGAAAATATTGATTGTCGAAGACGAGCCCAAGACGGGTGATTACCTGAAGCAGGGGCTCACCGAGGCCGGCTTCGTCACGGATCTGGCGCGCGACGGTTGGGACGGGCTGGAACTTGCCAAAACCGGCCACTACGACCTAATGATCCTGGATGTGATGCTGCCCGGCCTCAATGGCTGGCAGGTGCTCGAAGGCGTGCGCCGGGCCGGAATCGACATGCCGGTGCTGTTCCTGACGGCGCGCGACCAGATCGAGGACCGGGTCAGGGGGCTGGAGCTGGGCGCCGACGATTATCTGGTGAAGCCCTTCGCCTTTGCCGAACTGCTGGCCCGGGTGCGCAGTCTGGTGCGCCGCGGGCATAACAGCCTGGAATCCACCGTCCTCAAGGCGGCCGATCTGGAACTGGATCTGCTGCGGCGCCGGGCCATGCGGGCGGGACACAAGATCGAACTTACTGCCAAGGAATTCGCCCTGCTGGAACTGTTTCTGCGCCGCAAGGGAGAAGTGCTGCCGCGCAGCCTGATCGCCTCGCAGGTATGGGACATGAATTTCGATTCAGACACCAACGTCATCGACGTCGCGGTACGCCGGCTGCGGGCCAAGATCGACGAGGGTTTTGAATCCAAACTCATCCACACCGTGCGGGGAATGGGCTACGTGCTGGAAACCTTCCCGGAAGACTTGGCTCCATGAAAACCCTGTCACTGACCGCCCGGATCAGCCTGCTTTTCGCAGCGGCCGCTTCCCTGGTTCTGCTGACGACAGGCTATTTCCTGACGCAAGTGGTGGATGCCCATTTCGAGCAGGGCGATCGACACGAACTCAATGGCAAGCTGGAACTCATCCAGAATTTATTCAGGCACGCCTCCAGCCAGAAAGACCTGGATCTTCTGCCCCAACTACTGGATGACGCCCTGGTCGGCCACCATGGTCTCGCGGTGGTGGTGACGGATGCGACGGGCGAGATATGGTTCACTACCTCGGGCGCCGATTTTCCACAAACATTGCTGAATGACTGCCTAGCCCAGCCAGCCGGGTGTACGACCGGCACCTTGCAGCAATGGAAGCAGTCCGGGACAAGCTACCGGGGCATGGCCGTGTCGATCACCACAGGAAATGGCAAGCCTTATACAGTAGCGGTGGCACTGAACATCCAGCACCATGACCTCTTTATGAACAAGTTCCAGTCAGTCTTGGCCCTCGCCATCGCTCTGGCCGGCCTGGTCACCGCTGGCCTGGGCTGGATAGCCACTCGCTGGGGCCTCTCCCCTTTGCGTCAGGTCACCCCCATGATGGCTGGAATTTCCGCCGAACGCTTGGCAGACCGCCTGCCGACTTCAAGCCTGCCTAAGGAACTCAAGCCCCTCGCGACCACCTTTAACGCCATGCTGGCCCGCCTGGACGACTCCTTCCGACGACTCTCCGAGTTCTCTTCCGACATTGCGCACGAACTGCGCACTCCCATATCCAACCTCATGACCCAGACCCAGGTGGCGCTTTCCAGCGCACGCAGCAAGGACGAGTACAAAGAGGTCCTTTATTCCAGCCTGGAGGAGTATGAACGCATGGCCCAGATGGTTGGCGACATGCTCTACCTTGCCCAGGCCGACAACCGCCGGCTCAAACCGGGCCTGGAGACAGTCGATCTAGCTCATGAAACACGGGATTTGTTTGATTACTTTGATGCCTGGGCGGAAGAACGCGGCGTTTCGCTGGCCCAGACGGGCATTGCCAGCGTTCCCTGCGACCGGCTAATGTTGCGGCGTGCGCTCAGCAACCTCATATCGAACGCCATCCGACACACTCCACCAGGCCAAACCGTGCAAGTATCACTGGCCGGGCAAGGAGATAAAGCCACCATTTCTGTCGAGAACCCGGGCATGAAAATCCCGGCTGAGCACCTTCCCCGACTATTCGACCGCTTCTATCGCGTCGATCCTTCACGTCAGCGCAAAGGCGATGGAGCCGGGCTGGGGCTTGCCATCGTCAAATCCATTGTTGAGGCGCATGGCGGCTCAATCGCAGTGGCGTCCACTGATCAATCCACACGGTTCCAACTCACATTGCCTGCGTGAGGAGAATGGTGCGAACGATCACTGCTACTGATTCAGGCAAATCGAGCAGCCCTTGGCGAGTGTCCGTTATCGCACCTCATAAAAGAAGCTGTAGACACAAGCCACGACTGTCTGTTCAGGGTCCCTGCTGCAGAGGAAATCAGTAAGCTACCGTTCGGTAGATTTTATGGCGTACGTCCGGTAATGAATCCATAGCGGTAGTAGTCGAGTCAAACTCCCAGCGGCGGCTTCGGCCGAGCACTTGTCGGTTGTTACTCACCCGGAGCGTCTGCTCCTGGCCGGGAGCACCTATCTGGTATGGTTGCCACATTGTGGTCATTGCACGGCAACCGTTTTTTCCAGTGGCTGCTTTGGAGAGCATCAGCCTAACTATCACTCTCGGCCAGATTCAGTCAGCCAGCGTAATCAGCACGACGGATCGATCATTGATCCAACGCAGACATTCAAGGATTTCGTAGACCGGGGGCTCAATGCCCATGGCGGTGATGGATGTCCGGGAAGTGGGGATGTTTGTGGGTTAAGACCGCATGCCTGTGCTGATGGCTGTGCGGCTCGGTGCCATCCCAGTCGAAATCGTGCTCGTGCTGGTGATGCGCGTCGTGAACGTGTGGATGGGTGTGTTCGAGCGGCTCATGCGAGTGCTCATGCTCGTGATGCTCGGTCAGATGCAGCCAAACCCCAATCCCCATCAGGAAGGCGGCGACCCAGAACGGCGCAGGCGTCGCTTCGCCCAACAGCAGGATGGCGATAGAGGCACCGACGAAGGGTGCCGTGGAGAAATAAGCGCCGCTGCGGGCCGTGCCCAAATTCCGCAATGCCCGCACAAAAAGAACCAGGCTCAGGCCATAACCCAGCAGGCCCACTGCCATGGCTGCGCCCGCGGTGGACCAGGCGGGCAAGGATGCCCCCAATAACAAGGCAAGGCTGGTGTTGACGACGCCTGCCGTCCAGCCCTTTGCCCCAGCGATGAACAGGGCATCCGAGCCGGAAACCCGGCGCGTCAGGTTGTTGTCGATGGCCCAGCACAAGCAGGCGGCGGCGATGGCCAGGGGGCCGATCCAGTCCGGGGACGCGCTGTCGGCGGCGGGCCAGGCGAGCACCGCACCGCCCGCGACGATGAGCAGCATGCCGAGCACGATACGGCGGTCGGCGTTTTCCTTGAAGATCACCCAAGCCAGCACGGCCGTGAAGACTGCCTCCAGGTTGAGCATGAGGGAGGCGGCGCCCGCATCGGTATGGGTGAGGCCAAACACCAGCAGCACCGGCCCCAGCAGTCCGCCGAAGAGGATGGCACCGGCAAGCCAGCGCCATTCCCCGGTTGCCAGCCCGCTCGGTTTCCAGCCGCGATCCCGCAGCAGGCGGATCGCAGCCAGCCCGAGGCCGCTGCCCAGGTAAAGCAGCCCGGCCAGCAGCAGGGTCGGCAACTCGCCCACCAGCAACTTGACCAGCGGCGTGCTGCCGCCGAACAGGGCGGCCGCAGCCAGGGCCGGCCAGATGGCGGAACGGGGATTGCTCACGAGAAACGTGGCCGGCGCATCAGGCTCATTTTAGGTTGAAGGTCACCTTTGCCGGGGGTTTCCCGGGCAGGGTGGTCGTGAGCGCCACCCGCACGCCGACGCCGACGCGAAAGCTGCCTTTGGCCATCATCCGGTTCTCGCCGGCAGGCTCCAGCTTGACCGTGGCCTTGTCGTTGCTGGCGTAGATCACAGCCTCCGCCTGGGCGCCTTGGGTCGGGACCGGCTTGCCGTGATCGTTGACGTAGAGCGTCAGCGAGTCAGGTTTGGCGACCAGTTCGTAAGTCACGTTTTTGACTTCGCGCACCACGCCGCCGTACTTTGGCCCATGGTCGTGGCCCGCGCCGGCGAAGACGGGGGAGGCATTCAGCGCGGCGGCAAGACCGGCGGCGGCCCACAGCGAGAGGATGGACGATTTCATGGTTGACTCCTTTTCAGTTGGAAAAATCAAGTTTGCGAAATTCAGACAGGACTGGTGCCTTCAACGGCGTGCTGGTGCAATGTGTCGCCATTTTCCAGCAGGTGGTTGATCGCACCGAAGCGCAGGTAAAGAGCCGGCACGACGATCATGTTCAACAAGGTCGAACTGAGCAGGCCGCACAGGATGACCACCGCCATCGGCGCCTGGATTTCGCTGCCCGGTTCACCTGCGGCGAGCGCCAGCGGCACGAGTGCCAGGCCGGCGGCGAGCGCGGTCATCAGGATCGGCACCAGCCGTTCCTCCGCACCGCGCTTCACCGCTTCCGCCGCATCGCGCACCCCTTCGTGCTCCACCAGATGGTGGATGTGCGAGATCATCATCACCCCGTTGCGGGTGGCGATGCCGAACAAGGTGATGAAACCAATGATCGACGCTACCGACAGCACGCCGCCGGCGGCGAATACACCGATTACACCGCCGATCATCGCGAGCGGCAGGTTTAGCATGACCAGCAGCGCATCGCGTGCCGTGCGGAAGGCGATGAACAGCAGCAGGAAGATGCCCACCGTTACCGCCACCCCCAGCACCAGCAGCGTGCGCGAGGCCGCTTCCGCGCTCTCGAACTGGCCGCCGTATTCGATGTGATAGCCGGCGGGCAGCTTCACCCCTGCCGCCACCTGCGTGCGAATATCGGCCACCACGCTCGCCAGATCGCGACCGGCTACGTTGGCCATCACCACCATCTTGCGCTGCACGTTCTCGCGGCTGATGGAATATGGCGCGCGGTCGTTGCGGATGTCGGCCAGCGCCGACAAGGGCAGACGCGCGCCGTCGGCAGTGGTGATGAGGGTGGCGCGCACCGCGTCGATGTTCGCCCGCGTCGCAGGATCGAAGCGGAGCACCAGGTCGAAGCTTGCCTGCCCCTGCTGCACGCGGTTCACCGGCAGGCCGGAGAAGGCCGCCTCGATGGCTTCCGACACTTCGCGGATGCTGAGGCCATGCTGCGCCAGGGCATCGCGGCGGAAGCGGATGGTGAGGAAGGGAATGTCGGTCTGCTGTTCGTCGGTGACATCGACCGCGCCCGGCACGGCCTGGGCGATGCCCTTCACCTGCTGGGTCAGCCGGCGCAACTCGCCCAGGTCCGGCCCGAAAATCTTCACCGCGATGTTCGAGCGGCTGCCCGACAGCATGTGATCGATGCGGTGCGAGATGGGTTGGCCGACAACGATCTGGGTGCCGGGCACGCTGGCGAAATCCTCGCGCAGCGCGGCGAGGAAGTCTTCCTTGCTGCGTGCGCCCATCTTCAGCGTCACCTCCATTTCCGAGGCCGACACGTCCATGGCGTGGGGATCACCCTCGGCGCGGCCAGTGCGGCGCGCCGTCGCCACCACCTCGGGATGCGACAGCAGGATGTTCTCCACCATCCGGCCGAGGCGGTCGGATTCTTCCAGGGCGGTGCCGGGCAGCGTGGCCATGCCCACCGTGAGCGTGCCTTCGTTGAAGTCGGGCAGGAAGGCACGGCCGGCGAAGGACAGCGCGACCAGCGCGACCGCGAGCGTCGCCACACTGATCCCGGCCACGGTTTTCCAGCGCCTCAGCGTCGCGTCCAGCACGCGGCGGTAGCCGGCCTTGAGGCGGTGGATGAAACGCGGCTCGACACTCTCGCGCACCGTCTTCGAGTTCGGCAGCAGCAGCGCGGCCAGCACCGGCGTCACCGTGATTGCCACCACCAGCGAGGCAGCCAGCGACACCACATAGGCCAGACCAAGCGGCGCCATCAGCCGCCCCTCGACGCCGGAGAGGAAGAACAGCGGCAGGAACACCAGCATGATGATCAGGGTGGCGAACACGATCGAGCCCTGAATCTCGCGCGTCGCCTCGTATACCAGATGCAACACGTTGACCTGCTGCTCCGCAGGCTTGGCGCGGTTCTCGCGCAAACGGCGCACGATGTTCTCGACCACGATGATGGCGTCGTCCACCAGTGCCCCCAGCGCGATGGCCATGCCGCCCAGCGTCATGGTATTGATGGTTGCGCCGAGCGCCTTCATGGCCAGGATCGCCGCCACCAGCGACAGCGGGATGGCCACCAGGCTGATTGCCGTGGCCCGCGCCGAAAGCAGGAAAGCGAAGACGATGATCACCACCAGAATCGCGCCCTCGATCAACGCCTTGTTCAGGTTGTCGATGGAGACGCGGATGAAGTCGGCCTGGCGGAAGATGTGGCGCTCGATCTTCATGCCCTTGGGCAGACCGGACTGAATCTCCGCCAGCGTGGCGTCGAGGCGGTCGGTCAGGTCCAGCGTGTTGGCCCCCGGCTGCTTCTGGATGCCCAGCACCACCGCCGGCTTGCCGT